>NZ_JAMYLH010000029.1:0-73520 GCF_040317925.1 Mesorhizobium sp. M1348 | reverse complement strand
AAGGGCTTCACGCCCTACGAGTTCATCTGCAAGGCATGGGCTTCCCAGCCCGAGCGCTTCACTCTCAATCCGCTCCAGCAAATGCCGGGACTAAACATCTAGGCTGCTGGCCGCCGGCCAAAGCGATGCGAGGATCCATGCGGGAAGTCCTCCGAGCGCCTCTCCGGCATTACGCGCAAAGCTCGAGCGAAAATGAGGTCTACTGGATCGGCCGTGGATCGATCGTTCACACAGCTCGTGCGGCACTCACCCAATCGAGGCGTGCGGCAGGGACAAGGCCGTAATTGTAGAAATTGATGCCATCGACGCCCGCCGCCAGCGCCGGTTTCACTTTGGCGGCGAGAATGTCGGGGCCTGCCATTTCCGGATGGAACAGCCGGTAACCGGTCCCAAGGAATTTCTCTGCTCCGAGCGTGGCATGGCCAGTGGCCATGAGATCTGCGACATCGCTGGCCTGCATATCGTAGGCGCACAGGATCGCGCCGTCGCAAGCCTGGCCCAGAGCTGCCAGATCGCAGCCGCCCAACCAGCCGTCCTTCAGGTCAATGATGAGGACACGTGTGCCCGGATCGGCAACGTCGCGCAGCTCGGCAACCAAGCTGGTCACCGGCTCGAACCGCCACAGCAGAAAATCGTATAATTCTGGCCAGGGCCGGAAGGTATCGAAGCTACCGTTCGGAAAGTCCGGAAAACGCGGTGCCGGAACGGCACGATCACAGGTCTCGACGATCCAGCCCCTGACCAGTTTGCGCGCCGCCTCGCCATCAATGCCGGCATATGCGGCGCGTGCGAGGCAGGACGGGCAAAAGCACAGCGACAGAAGGAAGTCATCTTCCGCGGTCAGCCCGACACCGTCCTTCTCGTGATGATATTCGTGGGCGAAGCTCATGAATGACGGGCTTTCGAGCTCGATTCTGTCCGGCTTGTAAGTGTGCGTAACGTCGGCGACCAGCGCGCGAACATAGGCGCGCGCATCCGGATGCGAGGGACAAAGGTTGTAATAATTGGGATCGCCGAAGGCATTTCGGGTGACCACCTGCGGATAAAGCATGCCGGCGCGGGTGTTGTGCAGGCACACCGTCCAGCACGAAACACCCAGCCCATTGGCGTCTCGTCTGCGAACGAGCTCGCCAAGCACGTCGCCGCCCTGCGAGATCACGTCCGCCACCTTGGGCTGAATTGCGAGGTCGGCCCACCGCGCGGCGGTTGGCTTGAAGTAGATCGTGCCGTCCTCCGGGAAATAGGCTTTGCGGCGCGGGCTGCGCGGCTGAAGGAAGCGCCCCGCATGATACGAGGCAGCAAGGCTGATCATGTTGAGTCCCGCGCGTTCGACCAGATCGCGTTCGACCATCTCGAAACCCAGATCCTGGACATCCCAGGGGTAGGTCCACATGGAAAGCTGCATAAGATATCCTCAGTTCTCCAGAGTGACGCAGCAGGCAGACGCCGTGCGGTTTCCCTTTAGGTTTCTACGGGTTCGGCGACTTGCATGAGGCAGTCTCCTGCCTCGCACATTGTATGCAGCCGCCGCGAAAGCACGATGCCGTTTTCGGCAAAATGCAAGGCTTCCTCGGCAAGATCGAGCCTTTCGAGATCGTGATACCAGCCAGCCAATTGTCCGGCGTTCACGCTGTCGCCAACCCTCACGGCGGGTTCAAACCAGCCGCGGCGGGTGGCGTAGAGGCCTTGGCTATGCCGCGAAAGCGAAAGCAGTCGCGTCGGCATCGAATGCATTGACTCCGCGCCAACAACTGGCCCGTCGACCAGGCCTAGCGCAATCAGCAGATTGTCGATCGCGCGAGCGGTGATCGCCATCGTGTCGACCGTGGCGGTGCCGCCGCCCCCGAACTCACCGCTGACGCCGATGACGCCGGCACGGCGCGCTGCGCCCATGGAGGTCGGCGAGGCCTGGCCATTGTCGGCCACGAACCCATAGGGCATGCAGAGCGCCCGCATCAGCTCCACCCCGCGCCTGTGGCGCTCGGGATCGGCATTGTGCTCGACGAGTGCAGTCGGCAGATGTTCCATCGAAGTGCCCCCCGAATGGATGTCGAAGACAATGTCGTGTCGGGGGAACAGGTCTGTCTCGAGAAAGTTGGCGAGCCGGCTTGTCGGCGTGCCCGACGGATCTCCGGGAAAGGCGCGATTGAGATTGCCGCCATCGAGCGGCGAGCAGCGTTTGGCGGCCATCACCGCCGGCACATTGGCCATCGGCAGGATGGTGACGCGGCCCCTGACGCGCGCTGGATCGAGCCGGCGGACCAGCTTCGCCAAGGACAGCTCGCCTTCATATTCATCGCCGTGATTGCCGGCCATAAGAAGCAGCGACGGACCCTCACCGTTGCGAATGAGGCAGATCGGGACCTTGATTTGGAAATATGGCGAACGGTCTATCGAGAACGGGATGCTCAGATGGCTGAGCGTCTTGCCGTCCCGATCGAAATCGAGCGAATGGCTGATGCCGGTGTGCATGGCGACGGTTCACACAGCCGCGACGGCGGTGACCTCAATGCGGAGGTCAGGATCAGCGAGACGCGCCTCGACGCAGGCACGCGCCGGCAGACGGGCGGAATCCACCCAGGCATCGTAGATACTGTTCATGGCGTCGAAATCGCCAATCTGCGGCAGGAAGATGTTGACCGCCACGAGCTTCGACTTGCTGCTGCCGGCCTCGACCAGGAGCGCCTCGACCTTGGAGAGTACCTCGCTCGTCTGACCCTCGATGCCGGCCTTGCGATCGTCTGCGACCTGGCCCGCTATGTGCACGAGGCCGCCATAGACGACCGCCTGCGACATGCGGGAGCCGGACTGGAAGTACTTGATCATATCGGATCCTTTCGAGGTTCTCTTTTTGGAAATCGCGACGATGGTCAGCCGAAATAGGTGGGAAAGGCGTGGCTGACATACCCGGCCGCGTCGACGCCGAAGATCACGCGATAGCGATCGAGGCAGGTGCAGGGATGGGAGATGCCGAATTCAACGGTGTCGCCGACGGCAATGTCGTCGCCCGACGCAATTGTCAGGAAGGCGTGCTGGTCGTTGAGCTTGAAGACCTCGCCACGCGCTATCGGCAGCTGCTTGCCGGCACGAAAGATGGTCAGGACCATCGGAAAGCCCTGGTCGAACGACACGTCGCGCATGCCCATGCCGCAGATCGCAAGGCCGGGCTCCGGCCGCGACAGTACCTCGGCCCACAGGCGCAAAGCCGGACGGAACGAATTTCGTGCGGACGCATTGAAGCCGCCGACTGCAAAACCCTCGCGGGCATCGAGTGCGCCGAGCGAGCGGTCGTAGACGCCATGGTCGTGGAAGAAGATGGCGCCGCTTCGCAGCACCAGAGTCGCGCTGCCGTCCCCGGAAACGAGAGGCGAAAGCGCTGCGACCACTTTGTCGAAGTATACCGAGCCGCCTGCCGTGACGATCAGCGGGGTGTCGCCGCCGACGCGGGCGCGGAGCCGCAGGAACATGTCGGCTGTCATTGTCAGCAGGGCGGATATCGCCTCATCCGTGCGGCCAGGATCGGGCTGCGCCGCGGCACCTTCATAGGTTGCGACGCCGGCGATCAGCAGCCGGCCGCCGGCTGCTACAATCGCGTCGGCAATCGCCTCGGCTTCGCCGGTGGTCCGGGCGCCTGCCCTCCCCGCTCCAAGTTCGACGAGCACGCGCAATGGCGGCAGCGTCGCATTGGCCCGCCAGGCTTCGGCAAGCGCATTCACGGCGGCGATCGAATCGGCGAAAACGTAGAACTCGGCGCTTGGCCAGGCGCTGACAAGAACCGCAAGCCGGTTCGCACCACCTGGTCCGCCGACCTCATTGGCGATGATCAGCCGAGAGAGTCCGGCTCGGAGCATCACTGTGGCCTGCCTTATGTCGGCGAGGGTCGTGCCCCATGCTCCGGCCTCGATCAGGGACCGGGCAAGATCAGGCGCCATCGGGGTCTTGGCATGCGGGGCGATCACGGCGCCCCGTTCTCGCGCATAGCGCAGGAACAGGTCACGATTGGCGATGAAGGCCTCCTCGTCGACGGTCAACACCGGCAACGACATACGCCCATGCGCTGGATGCCAGCGCTCAGATGCGACAAGGCTGCTGTCCAAGCCGAGGGTGCCAGGCGGCACGCCGCGGATACGGTCATCGAGGAGGAAATTTTCTCGGGTCGCCAGCGACAGTACGGGTGAGCTTTCGGTCATCCGATGCTAGTCCTTCCTTCACAGGATGAAGTCCGGATCGATTTCCGATTCCGGCCACACCATGAGAGAGATGCGTGCCAACACCTTACCGCGGACCGATCATCGATGCCCACCATCATCTTTGGGATCTCGGCCTCAGCCGGCACCCCTGGCTCGCCACAACGGCTGGCGAACGCGGCGGTCTGGGGGAGCTTGGCCCGTTGCGGCGAAACTACCTTCCTGAAGATTATTTGCGCGACGCCGGCCGGCACAATGTCGTCGCAACCGTCCATGTCGAAGCCGGCTGGACCGGGGATGACTGCGTCGGCGAAACGCGGTGGCTTGAAACGCTCGACAAGTCGCGCGGCGTGGCCGCCCGTTATGTCGTTCACATACCGCTGGCGAGCCGCCAAGCGCCGGCACTGGTCGAGGCGCAGGCGGCATTCGACCGTGTCGTCGGTGTGCGCGACATACTGAGCTGGGATCCGGATCCTGCCCGCCGTTTTGCTGCCCGTGATGGCATCATGGACGATCAGGCCTGGCGTGCCGGCCTGTCCCTGCTTGGGCGCCACCGGCTGGTTTTCGACCTGATGGTGTTTCCGCGCCAGCTCACCGGCGCGGCGCGCCTCGCAGCGGCCTTTCCGGACCAGCTCTTTGTTCTCAACCACTGCGGCAGCCCGATCGATCGCGATGCGGACGGGATGCGGGTGTGGCGCGAAGGGCTGCGGCTTTTGTCGGAGCGCGAGAACGTCGCCATCAAGATATCGGATCTGGTCGCCTACGATCATGATTGGACGCTCGCCAGCCTAAGGTCGGTTGTCATGCATTGCATCGACTGTTTCGGTACGCGGCGCGCGATGTTCGGCAGCGACTTTCCGGTCGCCGGCCTGCATGCATCGTTCGGTGCGGTGTATGACAGCTTCAAGGCCATTGCAGGAGAGCTTTCCGCGGACGAGCAGACGGCACTGTTCTACGGCAATGCACGGCGCATTTATCGGCTGGACGATATGTCATCGGCGGGCCTGCTCCCTGCCTGAGAGAAGCAGCAGCCCTAGGATCAGCGACCCGAACAGGATACTGCGCCAGCCGGGCGATGCGTTGACGACGGTGATCAGCGCCGTGATCGTAACCAGCAGGATGGCGCCGGGGATGGTGCCGGCATAGGTGCCCAGCCCGCCGAGGATCGAGGTGCCGCCAAGCACCACGGCGGCAATCGAGGCGAGCAGATAAGGATCGCCAATACCGACATAGCCTTGTCCGTTCATGCCGAGGACCAACACACCGGCAAGTCCCGAACAGAAGCCGCTGATGCCGTAGACCGCGAGCGTGGTCGAGGCGACGGGAACCCCGGACAGCGCCGCGGCGAGCGGATTGGCGCCCATCGCGAATATCCGGGCGCCAAGGGATGTCGCATGCATCGTGGTCAGAACGATCACTGAAATGACCACCCACAAAAGCACGCCTGCCGGAATACCGACCGGCCGCGCATTGCCGAGCCAGCGGACCAGCGGGTTCTCAGCGGTCACGGCACTGCCGCCGGCGATGATGATCAGCAGACCTTGCAGGAATGTCGCCATCGCCAGTGTCATGATCATCGGATGAACGCGCAACAGCGCCACGCCCAGCCCGTTTACGAGACCTATCGCGGTCGTCAACGCAAGCACTGCAAGAACGGCTGTGAGCCCGGTCGGATCCGCCTGCAATGAGAGCAGCGGGAGGCTGACGGCACTGACCGTGACAATCGCCGCGACGGAAAGGTCGATGCCGCCGGCAATCACCACGAAGGTCTGGCCTGCCGCGACCAGGCCGATCACCGCGCCCAACTCGACCAAATAGCGCAAATGACCATAAGCGCCGAAGCCACGTGAAGCGAAGCTCGCCGCGATCCACACCGCGGCAACGATAGCGACCGTGAGGAAGGGCCGGCTGCGCAGGATCGTCAACGCCCGCCTGCCGCGCGTGCTCTCTTTCCGTGCTGTCATTGCTGCACCTTGCGGAATTGCGGGATGGCGACCGCCCCGATGATAATGAGGCCTTGGGCGACATACTGAGCAACTGGCGTGAAGCCGAGGAAGAACATGACACTGATCATCAGGCTGAGCAGCAGGCTGCCGGCAAGCGCGCCGCGCATCGTGCCCTGGCCGCCGAGGAAGCCGACTCCGCCGAGCACCGCGGCGGCAATGGAATTCAGCGTGAACGCAGTGCCGATGACTGGATCACCCGAACCCGTTTGCGCGGCGACGAACAGACCGGCGCCTGTGCAAAGCAGGCCGCTAATCGCATAGGCGGCGATGCGGGCACCGTCGACCGGCACGCTGGAGCGGTAGGCGCCGACGGGATTTTCGCCAGCAGCATAGATGCTCAAACCAAGCGGCGTGGCGAGATAGAGTTTCCACAGAAGCACGATGAGTACCAGCAGCACGAATGCCGCCGGCGTGTTGCCGGCAAGCAGGTCCGACAGCCACTCGGGTATGGCGCCGCCCGGCCTCGGCAGGATGAGCAGCGCAGCACCGCCGATAATGAAGGAGCCAGCGAGCGTCACCACGATCGCCGGCAACCGAAGTTTTACGACGATGAACCCGATCGCGGCACCGATGCCGAGACCGGTCAGCGCCACCGCGGCGGCGCCGCCGGCTACGCCTAGCGGTCCAGTCATCGTCGTCGCAGCGATCACCGCGCCCAGGCTGACCATTGCGCCGATGGCCAGGCTTATGCCGCCGGTGAGCATGAGGATCGCCTGAGCCATCGCAACCAGCGCCAGTGGAAACCAACTCTGGGTGAATTTGGCGAAGCCGGACGCTGTCAAGAGGCCGGGAAACAGGAAACCGTAGGCAATGACGAACGCCAGGACCACAGCGAACAGGCTGCGCACGCCGACATTGCGGCGCAACTGAACCGGCCAGTAGAGCGCGCCGGCTTGGCTTGGGGATGCAACCGTGCTCATTCTGCAACTTTCTGCTGTTCGGCGCCCATTGCGGCGGAAACGATGGCTTCCTCGCTCAGTGCCTCGCGCTCGAGCATGGCCACGATGCGGCCTTCGCGGACCACGGCGACACGGTCGCAAAGGTGCACCAGTTCGGGTGTGTCAGAACTGAGCAGCACGATCGCCTTGCCGGCGGCGGCGAGGTTGCGAAGCATCATGTAGATCTCACGCTTGGTCTCGACATCGACGCCCCGCGTCGGATCGTTGAGGAGAAGCACAAGCGGATCGTGTGGCATCCATTTCGCCAGCGCGACCTTCTGCTGGTTGCCACCTGAGAGTGCCAGCGCCGGGCGGTCGAGGTCGCCCTTGATGGCAAGCTGGGCGGCGAGGCCCCTTGCCATATCGCGCTCGGCCCGCCGGCTGCGCAGCTTCAGCGCCGGCAGCCTTGCGAAGGCGGGCAGCATCATATTGGTGATGATGGGATGGATCAGGTGCAGGCCTTCGCGCTTGCGGTCAGCCGGGACATAAGCGAGGCCGAGCGCATTGGCTTTCGGCACGCCGCCGGGCAAACCCGAAACACCGTTTACCGTCGCGGATACCGTCCTGGCGGGGATTGCGCCGTAGAGGCCAAGCAGCAGATCTTCCTGCCCCTGCCCGACCAGGCCGCCGATGCCAAACACCTCGCCCGTCCTGATGTCGAGATCAACGTCGCGCATCAGGCCGGCCGAAAAATTACGAACCGAGATGGCGTCGGCCGGCGATGGCGAAGGCCGCCATCGTGGAAAGAGATCGCCGGGGTCGCGGCCGACCATCAGCCGTACCAGCCCGGCGGCATCGGTTCCTTCCAGCGAGCAGTCCGCCGTGCAGATCCCGTCCTTGAGCACGGTAACATGCTGGCACAGCGTCATCACCTCGTTCAGTCGGTGTGAGATGTAGAGAATAGCGATGCCCTCGCCCCGAAGCCTCTCCAGCAGGTCGGTGAGGATTTTTGTCTCCGTTGCCGATAGCGATGACGTGGGTTCGTCGAGAATGAGCACGCGCGGCCGGCGGTAAAGCGCCTTGGCGATCTCCACCATCTGCCGGCGGCCGAGCGACAGGTGCCCCACCGGCGTAGACAGCGGTTCGTAAAGCCCGACAAGATCGCATGCGGCCCTGGCCCGGACGGCAAGCTCGTTGTAGTCGATTAAGCCGAACCGCTTAGGATAGGCGCCGAGCCCGATGTTTTCGGCAATGGACAGGCTGGCCGTCAGGCTGAGTTCCTGCTGGACAACGGCGATCCCGGCCTGTCGCGCATTAGCGGGGGTCATGCGCGAGACCGGGCGCCCATCGACCTCGATCGCCCCGCCGTCCGGGCGCAAGGCGCCGGACAAAAGGTTGATCAGTGTCGACTTACCTGCGCCGTTCTCGCCCAGCAGCGCATGCACGCGGCCCGGCTGAAGAGCGATGGTAACATTGCGCAGAACGGGGTTGCCGAAGAAGGACTTCGACACCCCCCGCGCGGCGAGAAGCGTAGCCGTGGTTGTCAATGCTACAACCCTTCAGGCTTATTTCTGGGCCAGCAGCTTCTTGAACAGATCCTCATCGTACGGCGAATAGATGTAACCGTCAGCCGGGAAATCCTTCGCCCGGGCGAGGTATTCGTCGATGTTGGAATTGTCGATCACCGGCAGCGGGATCTTGACGAAAGCCGGCACATCCTCGCCCTCCAGTGCCTGGACGGCGGTGTAGGTGGCGAAGGCGCCGAGCCAGTTCGGCTGCATCGTCGCCCAGCTCTTTAGGCCCTTTTCCTTCCACAATTCGAGGAACTGGCGCGCGTTCTCGCCGGTGATGGGCACCTGGTCGCGGCCCTGCTTGTCGAGCGCGAGCACGGCACCCGCCGACAACGCGCCGCCCAGCGACAGGATGCCGTCGATTTCGGGGTTGGCGAAAAGCAGGCTGGTGACGGCTTCCTGGGCGGGCGCGACATTGTAGGGCGTGTTCGTCTCGGCAAGCACGTTCACATCGGGATGGGCCTTAAGCTCGGCATCGGCGCCTTTGCGCCGGTCGTCGCTGACCGAAACACCGGCTGGGCCGTTGAGGATTAGAATCTTGCCCTTGCCGCCGATGGCGTCGATCAGGAACTTGGCCGCCTGGTCGCCCCACTGGGCGGAATCGGTGTTGACCTTGGCGGTCACCTGGTCGGTGTCGACGAGGCTGTCGAAGTTGATGATGGCGATGCCTTTGGCGCAGGCGTCCGCCAGCACGCGCGCCGGCGCGGTCGACGAACCAGCGATCAGGATGATGGCATCGACATCGGAATCGATCATCGACTGGATCTGCTGGATCTGGACGTTGGCGTCGCCCTGGGCATCGGTCACGACGAGCTTGTCGACCAAGCCTTGCTTCTTCAAAGTCTCGACTTCGGCTTCGATCGTGCCCTGTGTCTGCTTCATCCAGGTCGGCACTGAATAGATATTGGCCCAGCCGATCGTATATGGCGCTTTGCGATCGCCCTTGATGCATTTAGCGGCGGCGTTGGCCTGCGAGCCGGCGCCGAGGCTGAGGAGAAGGCCGAGGCAAAGGGCACTGGCGGATGCGAAAAACGATGATTTCGTCATGATTGTTCCCTTCTGAGGTTATGCCTGGGCGTGCGGGGTCGGGACGAGAAAACCCGCCGGTTGCCGCATCGGAAACCGCCAGTTTTCTCGTCGGGACTTTTTGCGCCTGGCTCGTTATTGTCCGATATTTCAGACAATAGGCCTGTATATCGGACAAATGGGATGCTAGACTGAGCCTTGACATCTTTCAAGCGTCTTGAGACGAGGGCCGAAATGATTTTTGCGCGGGTGCGGCCTACATGAGCGACGGCGTCTCTGGTCTAATTGAAACGGAAGCCGGCGCCGAGCCGCGCAATGGTGAACGGCGTCGCGGGATCGATCGCGTCATCATGCTACTCGAGGCCCTTCTGCGGCACCGCGCGCCGATGCGCGTCGGCGACATCGCCAAGATGATCGGCGCGCCGCGTTCAACCACTTATGAAATCGTCAACAGTCTGCTTGAAGCCGAAATGCTCGAAAATGTCGGAACGGAAGGCTACGTCTATTTCGGAAAGGCGATGCATCTGTTCGGCTGGGCCTACTCACATCATAACGCTCATTACCGGCGCATTATCGAAACCCTGGACAGACTAGCCGCGGAGACGGGCGAGACCGTCCAACTGTGTGGCCTGCGCGGGAACAAATACGTCGTCCTTGATTGCCGGGACTCTCCTGGCCCGTTTCGGATTTCAAGCGATGTCGGAGTCGAGGTGCCGATCCCGTGGACGGCGTCCGGAAGGCTGCTGCTCGGCCATATGAGCGAGCAGGAAATACGGGGCTTCATTCCGCCTGGCGACTACAAGCTTCCCGACGGCCGCGTCATTCCGCCAGCCGAGTTCTTCGGCGATGTCGCTCTGGCGCGCCAGCAAGGTTTCAGCGAGACCGCCGCTCTGGCCGACCGCTTCACCTGGTGCATGGCCGCGCCCATCCGCGACGGCAACGGCAGCATCAACAAGACCCTTTGCTTCGTGTTGCCCGTCGACACACCGGAAGCGCGGCGCAGCGAATTGCTTGCCCTACTATGCGAGCGCGCCAGTGGGTTGTCGTTGGCGGGAAGCTAGTAAACAATCGGCGCGCGAAGGTCAGGGATAGGCTCCGTTCGTTCAGCCGCAGCAGCGAAGCCGGAACCGGTACTCCGGTGAGTATGGTAAAGGCGGCAGCGCGCTCCCGCGACCAGCTTTCCCACAGCCCTTTGACGCAGTTAGGAAAGGCATTCTCGTCCAGGAGCGCTGTGAGACGCCCAGCGATTTAGACCTCAATTTCGCCGGCCCTCGAAACGCAGTAACGGTTTCGATCAAGTCACGCATTGCCTTCTGAATCGCCAGCTGCAATGCCTTTGGCAAGCCCTGTTTGAAGTTGGTCTAGTTGTTGCTCGCAGCGTGCCAGCACCGCAGAGTGCAGCGCGATGACACCGGTCACGGCAGTCCAATGGGATCATTTCTGGTTCGGTGAGCGGGATGTGCAAAAGCGCACCATCCCGCGATTTTACCAACTCGCGCCGGGCGTTCGTTATGGCCGGTCGGCTCGCCAACCGAGCCGCGACTCGATGCGGCGCGCACTGGTCTTGACCATCGTAATCAAATCCGGGTTTTTTTGCTTCAGCTTCACATCCGGGACGACGATCGAGATCGTGGCACGGCAGGCTCCTTGGTTGTCACGGATGGGAGCCGCAATGCAGGCAACTGAAAAGTCAGATTCTCCAGCCTGGATCGACAGCCCCTGCTCCAGTGCTGCGGCGGCCGCCCGAGCGAGCACATCCTCGTCCGTCTCGGCGCGTCCGGTCGGAGAGGCGATCGCGGATCGGGCGAAAATGGCGCGGCGTTCGGCTTCCGGCAAATGGCCGACGAGCAGCCGGCCCGACGCTGTCCAGTTCAGTGGCGTCCGGGTCCCGACGCGAGATGTAACCTGGAAATGATCTTTGCCCTCTTCCATCGCAAGCACGACCATATGGTCACCGTCACGGCCGCATAGCTGGATCGTCTCTTTCGAACTCTGGGCCAGTTCGTGCATCTCCTGCGTTGCCACGTTGAGCAGGTCCAACGTGCGAGCGTAGGTCAAGCCGTACTGATAAAGCCGCGGGCCCAGCCAGAGCAGGCCGCCGTCCTTGCGGTCCAGCAGTTCCTTTTCGACCAGATCGTCGACGATGACATAGATCGTCGACAGCGGGGCGCCGATGTCGTGCGCTATCTCATATGCGGTAGCTGGCCGACCCTGCTTTTGCAGATAGTCGAGTATCTGCAGCGCACGGTCGATACCGCTGGTGCGCGAGCGGCGGGGTTCCCGCGGGTCTTCAGCGGGGTTCAGGTGCAGGTCGGGCGCTATCGTGGACATGGCATTCTCGGTTTTGCGGGCACTGTAAGACAGCCGGGGCATTTACCACAGCCATCCTCAATCCGGCCAGTTGAGGATCGCAGCCTCGCGCGCCATGAGACGTTCGTGCCATGGTGTGGCGATGATCGCATTCGACTTGCGCGCGCCATCAAGCTCCTCGGCAAGCCGTGCCGCCACAACGAATTCTTCGTCGGGATGCAAGTTGCAGGGATCGAGGAAGAAATAGCCGTGCTCGACTTCATGATCGCGGACCACCACCGGCGGATTGCCGGCTGCCAGCCGGTCGGCCAGATCCCAGGCCGTAATGCGGGCTTCGCCGGCATCAACCGACACCTTCAAGCGATCGAGCGGATTGCTGGTCGGGTCGGGTACGATGGCGGTGGTGATGCCGGGCCGCCCCTCGAGCACCTCCGCCCAGCAGTCGAGCGCTCGGCGTTCGCGAGCACGGATACCGTCATGGTCACGCGTTTTCCAGGCCTGGAGAGCAGCGAGCGCACCGACGATGCCTTCCTTGCCGACTTTCATACCGCGCCCGATGCCCCGGTTCTGCAGATAGACGTCGCGCACCCGCGCCTTCGAGCCTGCGACGATACCGGATGTCGGGCCGCCCAGGAACTTATGACCCGAATACAGCACCAGATCGGCTCCGCTGGCGAGAAAGCCCGCCAGGTCGTATTCGGACGCTGCGTCGACGATGACCGGGACCTCGCGTGCATGGGCTGCTTCGACGAACATCTTCAGCGGGATTTGCCCATACTCGACGACATGGTGCGACACGACGTAGATTGCTGCAGCAGTGCGCTCGGTGATGGCGCCTGAGAGTTGATACGCCGAGGCGCTGGTCGCCTGACCGACCGGCACGACCTTGGCGCCGGCGAGGCGAATCGCCTGTTCGATCGGTGCGCCGTAGCTGACCATGTGGCCGGACTAGATGACGACCTCGTCTTTCAGTCCGGCAGTATCCGGCAGCCGTTCGATCGCGGCAAGGTCCGGGCCGGTCATGCTGGCCGCCACGGCCAGGCTGATTGCCGCGGAACAGGAGGCGGTGATGAAGCCGGCCTCCGCGCCCGTCAATTCGGCGGTCACGGCGCTGGCCTTGCGATGCAGATCGGCCATTTCGACAAACTCGGTGAGAATACCGGACACAGCCTCGACAGCCGCGGGAACGACAATAGAGGCGCCGAGCGAGGTCATCGTGCCCGAGACGTTGATGACGGGCCTGAGGCCCAACTGGCTGCGGATATCGTCGACAGGCATGGTTTTGTGCTCCGGCTATTCGTGATCCGATCAATCAATGGCGATGACGGCTTCGATTTCGACGCTGATTCTTCCCGGCAGTGATCCGTGGCCGACCGCAGAGCGGGCATGGGTGCCGCGATCGCCGAAAACATCGATGAGCAGGTCCGAGCAGCCGTTGATCACTGCGGGGTGGTCGGCGAAATCCGGCGTGGCGTTGACCATGCCGAACAGCTTCACCACACGCCGCACGCGGCGCAGATCGCCGAGCGCTGCGTGCATGACGGCAATGAGGTTGACACCGGTCAGCCGCGCATGGGCATAGGCCTGATCGACCGTCACGTCGGCACCGACCTTGCCCGTATAGACCCGGCCGTCGGCCTCACTCGGCCCTTGGCCGGACAGGAACAGCAGCTTGCCCTCCTGCACATATGTGACAAAATTGGCGATCGGCGGCGGCGCCTCGGGCAGCGTTATTCCAAGCGCCAAAAGCCGGTCGTAGGGCGTGCTTTCCGGTCGCTTCATGAGCTCGGAAAAAGTCATACGCAAACTCCAATCAGATCGTCTTTTCGTTGTGCCGGATGCAGGCCACGTGATGCCCGCCGCCGATGTCGTCGAGGGGCGGAATGATCCCGGCGCAGGCGGCAATTGCCTCCGGACAGCGGGTGCGGAAGACACAGCCGGAAGGCGGGTCAATCGGGCTTGGGATATCACCATGCAAGGCGACGTGGGTGCGTCGGCGGGTCGGGTCGGGTACGGGTGCCGTCGCCAGCAATGCCCTGGTGTATGGGTGCCGCGGCGCGGCGTAGAGAAGACGGCTCGGACCACGCTCCATGACGCGACCGAGATACATCACCACCACTTCGTCGCAAAGGTATTCGACCACCGAGAGGTCATGCGCGATGAACAGCAGCGTCAAGCCGAGTCGCTTTTGCAATTCACCGAGCAAGTTGAGCACCTGCGCCTGCACCGACACGTCAAGCGCCGAGACCGGCTCGTCGGCGACGACGAATTCCGGCTCGACGGCGAGCGCGCGCGCAATGCCGATGCGCTGGCGCTGGCCGCCCGAGAATTCGTGCGGGTAGCGCGTGGCGTGATCAGGCGACAGGCCGACCAGGGTCAGCAGTTCGGCGACCCTGTCGGCACGCCGCTTGCCTCGCGGAAAGCCGCGCGCGTCGAGTGCCTCGCCGATGATGGCGGCGATGCGCATGCGCGGGTTGAGGCTGGAGAATGGATCCTGGAACACGATCTGCAGCTTTTGCCGGTAGCTGCGCATTTCACGTGCGGACAGCGAAAAGAGATCGACGCCGTCGAACAGCGCCTTGCCTCTGGTCGGCTCCACCAGCCTGAGGATGGCGCGCCCGGCGGTGGTCTTGCCGGAGCCGGACTCGCCGACCAGCCCGACCGTCGAGCCGCGCCTGATGTCGAAGCTGACATCCTCGACAGCATGAATGACGCGACCGTTGCGGGCGGGAAAGTGCTTTGTCAGACCCTGCACGCTGAGCAATGGCGCAGTCTCCGCACGACCGGCTATCATCGGGGCGCTCACAGCTCTGCACTCCTGATGCAACGGGAAGCGCCGTGCAGTCCTGCCGGCATCAATGGCGGCGGTGCCGCCCGACAGGGCGCAATGGCGAAGTCACAGCGCGGCTCGAAGGCGCAACCCGGCGGCAGCGCAGTGATCGGCGGCACGCTGCCGGGAATGGAATAGAGCGCCCGGCGCTTGCCGTCGTCACCGATGTCGCGCGCGGCATTGGGCGTGCAGGCCAGCAGCCCCCTCGTGTAGGGATGGCGCTGGTGCGCAAACAGGTCGTTGACCGGTGCCTGCTCGACGACACGGCCGCCATACATGACGACGACATTATGGGCGATCTCGGCGACGACACCGAGATTGTGGGTGATGAAAAGGATCGACATGCCCATCTCGACCTGCAGGCGACGCAAGAGATCGAGGATCTGCGCCTGGATCGTGACGTCGAGGGCCGTAGTCGGCTCGTCGGCGATCAGCAGCGACGGACTGCAGGCGAGTGCCATGGCGATCATGACGCGCTGGCGCATGCCGCCGGACATCTGGTGCGGATAGTCGTCGAGCCGCGAGACGGCGTCCGGAATCTCGACATGCTTCAGCATGGCGAGCGCACGGCTGCGCGCTTGCTGCCGGTTCACCGGCTCGTGCAGCCCGATCATTTCGCCGATCTGGTCGCCGACCGTGAAGAGCGGGTTGAGGCTGGTCATCGGCTCCTGGAAAATCATCGCGATTTCCCGGCCGCGGACCTTGCGGAATTCCTTCTGGGTAAATCCGGCGAGGTCGTGGACATGCTCTTGCCGGTCGCGGAACAATATCTGGCCGCCGGCGATCCTTCCGGGCCGTGACAGCAGGCCCATGATCGACAGGCTGGTCACCGACTTGCCGGAACCGGATTCTCCCACCACGGCCAGCGTCTTGCCGTGCTTCAGGTCGAAGGTGACGCCATCGACCGCCTTGGCGGTAAGACGGCGGGTCTGAAACCAGGTCCGCAAGTCCCGAACCGACAGGATGACGTCGCTGGCGATCGCGCCGCTCATGATTTCCACCCGCAATGCGGACAAGCGTGCACACCGCCCGCGGACCCTTCCGCCGGCATGTGGCGGTGGGCGACGATCGCCTCGGCACCGAGGACAGCGTAGCGCGGCTCGAACAGCCGGTGCAGCGTGCTTGTCGCCCCTTGCGAATCCTTCACGGTGAGGTCGGCGTCGACGAGGTCGAACAGAGTGAATTCCGCCGGCCTGCCCTTTTCCAGCAGCCCGTCGGCGGGCAACCGGATGGCGCGGCGCGGCGCCGTCGTCGAGGCCGTCACCACATCCTCGAATGCCATGCCGAGCGACAACAGCTTCGACATGGTGGTTGCCATATCCCACACCGCGCCGTCGAGCGAGCGGTTGTGCAGATCGGTCGAGATCGTGTTCGGTGGCAGACCGCGCTCGAGCGCCGCCTTGGCGACATCGAAGGAGAACGAGGCGCCGCCGTGGCCGACATCAAGCACAACGCCGCGCTGCGCCGCATCCTCGGCGAGCCGATAAAGATCATCGTCCTCGATGATCGAGCCGCCAGCCTTGCCATTGAAGCAATGAGTGACGATGTCGCCTTCGCTCAGCAGGCCGAGAACGTCGTCATAGAGTGGTGGCGGCTCACCAACGTGCACCATCAGCGGCAGCTTGAGGATGCGGCCGAGCTTCTTCGCCAGCCGGACCGGCGTCAGATCCCAGCCGCCGGTAATGACGTGGCTGGCACGCACCTTCAGTCCGACGATGACGTCGCGGTTGGCCTCGACGGTGGCAATGGTGCGGTCGATGTCGATCGAGCGCATGTCGGTCAGCTCGCTGACACGGTTGCAGGCGACGAGACCGATCGAACCTATGTTCAGGAACGCGTATATATTCTCTCGCGCCGACTCTATGATGAACTCGCGAAAACCGTGGAAATTGGCTTCGCCGGCCGAGCCGGCATCGACCATCGTGGTGACGCCTCGGGCGGCGCCACATTGCTGCGGCCGCAGCGAAATGTCGGTGCCGCCGTACCAGACATGCACGTGAAGATCGGTCCAGCCGGGCGACAGGAACGCGCCATTGGCGTCAAGCATCTCCACATCGTCACCAACGGCGATCGTTGAGCCAGTTTCGGCGATACGGCCATCCTTGCCGATCAGCACGTCGACTGTCTGGCCAAATCCACCGCCGAAGCCGACTGGTTTTGCGCCCTTGATCAACAGCGGCCTTTCGGTTTGGGAAGAGCGATTGCCGAACATCAGATGTCCTTTGCCAGACGAGGGTCGAGAAGGTCGCGCAAACCGTCGCCGACGAGCTGCAGCGACAGCACCGTGACGACGATGGCGCCGCCCGGAAACATCATGATCCAGCCGGCCTGATCCATATATTGGCGGCCGGTGGCGATCATTGTGCCCCAGGTCGGGATGTCGGGCGATATGCCAAGGCCGAGGAAGGACAGACCGGCCTCGGCCAGGATGGCGTTGGCGAAGATGAAGGTTGCCTGCACCAGCAATGGAGAGGTGACGTTGCGCAATACGTGCCGCACCAGGATAACCGGCGTCGGCACGCCGAGTGCGCGGGCCGCCTCGACATAGGGGAGTTCGCGAATGACCAGCGTCGAGGCGCGCACGACGCGTGCGAGCCGCGGCGCATAAACCACGCCGAGGGCGACCACGACATTGAAAGCGGTGGCGCCTAGTGCCGCCACGAGCGCAATTGCGAGCAATATGTCGGGAAAAGCCATCATGGCGTCGATCAACCGCGACACCGGCGCGTCGAGCCTTCTGAAGAAGCCGGAAGTCAGCCCCAAAACGACGCCGATGATCGAGGCGAAGATCACGACAGCAAAGCCGACCGTCAGCGAAGTGCGCGCGGCGTAAAGCATGCGGGTAAAGATATCGCGCCCGAGATCGTCGGTGCCGAACAAGTGGTCGAGGCTCGGCGGATGCAGGCGACTGGCAATGGAGAGCTTGGTCGGTGCGTAGGGGGCGATGACTGGCGCGAGGATCGTGGCGAGCACGATGGCGATCAGTGCGGCGATGCCCACCGCCGCCGTCGGCCGGGTCATCAGCCGCGAAAGGATATTTGGCTCTGCCTGGAGCGGCACCGAGATAGCGGCCATCAGTAGCGAACCCTCGGATCGACAGCCAGATAGAGCATGTCGATGGCGAAATTGACCAAGACGTACAGCCCGGCAATGACCAGCAGCGCGCCTTGGATAACCGGATAGTCGCGCCGCAACACCGCCGAGACGACCAAGCTGCCGACGCCGGGCAGGCCGAACACCGTCTCGGTCACCACCGCACCGGAGATGAGCAGTGCCGCGGTCAGGCCGATGACGGTGAGGATGGGGATCAAGGCATTTCTGAAGGCATGCTTCAGCACCACACGCCATTCGCTCATGCCTTTGGACCGGGCGGTCCGCACATAGTCATCATTGAGCACGTCGAGCATCGAGGCGCGAGTGAAGCGGGTGATCAGTGCCGAGCTTATGAGACCGAGCGCCAGCGCCGGCAGCACCAGATGGTCAAGCCGCTCGGCAAACGAAGCTCCCGGCCCGCCATAGCCAGATGTGTCGAACCAGCCGAGCTTCACGGCGAAGAACTGAATGAACAAAAGGCCGAGCCAGAAGCTCGGCACGCTGGCCGCGAACATGGCAATGGTGGTTGCCGCCTGATCGAAGATAGAGCCACGCTTATAGGCCGACATGATTCCGACCGGCAACGCGATGAGCGTCGCGATCACCAGGGAGAAGACGGTGAGAAAAAAGGTCGGTTCGGCGCGTTGGGCGAGCGCGGTCGTGACCGGCTCGCCCAGGAAGATCGACTGGCCGAAGTCGCCTCGGACGACATCGAGAACGTAGCGCCCGAACTGTTCGAGGATGGAACCGTCGAGTCCGAGCTTGGACCGCAGCGCGGCTATATCGGCGGCCGTGGCGTCTGGACCCAGCATGACTGCCGCTGGATCGCCGGGCGTCACCCGTACGATGACGAACACGATGGTGACGACCAGCGCCATGACGACGATCATGCCGAAAAGTCTGTTGAGGATTGAGCGCAGCATCGGCCATCTCCGAGCAATCATCGAACGGTTTGCCGGGCGCCGGCTTTGTCGGCCGGCACCCGGCCGCCTATCCTTGGGTTGAGGCGGAAGGTGGGAGGAGCCGTCTCAGTTGCCTTCCAGATAGGCGTTCCAGAAATAGGGCCATGGCGCCGGCGTCACGCCCTTCAGCTTGGGGGCCTGGGCGGCCAAGGCGTTGAAGTCGCCGACCTTGAACGCTGGAACCTCGTCGTAGATCGCCTTCTGGACATCTGCGAACAGCGTGACGCGCTTGGCCGGATCGGCTTCGGCGTTGAACGCCTCAAGCACCTGGTGCTTGCGATCCGAAACCCACCAACCCGGCGAGGAGTCCGACATTATGCCGGTCAGCGACGGCTCGGGCAGGAACGGACTGTGAGTAATGTAGATGTCCCACAGCGCCGGATCGGTGCGGTTCTTGGTCAGCGTTGCCCATTCGACCACATCGAGTTGGACCTGGAAGCCGGCGGCTTTCAGATACTCGGCCGCGACCTGCGCCATCTTGTAGTGGAACTCGTACTGGCGGCTGGTGAGGATGCGCAAAGGCTTGCCGTCATAGCCGGCTTCCTTCAGCAGCGCCGCAGCCGCTTCAGTGTCGCCATCGGGCTTGTAGGGCTCGGTGCCGGCGTCCGTATGCCAGGCAAAGCCTTCGGGATACATGTCGCCGTCGGCTGCGAAGAAGTCCTTCGATCCGAATGCGGCGAGCAGCATGTCGTTCGGCGCCAGCGCCGCTTGTATCGCCTTACGGATGCGAATGTCGGAATTCAGCCCCTGCTTGGTATTCAGGACGAATACCGGCCAACCGAACGGCTTCAAGATGACCGGCTGGGTCTTGCCACTCGAGATCTTGTCAAAGGACTCGACCGGCAGCGAGTCAACATAGGCGAACTGGCCGGAGACAGCGCCTTCGACGCGCGTGTTCGCATCGGGAACCGGCACGAAACGGATTTCGTTGAGATACTGTTTTCTGGCGCCACCATAGCCGTTGGGTTCGCCGTCGCGCGACTTGTAGCCGTCGAACCGGGCAAGCTGGATGTACTGGTCGGGTTTGCGTTCCTTCAACATATAGGGGCCGGTACCGACGAAGCTGGTCAGCGGCTCCTGTCCCACGTTTTCCGACGGGATGATGATCGCGGCGGCATTGTTCAGCGACAGCAGCGACAGAAGCGGCGCGAATGGCTTTTTCAGGGTGATCTTGATGGTGTTGTCGTCAACGGCGTCGACCGCGGCGATGACTTCGGCTGCCTGCTTGCCGCGCGTGGCAATCTTCATCCAGCGCTGCAGCGAAGCGACCACGTCGGCCGAATTCATGTCGCTGCCGTCATGGAACTTTACACCGGTTCTGAGCGGGATGGTGTAGGTAAGGCCATCCGGCGAAATCTGTGGCATGTCGGCGGCCAACAGCGGCGTAATGCCCCAATCCTTGTCGAAGGTATAGAGCGTCTCGTAGATGTGCTGCGTGACGATGCCAACCAGATCGGCGGTCGAGGCCATTGGATCGAGCGTCGGCGGCTCCCCAATGGTCGCCACGTCGATCACTCCACCTTTAGCAGGCTCGGCCCAGGCAGCGCCTGTCGCCGGCAGCATAAGCGCGGCGAGCGAAGCGGCGATTTGCAAGAAACGCTTCATCTTGGTTCCCTTCGCTGTATTCCATAGTAATGGAATTTGTATCCTAGTTACGGATCAAGTAAACGCACCTGACTTGGCAAGGTCAAGCTTTTTCGTCCAGCGGACGTCGCGAAGGTTGGGAGTCGTTGATGATGCTCGTGCGCCAAGGCGTGGCTCGTCGTCCGGTCCAAGGGCCGGCATCACACTGTCGTCCAGCGATCGGAAAAACCTCAGGTACATGGTGGGACAGAATGAAGCAAAGGAGCCGAAGGATACTACGCACCCCCACCCAGACCCGCTGGCATCAGCGCTTGATGGGATTGATAAGTGCAAACGCAGCTCGGCCACCTCTCAGCAGCGCCGGCGCGACCGTTTCCGGGTCAATCTCACCAAGGCATCAGGGCTTCAGGGTTAAGGGGTCGAAAATGCCCCTCCCTGCCCCGATGCTGAACGAAGCCTACTTCCGAGGTGTCAAAACTCCCAAGGAGAGATCAGATCGAGGCCGGTCTTGTCGAAGTCGCTCAAGTTGCGCGTCGCAAGGCGGCCTCCGTTAACACGCGCTATCGCGGCGATCATGCCGTCGGGCGCGGACATACCCAGACCTTGGCGTGCAGCAGTTCCCATAATTTCCCCGTAGGCCAATGCGGCTTCCTCAGTCAGCCCGAAGATGCGGCCGGCGAAACGACGGCGCCAATCGGACAAGCCTTGCTCCAGTCGCTCGGCACGCTGATCGGGTCGAATTTTTTGAATGCCGAAGGAAATCTCGGCGATTGTCACAGTCGGAAGCGCCAGTTCAGCATCATGGCGAACCAGCCATGCGATAACGGCAGCGCTAGGCGCCTTTTTCAAAGTTTCAGAAACCACATTGGTGTCGAGAAAGATCAAAGCTCAGGTCCTACATGAACCCGCTGATCGTTTCGGATCACCGCTTCAAGGTCGATATCGGTGCCGTAAACAGCCGCGATGCGCGCGTAAAACATCGACGCAGGTTCGCGACCTGCCTCCCGCGCTTCGTAGGATTCCAGAGCACGTTCGACGATGTCTGCAATCGAACGATTTTCGCGACGGGCAAGCCGGTGCGCAAGGTCTCGCGCTCTGGCACTTCTTACGGAAAGTTGAGGCTCTGCCATGTGGATCTCCTTTTCCGCAGATATAGCGCGGCAACTTTACGCCATCAAGATGGCAGGCGATGGCTTGCCATCTTGATGGCATTCGAAGAGTCGACTTGATGCGCGCGCATCATCATGCCTGAAAACGCGCAAGGAATATGGTGCGTTGCTTACGCGGGTCGATCGCGCGCTGTAAGCAGCGCGAATGGGTGGTATCAGCAACCTGGAGATCGTCTCGCTGCATTCCACAGGGAGAATAACAACGATACTATATCCGCGTGCTCATCCCCGCCCGACCGTGGCGCCCGATCATTCATCCTCTTGCCACCAGCACACTGCTAAGCAGTCCAGAGCTCACGCCACCGAACGCTCGGCCAATGGACATCGCCTCACCCGAGCCTCACCCGACGACAAGTTTACGACGGCGCTGATCCTCGCCGATGAGCCGCCTGGTAAGTACCAGGCGACATGGCCATGTCGGTCCATACGATTACGCTGGCATCAGCGGCTTGACGCGATCGACAACGGCGGCGACCGCTTCCTTCGGGCTCTTGCGACCGAGGACGGCGAGCTGAACTTCCTCGAGAAACGTCGACTGAGCGCGAGCGGCTTCGGGAAAAGCCGGGAAGGCTGGTCTCGCCTTGGCAAGGGCGGCAGCCTCGACCTTCGCCTGCGGCTGCGACCCTGCGAACGACGGCTCGGCATAGGTCGAGGCGCGGACGGGGCCATTGCCGTTGCGCGCCATGTCGAGTGTGGCCGCCTTGCTCGCTACGAAGCGTATGTAGCTCCAGGAGAGCTTCTTGTCCGCCGAATTGGCGGGAATGGCCATCGCCCAGGATTCGACGACCGGATGCATTTCCTGACCGCTGCCGAGGGTCTTGGAGCCGGGGAACTCGATCGCCTTGATCATTCCTGGCGCCGTCGACTGTTCCTTGTTGTTGAGCTGCGCGTAGCGGGCGAAAGGCAGCACCGCGAAGGCTGCGCGTCCCTGCTGCATCCAAGTCACCATGTCGTCGTTGCGCGTCGTGGCGTAGCTGCGGGGGAGCGCCCCGGCCTTGAAGAGGTCGGCGAGCACGGACAGGCCTTTTTCCATCGCCTCCGGATCGGGAACTACGTGGAACTGCTTGTCGATGAAATCGCCGCCAAAGGCGCGGGCGAACATGACCGGGAAGACGGCGAGGTCGCTCGCAAGAATCATGCCGACGACCGGCGTACCGGACTTGGAGGTGAAGGTAAGCTTCTTCGCCTGCTCGACCAGCTCCTCCAGCGTGTCCGGTGGCGCCGAAATGCCGGCCTCCTGAAGCAGCTCCTCGTTGTAGAAAAGTCCCTGCGTGGCATGGCGCACCGGGATGCCGACGAGCTTGCCGCCGACCGTCATCGACTGGCGCAGGCCCTCGGCAATATCGTCGAAATCCTCGATCGGCTCGGTTTTCCGGAGGTCGTCGAGCGGCTCGAAGAGCGAGGCGATCTGCGACGTCATGCGGTTGTCGATGACATAGCCGACGTTGAAATCGGTCTCGCTCAGGCTCGCCTCCCGGAATAGCCGGTCCTGGAGCGGATTGCTGTCGAGCGTCGTCCAGGAGATCTGGGCGTTGTTCTTGTCCTCCCAAGGCTTGATGACATTGCCGGCGGCGCCGGTCGTCAGGTTGGCTTGGTGGACGCGATGGCAAAGCACGTTCAGCGTCTTTACCTGAGCATGGGCCAACCGACCCAATGCGCCCGTCACGCCGGCGGCCATCGCGGTCGTCAGCAGGGCTCTGCGTGTCATGTGCAAAGGCATTGTCTTCCTCCCTTTCTCGGTGACGTCATCACCCCTTGGTCGCGCCGGCGGTCAACCCGGCAACAAGAAACCGGTTCATCAGGACCACGAAGACGAGAACCGGCAGCAATTGGACGGTAGAGGCTGCAAAGAGCACGCCCCAGTCGACGCCATCGATCGAGCTGATCATCTCTGAAAGGACCAGAGGCGCGGTCTTGGCGTGGTTGGCGGTGAAGATATAGGCGAACAAAAACTCGTTCCACGCGAAGACGACGACGAAGACGGCGACGGCGAGCATGCCGGGCGCAACGAGCGGCAAGATGATCTTCACAAGGATCGTCAGCGGCCCCGCGCCGTCGAGGACAGCCGCCTCGTCGAGTTCGCGCGGCACCTGATCGATGAACGTCCGCATCAAAAGCGTACCGAGCGAGACGAAGAAGGTCGCGTAAAGCAGGATCAGCACAAGATGGGTGTCGTTGAGCCCGAGCCGATTGACGACCGGGAACAGAGGCAGCGTCACGACGATCGGCGGGATCAGCCGCGATCCGATCAGAAACATCACCGATCCTTCCAGGAAACGGACGCCACGATAGCGTGAGTAGGCGAAACCAGCGAGCAAACTTGCCATGACGGCAAGCGCCGTTGCCCCGGTGGTGATGATCAGGCTGTTGACGAGCCCGTCGAAAAAGCCCGGCCAGCGCTGCCACAGCGAGGCGTAGTGCTCGAAGGTCGGGTCGAAGAAGAGCTTTGGTGGAACCGCGAAAATCTCGCGACCGGGTTTGAACGACGAGAGCACGATGAAGCCGATCGGAAACAGCGACCAGACGACGATCGTCACAACAGCGAGCGTCTTTCCGGCACCGATGGCGAGACGCTTAGAACGCATTGGCCACGGATTCCTTGCGCAGCCGCCATACATAGCCAGTCGCAAGCAGCAGCGAGATGACGACCATCATCCACGCCGTCGCGGCCGCCGTGCCGAACGAGTTGTAGCGGAAACCTTCCTGGTAGAGATAAACGGAAACGACCTCGGTCGTGCGCGCCGGGCCGCCCTGGGTCAGGAGCCAGACCTCGGAAAAGAGGCGGAAGGCGAAGATATAGCGGAAGAGCAGCGCAATCAGCATGGCTGGCGCCAGAAGCGGTAGCGTGATGTTGCGGAAGAGCTGGAACGCGTTGGCCCCGTCGGTGCGCCCAGCCTCATAGAGCTCCTTCGGAACCGCGAGCCGTGCCGCATAGAGGATGATGAATGTGAATGGCAGGTGCAGCCAGATTGTCAGCAGGCCGACGAGGATGAGGCCGTGGGAAGGGATGAACGTCCAGTCGAGCGTCGGCAGCCCGGTGTATCGCAGCATCAGCGTGATCGGCCCGACGTCTGGATCGAACAGAAAGCGCCACATTGCGACCGCCGTCACCTCGCTGATCGCGTAGGGAGCGAGCACCACGACGAGCATGACACGCTGGAAGGGAAGCCCGGAGGCGAAAAGCAGAGCCAGGCCGAGGCCGAGCAGCAGTTCGATATGAACCGCCACGGCGACGACGAGGACGGTGTTCCAGATCGAACCCCAAAAATAGGGATCGGTGAGGACGCGGATATAGTTGTCGAGCCCAACGAAGGTTGCCGATTGGCCGAATGAAGAGGCCTCGAAACTCAGCCACAGGACGAAGATGGAGGGCAGCACGATGACCCCCAGCACCAGGAGGTGCACGGGCGTCGCATAGAGATAGGCAGGCGAAAGCGCGAAGCGCCGCCTCTTGGTCTCGCCAGCCGCTTCCGCCGCCCCTTCCCCCCTGTGGCCGACGGACGCCTCGGAACCAAATGCCATTGCTCCTCCCTGAGCGGTTGCGCGTCAGCCGTCCCTGGCGGCAAGTGGAACGGTGCCCTCCACCGTCGTTCGGTACATCACCCGGCGATATCCGGGATAATCGTTGATGGCAGTGTGCAGGACGTGAGGATTGTTCCACATGCCGAGCGTCTTCGGTTCCCAACGCAGCCTGCAGTTGAACTCGGGCCGGACAGCCCGCGCCATCAGGAAGTCGATCATCGGCTTGCTTTCTTCCTCCGTCATTCCCTTAAAATTGGTCATCACGCTGCTGACGAAGACATAGCGCCGGCCAGTCTCGGGGTGCCGACAGATCACAGGGTGCTCGACGATAGCATTCTCGATCGCCTCGACATCGGCCTTGACGCCGAGCCGGCTATGGGCCGCGTTGATGGCGAAGACCCCGCGGCCGCTATGGACGCCCGTCAGCCCTTGCAGGATTTCGACCAGCCGCGGCGAAAGCGAGTCGTACGCCTTCTCTAGGCTGGAGAAGCAGGTGTCGCCGCCGACCGGCGGCACCTCTTCGCCATAGAGGATCGTAATGCCTGGCGGCTTTGGTAGCCAGGCGAGGTCCATGTGCCAGTCCTCGCCGATCACCTTGCCTGTGTCGTCCGGCTCGCGCACAAAGCGCACGATGTCGTCGAAGCCGTCGATCGGCGTGTGCACCGGATTGCCGCTAAATGGCCCGAACCGGCGCGCGACCTTGTGGACGCCAGCGGCGTCAAGCTCCTGATCGCGCACGGCGAGCGCATGGTACTTGTAGAGCGCGCGGCGAACGTCTTCGAAAGCATCCTCGCTCGCGCTCGCCAGATCGATCCCGCGGATTTCTGCACCGAGCGCTCCAGTGAAGGGGCTGACCTCGAAACGGGTGAATTCGTCATCGCGTAGCACGTGATCCTCCCTTGTACGCGCCTCGTCGCCGCCACGGGCTGACTTACCTGCAAGTAAGTAACCTGGAGACTAACATCTGTCAACTCGCCCCCGCTTTGATCCACTGGATGTCTAGCCTCGACGCGAGCCCTTCCCCGCATCCTGCCAAGCTGCGCGGATGATCGCCGCCAGTGCTGCGAAGGTCCTAGCGACCTCGTCGAAGCTTCCGGTGTCCTGCGTCATCGGTGGACAGGACAGAAGGGTAATGCGCAGCATGTGGACGAGTTCGTCCCTGAGCGTCTCGGGAGAAAGTTCTCCATCCTTCACAGCCTGGTCCACCGCATGGCGTAGGCTCTGTTCATAGACCCGGTTGACACGCTCCAGCGCATGTTCGGCTGGTTCGCCGAGAACCGGGAGGTCGTGGCGAAGGCGCGAAAGCGGGCTCCACATATTGCGGGCTCCCGTCTCAGCGTTGAAACGTTCATAGAAGCGGCGCAGGTCCTCGAGCTGCATATCGAGCCGGTCGAAGAACCGGGCGTCGGGCGTCGTCCAGAAGCGCTTGATCCGGGCCTCGGCGTTGGCGGCGAAGTCCGCGATCAATTCCTCCATCAATTGACGCTTGTTGCCGAAGTGATGGTGGATGTTAGCCCGCGTCGTGCCGATCGCGATCGCTATATCGCCGAAGCTGAAACCGTCGTGGCCGCGCAGGACATAGAACTCGGCAGCGACCTCTTTGATTCTGCTGCGGGTGGAGTACGCCTCGTCACCGGGAGGTCCTGAAGTGCTGGCTCTCATATCCCTTCCAAAATCCATGCGGCTCGCCATCGCGACAATCAAAAACATGCTGCAACCGCCCGCCGGTCGGCACAGACAGCGTTGCTACCATACAATGTCATGGGATGTACCCGTCGTACATGGATCTTCTTCTACGCTCAGGTGGGACTAATTTGCGCCAGGTGCAGACATTTCGCGACGCATCTCGGCAGCAGCCATTGGCTCGGTGGGGCGGGTAAGTAGATACAGGAACGGGCGTATCGAACTTCAAACCGGGTTCGCGCCCTTGACTGATATTCCGGGTCAAAGCAGGGCAAATCGGCTTGCCGGCGACACGCCGCAATCAGGCAGTGGATAGCGGCTGCGCATCCACTGCGCCGACCACCTCCCGCATTGTCACGATGGTGCGGAACGCCTTCACGTTCGAATCGGTGTGGAAGACTTCGCGCGCGAAGACTTCGTAAGCCTCCATCCCTGGCAGTTGCAGGAGGAGCACGAAATCGGTTTCACCGGTGACATACCAGGCCTGACGAACCTCCGAGCGCCCACGAAGCTTGCCGATGAAGGCGTCCAACTCGACAGCGCTCTCCCGTTCCAACGAAACGAGCACATGAACGGTTAGCGGCAGGCCCACGGCCGCCGGGCGAACGACGGCGATGTCTGCTGCGATCACGCCATCCTTCCGCAGCCGGCGCAGGCGGCGCAGAACCGCGCTCTGGGAAAGCCCGACCTGCTCGGCGAGACGCCTCGCCGGGGTCTGGTTATCGCGCTGAACCAGCGACAGCAGCACATGGTCGAAGCGATCGAGGGCGGCAGTTTTCGTCATGAGGACAGGCATCTATGACGAAATCAGGCAGGTGGGCAACGACAATAGGCGCCAACCGGCGTGGTTTCCGGGATAGAAATTCGCCTCATGACCACAGAAACACGGCCGGGCCTTGACCCAGATCACATTGCGGCGCTGTTACAGCGCCTGTCGCCATTTTATGCACCGACACCGCTGCTCGACCTACCGAACCTGGCTGCGAACCTGGATGTGACCCAGGTGCTTGCTAAGAACGAGGGCCACCGTGCCCTGGGCAGCTTCAAGTCCCTCGGCGGCACTTATGCCGGTCTGTGCGCTCTGGCCCGGGCTACCGGGATGGATATCGATGAATTGCTCGCTCCAGCGCGGGCCAGGACGTCCCTGCCGGCGTTAATCACGGCCAGCGCGGGCAATCACGGACTTGCCGTTGCGGCGGCGGCGAAGTTTGCCGGTGGGAGGGCAAGAATATACCTCTACACGGGCGTTCCTGCGACGCGGGTCCGGCGCATCGAGTCACAAGGGGCCGAAATCGTGTGGGTCGACGGCACCTACGACGATGCCGTGGACCGGGCCTCCGCAGCGGCCCGAGCCGGAGAAGGCATTCTGGTGGCCGACACCTCGACAGACCCGGACGATCTAGCTGTTGCAGATGTCGTGGCCGGCTATGGCGTGCTTGCTGCGGAAATCCGCCGCCAGGTCGACGAGGTCGGCCATCTGAGGCCAACCCACCTTTTCGTCCAGGCCGGTGTCGGTGGACTTGCCGCCGCCCTGACGGCAGGGCTGAAAGACTGGTTGATGCCTCCATCCATGATCGTCGTGGTCGAGCCGGAGGCCGCGGCCTGCGTCGCGGCCGCGCTGTCGCGAGGACGGTCCGTCCGGATATCCGGCGATCTCAAAACGTCGGCGGACATGCTCGCCTGTGGCGAAGCGGCCGCATCGGCGCTCGAGGTGCTCCGCCAAGGCGACGCTCGCGTCATAACCGTCTCCGAAGCAGCGCTTGCCGACGCGGTGAACCGGATTCGCGAGGCAAACGGTCCCGGCACAACCCCGTCGGGTGCCGCCGGCCTCGCCGGTCTTGCCACAGCCGTCGCAGCTTCCGGCCTGTCGCAGGAGCTTGCGCTCGATGGATCGAGCCGGGTGCTGATCATCGTGACCGAGACCGAACTGGAGAAGGACGCATGACGATGGCGCCGGACCGGGAACCATTTGAGAGAAAGTGCGGCTGGGCCGCGAACTGCCTGCCTGCCCGCGTTCCGGATTCGAGGGAGGACGCACCACCGCATCAGTCGCGGCGAAGTTGCGGAATTCGGATTCGATGAGATTGCGGAGGGGGTCGCCGCCATCGTGGGAACATCCCGTCGCGGCGCTGGAGCATGGCAAAAGCCCGTGGCCAATTCCGTCGCACCATTTCTGTTGCGAAAAACCTCACTCCGGAACGAACCGGCCAGTACTGACCTAGTGAAAGAACGAGAATGAGCGGTACCTCAACACAGAACGGGTCCATGAAACTCGTTTACCAGACCCACTCCCCTTACGCGCGCAAGGTTCTGGTCTTCGCCCACGAGGCCGGGCTTGCCGGACGTCTGCGCGTCATTCATCAGGAGACGAGCCCCATCAATCGCAACGATGATGTGTTTGCAATCCGCTTGGCAAGGTGCCCGCTCTCGTTCTCAACGACGGCTATACGATCTTCGATTCGAGCGTAATCTGCGGCTATCTCGACGATCTCGAAAGCAGTCGTCGGCTCATCCCCGAAAAAGGGCGAGCAAAATGGTCCGCCTTGCGTCTCCAGGCGCTCGCCGGCGGAATGTGCGACGCAGGCATTTCCATCCGCTGGGAAAACGAGCGTCGCCCTGAACATCTGCGTTATCCTGCCTTGGGCGCAGGCATGGCGATGAAGCTCATCGAATCCTATAACTTCGTGGAACGCGAGGTCGAATTCGACGCGCCGCTCCATGTCGGCCACATCGCGCTCGCCACTTGTCTAAGCTGGCTGGAATTCCGGGGATTGCCGGACTTCTTGCAGGGGAGGCCACGACTGACACAATGGTACAGATCCTTCGTGGAACGCCCTTCAATGCGTGCCACACCCTACGACGGTGACACGCGAGATTGATATCGATCTCTAGGCTTTCGAAATCCAGTATGCGTCCGTTACTAGCCAAGCGTTCTCAAGGCCATTTGCTGGTCGGCCCCGATGGTATTGCGCCAGACCAGTGACCTTGCCTCGCGCAGCTCTGAGGGCGGCCATCAACGCCTTTTCTTCGTCCCTGCGCCTAGCTCCGCTGCAGGGGTAAAACCCGCATGGCATAAGTGATCTTACAGGAAACGTACAGCCAGCTCTTTCCAGAAGCATCATGAAACCTCGTTGGTCTTCACCTGTGAACGGCAGCGCCATCCGACCGGTGTCGGACAAATTCGAAAGCCACCGTTCCGGCACGTGCGTCACTCCGGCAAAGGCCGCGACCACATCGAGGTCTGGCAGATCAACTGCCTGCGTTGCATCACCGGACATCACTTCGACATGGACGTAATGAGCAAGATTGCTTTGCGCGCGCCGGGCGAGTTCTTCATCGATCTCATAGGCGATCACGCGTCCTTCAGAACCCGTCAGTTCAGCGAGGATGGCGGTGAAATAGCCGACACCGGCGCCCACCTGAAGGACGGTCTGGCCGGGAGCGATGTTCAGATGGTCGAAAACCAATGCCCAAAGCGACGGCAGGCCGCTGTTTAGTCCGCGCTTTTCGTCAAGTGAGACCAGAACGTCGTGGTAAATCTCATGAAGTGCGGCTGAAGGGCTGGTATGGACCGCCCCGATCTGCAATCTCGAATGGATACGCCATGGCCCGTTGCCGACGTGGTGTTCGCGCGGAACCTTTGCGAAGGCTTCGACGACCGCAGGATTGTGCAAAACAGGTGATGAGACACGCAGGTCTTCGGCAAACCATCGGCGCGCTTCACTAGCATCGATTCTTGTCGGCATGGAATATCGGCTCCGGATCGCACGTACTCAATTATCGTTTCAGAAAACCGAACGGCGGCAAAGGGTCCCCTATCCCGCTTTCGTCATGGGCGTCGGACGGTGTGCAAGGTTCGACTGGGCAGAGCCCCGCCTCATATCAAGGCGCGGACACCGGCGGCAACCTCGGCCAAGTCGTCATTGAGCTGGTGATCGCGACCGTCGAGCCGATGTACGATCGCGCCGGGTATTGCTTTCTCATAAAGATCGATATGCGCAAACGGCGCAGTGTCGTCCTTGCTGCCGTGATAGAGGTAGATTGGCGTCGTTGTAGGCAGTCGCGCGCCGAGCTCGGTTGTTGGCCTGATGTCTTCACTCGGCCAACCGCCAGCGCCGGCAAAGGGCGCTCCGATGAGAAATAGGCCGGCAAGCTTCCGGCTCGGCGGTGCCTCTGCGAGGGCGTTGATCAGAAACATTCTGCGCGCTGCACCTATCTCAAACCGCGGCGGTTCGACGATGCAGAACAGACAGAAAGAGCCCGGCGGTCTACCCTGTGGGAATCAGGTGCAGTGCAGACTTCCCGCCCTTCACGGCCGCCGCCGACAGCTTGCGGTCAAAGCTTGCAAGCTGGCCGCCACGCGCCTTGGCGAGCGCGAGAAGATAGGTATCAGTGACCTGTGCCGATGTCAGGATTTTCGCTGCATCGATGTCGCCAGAGCCAACCAGGCTCACATCGTCGGGCCAGAAGCTGTGCCCGTGCAGAGTCCGCAACTTGGTAACGATTTGCGCAACGACGGCGGGCGAGCCGGGACAATTGGGATATCTTTGGTTGCCGACGATGCGCAGGACGCCGTTTTCAGTGATGGGACACGTAGCCCATGCGGCGTTACCGGTCACTTCGAACCAGCCATGCGCGTCGTCATGAGCGACGTGAGCAGGATCGATCAGCGCGATCAGCACATTGACATCGAGCAGGAACGTCACGGCAGTTCGTCTCGCAAGGCGTTGACCGTCTCAAGCGTGACAGGAGGTGCATCCGGCCGAGGCGACAGAAGAGGAATCCCGTTGCGCTCGCCGCCGGCTTGAGGCCGGCGCAGCGAGCGCCGAGCGAGATCGGTGATGACCTCGCCGAGGCTGCGATCCTGCTGCCGGGCCATGGCCTTGGCCGCGACCAGGACATCGTCATCGATCGCCAGTGTGGTTCTCATATCGCCCTCCTTGGTGCGCATCAAACATCACGCATCATATAGAGCAGCAACGTCGGATGCTCAAGCGGTGCGAATACCCGGCGGACTTTGCGTGGAACACGTGCGGGGTCTGCTGGCTACAGCCCCGTGCATCTGTTCAGGTTGATGGTTCATCGGTGGGAAGGGACCGAGCCATACCACGGGCTGTCCTCAAAAGAGGACGACCAGGATCCTCTCGGTCTCCTTCCCACTTCAACCATAGCACCGGAACAACACACAGGATCCGGCGCTCAGTTACAGGTTCCCGCACCAGCTCTCAGGCGGGATTAGTTCCGGAACCTTATACCGCTACCGAAGGTTGATGTACTGAGCTGGGCCGGCGAATAAGCCAGAAGCCCCAGCCAGAGCGGCAGATAAAATGAATGAGCTCAATCAAGTACAGTCCGAAATCATCACCGCTGACCTACTGTTCGCGAGAGTCATGCACGACTATGACTACCAAGCTTCGAGGCGCAGTCAGCGCTCTCGCGAAAGGCCGTGGTGGGGTCCGCTGTCAGAGGCCATCCCGTCCGCCCTGCTGTCGAGGTGCTTCGGCGCGTTGGATCAGGCAAGCTCTGACTTGAGCACGATCATTGCAAGCTCGCGCCAAGCGCGACATTAGGCCAAGGCAGCGCCCGTGCGTCCACGTCGGTGATCAGCATATGGCCCGGCGACACTGTGATCGAGATCGCGAGTTCGGCACGAGCAAGAGCGTCTTGGGCGGTCAGGCTGCTGGCCCAGAATACAGGCACCTCCTCTTCCAAGACTTCGACAGCATCGCCCCAGTCGGGAGCCATCAAATTTCGGACCCCGATCATCGTAGGCTCTCCGACATGGATGGGAGACCCGTGCGCATGGGGAAAACGCGCGGTGAGCGCGCGAACCTTGTCGACGTCGCTATACCTTATCGGGCGCATTGAGACGACCATTTCACCACCGAACGGTCCGACTTGAGACGTCTCGATCTTGGTGCGGAATTTGGGGGCGGTTTTTCCACGGCCGATGCGCCGGAATTTCACGCCCTTTTCGATAAGTGCGGCCTCGACGGTGAGCGAACTGCCGAGCGCGAAAGCCGCAAAGTCATCTCGCCACAGGTCGATGATGTCTGTGGTCTGCCGGATCATCTCGCCGAAGTAATAGATGCTGTACTGTGGCGCATCGGTACGGATATCGATATCGCCCAGCGCTGGCAGCAATGGGCTGCCCGCACGGCTCACGCCCACCAAAGGGCAGGGTTTCGGATTGCGGACGCAAAACTGATGGAAATCGGCGGCAAAGCTGCGGGGCACAATCACGACGTTGGCCTGGAGCTTGCCGCGCGCAAGCCCTCCTGTACGGCCTTCATAGGCACCCATCCTGACGAGCCTGCGTAGCCTGTCCGCATCGACCATTCGCAAATCCTCGTAGATCAATGAAGTGATCGGGCGAGCCATGGCTTCCAGCGGATATGCACGTTTCAGAGACACGTCGAGAGCGCGTAAGATCATCGGCGGATTGGTCAGTTGTCAAATCATCAGAATCTTTCCTCATCGATAAATCGTATTTATTGGCCGGCGAAGGATGGCGCTTATTATTAGCTTTTGCTCATATTTGTTCTCATTGACAGCTGCGGCAGCCGATCGCTTCTATCTGTCGGCTCGCCTCGTGCAGGAAGCCAAGATCCCGGTTCATGTAAAAGAGCAGGAAAGCCGCATAGAGTACAAAGACAAGGCTGAAGACCAGCGTCTTGACGATCAGCGACAGTGCAAAAACATTCAGGTGCGGAGAGGCCCGCGCCAGGAAAGCCAGCACAATGTCGGACAGGAGCATGCTGATAATGAGCGGGAAGACGAGGTTCAGCGCCATCGCCAGGATGCGATTCAGCAGACCGAGAAATATGCCCGCAGCATCCTTGCTGAATACAGGCAGAAGCTGGTCGATCGGCCACAGGCCGTAGCTCTCGTAGAGACTGGTCAGGGAAAGCTGCAGACCTCCGGCGGCCAGGTAGACCGTGACCATGATGACAGCGAGTAAGGTGCCGGTGGCACTCGTCTCATGCGTCATCATCGGGTCAATCAGCGTCCCCATCGTGGAGCCGCGCTGCAGGTCCAGGACATCGCCAGCAGCCTCCGCTGCCCAGAACGGTATACCCATCGTGAGCCCGAGCGTCACGCCGACCACCACCTCCTTGAGGATGTACACCACGATCATCGTGGTCGTGATGTCGGTGTTGGTCAGCGTACTCACGATCATCGGAAAGACCGGAACCACCAGCGCCAGCGCCACGCCGTTGCGCAGAAGACCTGATAACGGCACACGCGAAAAAAGCGGCATCAGAAGCATGAAACCGGTCATGCGAGCGAGCGCGAATGCGCCTGCCAGAAGATAGACCTGAAGCTCTTTGACGGACGCGAAGAGTGGTTCGACCGGCATCCGCGTGCCTCAACGCGTGACGACGGGAAATTCGTCCAGCGCCGTCGAGGCCTGTTGCGCGATCTGTTGTCCAAGCAAAGGACCGAAGACGATGATGACCAGCAGGATCACGACCAGCTTGATCGTCTGCGGCAGCGACTGGTCCTGAATTTGCGTCAGCGCCTGGGCAAGGCCGACGAGGATGCCGACCGCCAGCGCCGCAATGATCGCCGGGCTGGATGCGAACAGCACCGTCAGAAGTGCACTTTGGACCTTTGCCAGGATGAAGTCATTGCTCATGCAACCCTCCCATCGGCGTCAGCCGTAACTCAGGATGAGGCCATGCATCAGCCGCGACCAGCCATCTATGGCAACGAAAAGGAACAGTTTCAGAGGAATTGATATGAGGACCGGCGAGACCATGATCATGCCGAGCGTCATCAGGATATTGGCAACAACGATATCGATGATGAGGAAAGGAAGATAAAGCAGGAAGCCGATCTCGAAGGCACGGGTTAGCTCGGACGCGACAAAGGCCGGAACAAGGATCGAGAGATCGTCGTCCTTCAGGTTTTGCCGCGCCTGTTCCGGCCACAGGCGGCTGGTTCCATCGAGAAAGAACTGCCGCTCTTGCGGCTGGGTGAACTTCATGAGGTGTCGCTGCAATGGTTCCCTGACCAGTTGCGCCGCTCTGGCGAGGTCGTCCGTGGTCTGGAACTGAATCTGCCCTTCCTGAAGTCGGCCCGACATTTCGCTCAGCAACGGGGTCGTGACATAGACCGTGAGCACAAGCGCTATGCCGTATAGCACCAGATTAGGTGGCATCTGCTGGACGCCGAGCGCGTTGCGGATGAGAAACAGCACGACCGAGATCTTCAAGAATCCCGTCATCGTGACGACCGCCAGAGGCAGCAACCCGACAAAGCCGACGGCGATCAGAATCCCAAGGAGATTGGGCGAATTCTCAAGCATTATCGAACATACGCACGATCCGCACGCCCAGGCTTTCCCCGATCCGCACGATCTCACCGCGGCCGACACGTTTGCCGTTGGCGATGATGTCGACAATCGCCTCCGTCACATTGGCGAGCGGAACAATAGTGCCGGGCGCAAGCTGCTTCACCTCCCCGAGAGGCATTGCCGTGCGGCCGATCTCGAAGGCAAGCGCGACCGGCAACTCGTCCAGGGTCGATTCTTCCAAAGTCTGGCCGGCTGGCGGCGGCGTGTTCTGGTTCATGGTCCACTCCCAATTCGATCCGGCGATAGCCCTCGGCGCGGCAAGCAATTGCGGCCCGGCGGCCGTTAGGGCGACCGGCGCATAAAGGCGCTCGGCAATGATGAGTGCCGCATTTCGTTCTTCCGCCTCGTTCCTGAAAAGCACCACGTCGTCAGCCTGGAGGCTTTTAAGCTCGCCAAGGGTTACTTTGAGTGCGCCACGCCGAAGGCAGATCAGCAGAGGAAATTCGGCCGGGATCGGCGGTCTGGCCTTAGCGATCTCGTCCAAAAGACGGCCGATCCGCACCGCCAGGCCGGCGTCATTCGTGTTCAAGACGCAGTCAATCGTTTCCTGACTGCCGGTCAGGACAAAAGCCAACGGGGTCTCGCCCGAAATGGAAACGGCATCTGCTTGTGTGACCGAGGTGAGCGTGATGCTCCCGCCCAGTTTGGCCTCGACCCGTTCGAGATCCTCTTCAAACGTGGATTCCAGCAGCAGTGCGGCGTGAGCTGGGGCCAGCCGCTTCATGTCGACCAGTTCGTCTGCCCTGGCGAAGCCCCGTTCGACCACAGAAAGCGGCAGGCGCAATTTGCCCATCATGTCTCCGACGGAGAACGCAATGGTGCACCACCGCTGGTCGGCAGGGCTCGGCGCCGGCCAGACGGCGGCAATCGCCACGGCCTGGCCCGCGATCGTGATTTCCGCGGGCGCGCGCCGGCGGTAGAAGGCGTTCAATGCGCCAACGTCGACAGACGCGACAGAGTCCAGCATCAGCCGCTCGCCAACGCTTGACCGTGAGGTCTTGCGTTTTGCCGGCTTTACCTGCGCTTTCGTTTTTCCCGACGCGAAGGATTGGGGCATCACATCCATATTCACGATCACAAACTGGGCTATCGTTCTGTGGGCAGGCGCGTTGGACCGCGCTCCTCTTCCTCGGAAAGCTCGGCAAGCGCCTGGCAACGCCGTGCGGTGCGTTTGGTCAGAAGCTCCAAAAACCTGTCCAGCTTCGTCACCGCCTTCATGGTTGCACGATGATCATTGCGGGCCTCCGACAGCTCCGCTTTCCGTTGCTGCTCGACAACGCCCGCCATCTTCTCGTTTTCCCGCAACTGCTCGGTTTTTCTGGCGGCGATTTCGAACCGTCCCTGTAGCCGGTGAAGGCTGGCAGCCTTTATCGGATGCCCAATAAGCGAGCCGAACGCTGCGTCTTCGGCATCGACCGTACGCTGGAGGTGCTCCGTGACCGCACTGGCCGCCTTCCGACCCTCCCTCGCGGCCCGGTCCACAGCGGCGTGCCTTCTGATCACCTCTTCCCTTGCGCGGTCTTCACGCCGGCGCCTGAGGTCGCGTAATCGAGCGATCATCTCACGATCTTTCACCGACGATCTCCCGCATGAGTTGGCGTGTCCTCTCGAAGCTCTCATGTGTGGCGGACGCCTGACGCAGGAAGGCGTTGATGGCATCGATCTTCGCCACCGACTCGTCCGCCACGGGATCGCTGCCTTTTTCGTATTCACCGACGCGCAGGAGAAGCTCGATGTCGGCGTAGCGGGCAAGCAGCTCGCGCAGGTGGCTGGCGTCGGACCGATGTGCCGGCTCCACAACCGCATCCATGAGGCGGCTTCGGCTGCGCAAGACATCAATGGCCGGGAAATGGTTGCGCTGCGCAAGCTCGTTCGACAAGAAGACGTGGCCATCAAGGAGCGCCTGAACTTCCTCGGCGACAGGATCCAGCGTACCGTCGCCTTCAAGAAGAACGCTGTAGAGGCTTGTGATGGATCCCACGCGACCGGGGCCTGACCGCTCGAGCAGACGGGGCAAGACCGCAAACAGCGAAGACGGAAAACCGCGACGCGTCGGTGGCTCGCCCGCGGCCAGGCCAATCTCGCGCTGCGCACGGGCAAACCGCGTTATGTTGTCCATTGCAAGCAACACATGCTTGCCTTGGTCGCGAAAATATTCGGCAATGCTGGTCGCCACATAGGCGGCCTTGACACGCTCGATGGCCGGACGGTCGGAGGTCGCAACGACGACAATGGCCCTCGCCCGCCCCTCCGGCCCGAGCTGTTGTTCGAGGAATTCGCGCACCTCACGTCCGCGCTCTCCAACAAGGGCGACCACGGCGACATCGGCATCGGTGCCGCTGACGATATCGGAAAACAGGATCGACTTTCCCACTCCTGGTTCGCCAAAGATGCCGACGCGCTGCCCGCGCGCACAAGTGAGCAGCCCATCGAGGGCGCGAATTCCCAGCTGGATCGGCTCGGAAATCAAGCTGCGCTCCAGCGGAGATGGCGGATAGGCATTGACCGGATAGCTGCCGGTGATGCCGTCCGGCGAAAGCGGCTTGCCGTCCAATGGCTCGCCAAGCGCGCTGATCACGCGACCAAGAAGGCTGGGGCCGACGGGCACCTGCTGGTCTTTTCCGGTCGCCACGACCTCAGTCAGGTTTGAAAGACCGGCCAAATCGCCCAGCGGAACAAGGATCGCCATTTCGTCCATGAGGCCGACGACTTCCGCCTTGGTCACCCTTCCGGTCCTAGGGTCGACGAGTTCGCATATCTCGCCGATCCGTGCCTCCTCCACAGTCGCATGAATGACCGTGCCGGCGACCCGCCGTACACGCCCCTTCCTGGGCCGGCCGGTATCGTCGCGCAGGCCCGAACGCAAATTCGGGATGATGGAGGCCAGACGGCTTTCGATATCAGCGGCGGGCGCGGTCATCGGACCTCCGTCTTCGACGCAATCGCGGCAGCTATGGCTTTGAGCTGCGCGTCGATGCTCGCGTCGACGACGGCAAAGTCGGTCGAAACGATGCAGGCGTCGGGAGCCAGCGCATCATCCGCGTCGATCTCAACCGTCATCCCCAGATCACTTTCGCGCAAGACTGCGTCCAGCTCATTACGAACCCTTTCGATGGACGCGGGATGAACTCGGACTTTCAGGTATCTGGCGCGGCGGATTTCAGTCACCGCCTGTCTTGCGGCTTTGGCGACAAGCGCGCCGACGTCGAATTCTCCCAGAATTCGCCTGACGATGTCGACGGCAAGCCCAACGACTTCGGATTCCAGCCCACTGAAATAGCGATCCACCTTGACCGCCGTCTCGCTGACTAGCCGTGTGGCCTCAGCATCGCCTTGCGCCTTGCCGTCGTCATAGCCCAGCGCGTATTCGGCCGCATAGGCTCGCCGAGCGGCGTCGCGCAACTGCTGCGCATCACGCCTTGCTTCATCGAGAAACGCATGCCCATCCTGCACAGCGCGCACCTCGGCGGCCCGCAGGATCCGAGCGTAGGGACGCCTCACCAGAGCTTCCGGCGCTTTGCCCGATTCGATCATCTCGTCTAGCTCATCGCTCGTCGAACAATCGCGGGGCCGGCCTCGGCAAATTGTTCGACTGACGGCTGGTGGATGAGCTGTTGCGGCATCAGCTTGAGACGCACACGCATGCTCGTATCGCTCGGCATGATCTGACACCAGGCGCCAAGGCAGCTCAGGCCGTCGGCGTAGACGCGACCGGAAATGTCTTCCAGCGGCCCCAATCGCTCAATCCGGCCGGCCAGATCGCGGTTGGCGACGGCGAAAGCGCACAGATCAGCCCCAAGCGCCGCCTGCAATGCGGCCGCTTCACGCCCAACAATGACTGCGGCCAGACTCCCAGCCCAGTAGATCGCGCCCGAGCGAAGCGCAAGTTCCTCCAACTCTTCGCCAGACGATAAGGCGATCGCTCGATCTACATCATCGGCCGGCTCTTCGACCACTCGAGAGAGCCTATGCCGGTCGAGCAGAAGCTTCGACAGTCGCTCCTGCAAGCGTTGCGAGCCCAGCATGCGCTCGCAGGCAGCCTCGCCGATCGCGCCGTCAAAGCACTCCGCGAGCCAAGCCGCATCCACATAAGACGCGGGTTTGGAGATGAATGCCTGCCATTCCGGGCTGGCAGTTTGCTCCGAGCCGCGCTGGGTCATGTTTTCTTCACCGGCATTGCGGGAGCATCGAGCGCGTAGACGCCGGGCCGTCGATACCACTGCATGTAGGCCAACCGACCAGCCAGCGCGAATATGGCCGCCGCCATGCCATAAAACAGCGACATCGCGGCGGCGACGCTGTCTGGATGCAGCCACAGGCCGAGGAAGGTGATGAAACCAGCCTCGCCGGTTTCCTGGTTGGGGGCTGTCGCTGCAACCGGAATGAGGGTGACCGAAACATTGTCATAGGTCAGTCCGGCGATGCCCTTGGCCACCAGCATCTTGACCTGCGGGATGAGCTCGTTCATCGGAACGGATGCGCGATGCCGGATGAACACGGAGGCGGACGACGGTACCAGCTGCTGCCTCAGTGGATCGTTTTCGGGCAGGACGAGATGAACGCGAGCCGAAAGCACGCCGTCGATGTCCGAGATCGTCTGAGACAGCTCCTGGCTCAAGCCGTAGATCATCGTTGCCCGCTCTTCCACCGGCGAGGACACAAGCCCATCCCTCTTGAACACCTCACCGAGCGTCTGGAATTCCTGTTTGGGCAAGCCGCTCTCGTCGAGAATGGCCATAGCTTCGGCGAAGCGGCCCTTCTGTACGGAAACCGTCATCTTGCCGTCCTTGCCTGCCTCGCGTTGGGCTGGAATCCCGTGACGCATGAGCGTGGCCACGATCTCGTTGGCCTGCCGTTGGTTGAGGTTGGAATACAACTCCACCGAACACGCCTGGAGCACAAGCATACCCAAGACAACGAGCGCAACGCGACACCTAGCGCCGCATCGATTCAATCGCATTAAACGCCGCAGCGAGGTTGGCATGGGCGCGAACACTCCGCGGCGCTTACTGTTGCTTGATCAGCGTGCTGGTGGAGGACGTGACAGCCGTCACGCTGCTCGTAACCACCTCGAGATTGGCGGCCGCCCACATCACCGAAATCGATCGTTCCAGGAGTTGCTCTGCATTCTTGGCTGGGGAGTCTTCGCCTTCCTTGCCGGACGGGGTCGTCTTGTCGGCGCGATCCTGCCTGGCGGCCGTTTCAGCACTTGGGGGGGCATTAGCCTGGCCAAGAGCCTTCTGGACCTGCTGCATGGTTCCTTCCAGCGACTTGACGGCAGAACCGAACAGAGCCGATGGTTCCGTGAACACCCCACCTGCAGCCTTCTCCGTCTCGGCTATGTAGTCGAAGAGTTTGTGTTCGACGACCGGCTCGGTCTTCTCCGGTTTGGAAGTCTGTCCGCCTATTGCCGGATTGGTGCCGGGCGTCTGCGCCACCTGGTGACCTGCCCGCGTGGCGACATCACTGCGCTCAGGCGTGCTGACCTTCGCGGCATCGTGCTTTTCTTGCTTGGCGCCCACCATTCGGTTACCGGGCTGCGCTGCCGCGCCGACGGTGATTTGCTGTTGCGAACTTATGCTGGTGGTTAAGTTTGCAAGCGTAGCCTCTAGGGCTCCAATCGGTGCGATTTGCATGAATCTGCCCTCCTGTTCTAGTTCGGTTTGGCGGAGGGGACAATCTGCGCCTCCGCCTGCTTTCCGCGGAAAACGCGAACGGACACAGCTTTGCCAGTCTCCTGCTTGGTGCTCGGCGTGGCAGCAACCCCGAGCGTTTTCCTGACGAGTTCGATGTAGGATGGCGGCCCCGATACCGAGATGACATCGTCTTGCTTGGAAACCTTTATTGGAAACTTCGGATCACTGACGCCCAGCCGTGAAAGCCTGTCTTCGGCGCCAGCAGCCATGTTGGGATCAAGCGGGATCATTTCCGTCTGGACTTCCGCTTCGGTCGCGACGTTCATGACGATACCGTCGAAATGCCAGACCAGCCCGTATCGATTGCATATCTCGTCGAGGAACTCGCGGGCCGTTCCAACCGGCATGCCGGCGCTCAGGCGCCCCTTTACCAGCTTGCTGACACGCATGGGCACCCGCATGTTGCGGCCGAGCTCAACCAGCGCGTCTGTCACCGACTGATCGATCGTGATGTATTTGTAAGGGCCAGGGGGCCAGCGCGGTTCGGCAGCGGACGCACGCTGCGAGTCAAAGCCGAGCGCCAGAATAACGGCAAGGCCGCAGGCGACAAGGGTAGCCCTGCCTCCCGACACCCGATCCGCATGGTAGATACCGCGTCCCGTCACATTGGTCCTATCGCAAGCGACCCACGAGTGATGACCCCCGCCTCGCTTACTTCATAGCTTGTCCGCCGATGTCATTCTATCGCGCACACTCGAAAATGGGAAGTCCAATTGGATTACATATCAACGACCTGTGCCAAATGTTGCGAACGATCCGCAAGCCGATATGGTGCCGCGTTGGAATCGGTTACCACCTGGTTCGGGATCGTCGGTTCAATGTGGAAGGGAGTGGTCTCGGTGACGGCAAACAACAGCCTGCTCGCGAACTTGGACGTGCCCGCGGGCGTTCCTCGAGGCAAAAGGTTTGTGGCAACGCGTCTTTCTGAGGGATTGAGTGCATCGGTTCTGGTCGCCGTGGCGTCGATGGCCGCCATCGCGTCGGCGCAGGCCCAATCGAACAGCGGTTATGACCCTAGAAGCTGGACATACGATCGGGGAAGAAATGTGCTGGTCTCCCCTGGCGCTTCCGGCCTGCAGTCGGACGGAGAAATCGTGCCCGGGCGGTCAGTGATTCCCAGGCAGGTCGTGACATTCAGCGAGGCCCAGCCGAAGGGGTCGATCGTTATCAACACCACGGAGCGGCGCCTCTATTACATGCTGGGGGGCGGCAAAGCGCTGCGATACGCGGTGGGGGTTGGCAAGGAGGGGCTGGAGTGGTCCGGTCGCGACACGATTTCGAAAAAGAAGGACTGGCCAGATTGGCGGCCACCGGCCGAAATGCGATCCAGAGAAGCATCAAAAGGCAGGGTCCTGCCTGCGCACGTGGCCGGAGGCCCGAACAACCCATTGGGCGCACGGGCACTGTATATCGGAAGCACGCTTTATCGCGTCCACGGCACCAATCAGCCATGGACCGTCGGACAGGCCAACTCCTCTGGTTGCATTCGCATGACCAATGAAGACGTGATCGACCTGTATGAGCGCGTAAAGGTCGGCGCTCAGATTATTGTCCGGCATTGAATTGTGATCCCTTTCAACATCAAGCAGCTCGAAACCTTTCTCCTGGTGGCGACTTTCGGAAGCTTTCGGAAGGCGGCCGAACGCCTGAACACCACGCAGCCCGCAGTATCCAACCGAATTGCCGGACTGGAAGAAGCGCTGGGTGCCAAGCTGTTCGAGCGGCAGAGCGGCAATGTCCGGCTGACTGCTCAGGGACAACGGCTGCTGCCGCCTGCTCAACGGGTTCTGCGCGTAGCGGAACGGCTGCAGCTGACGGCCAGCTCTCTTTCAGAGACGGCAGGGGTGCTTAGGCTCGGGGTTGCCGAAACCATCGTGCACACCTGGCTACCGGATTTCCTCAGGGAACTGCAAGCAAACTATCCCCTTGTCGATACGGATATCGTGGTTGATGCGACAACGACCCTTCGCAACGAACTCATGTCCCACCGACTCGATCTTGCGGTGCTGATGGGCCCTATTCTTGAACACAGCATCGAGAATATCGAGATGCCGTCCTTTCCGCTCGTGTGGGTCTGCTCACCGCAACTGAAACTGCCTCACCGAGGCAAGCTGACGCTGACTGATCTGATGCAATTTCCAATCATCAGCTATGCGCGCACCACCAGACCCTACAGCGAACTTTACCGCAAGCTGACCGGCGAACTGGAAGAGACGCCGCGCATCTTTCCCGCCAATTCGCTGGCCGCTTCCATCAAAATGACACTCAACGGTATCGGCATAGCCTCTCTCCCGGAGGACGTCGTCCAGGATTATACCGCAAGCGGTAAACTGCGCATTGTCGACTGCGAATGGCATCCGTCCGATCTGCAGTTTACCGCCTCCTACTCCTCCGAACCATCCAATCCGGCAGCAGAGCGGGCGGCAAAGCTGGCCGCCTGTGTCGCAAACGCGTATGCCGCGAGAACCAGCAAGGCCCAGAAAGCTGATGCTCGCTAGGATTGGACTGGCTGGTCTCAGCTGACCGACGTGACAGGCAGATAGATGCGGTCGCCTGAGAAGATCAGGTCCGGGCTCAGGATATGATCCATGTTGAGCACAACCGTGTCAGCCACATCCGCAGAATGGGTCTTGGCGATCAGGCGAATGCTGTCGCCATCCTTGACCTCGACCCACTGATAGCCGTCTTTCTCCAGCGTTGGGTTCGTGCGGCCCTCAGCATTGCTGCTGCCCTCGGCATGAGCCTCGACATAGTCGCCGGAAACCCAGCCGCTATGCATTTCGCCATCCGGTCCGAAACCTTCGACAGGTATCCAGGTCTCCCCTGACGGATCGGTCGATGGCTTCGCGATCTGTTCGACGAATGTGCCGGGTTGCAGAACCGTTCCCACGGTCGAATCCCCGTCAGGCTCGGTTCGCAAATTCAGGCCGTCATCGGCAACCACGACAAGTTGCGGGAAATCCTCCCCCGGGATCTGCGGCCCACCTGGAACATCCGAAGGATCATCGGGTTGCTGGGACGAGGCATCGCCATCCGGTTTTTTCGGATCGGGTGGAGGGGTCGTCTTCGCGTCCTCCCAAGGTTCCGCGAGCAGGGAGTCCAGCGAGAAGAGAAGCATTCCAACGCCGAAGGTGATGCCCAGAGTCCACCGATCCCATGCAGTCCATTTTTTGTCGGACTTTTCCGCCGCCGCGATATCAGCGTCGGTTCGCGGCACCGAACGGCGATTCATCCGGTCCGTCCTTATGGCCGACGCCCAGAATTCGGCGCAGCCGAACGTGAACATGGTGCCGGCGACTGTGGCAATCGGCGCCGGCCAGGAGTGCACCGTATAGACGGCGCAGCCAAGCACATAGCCGGGTCCAGCCAGATATTCGGCCAGGTTCCGGATCACCGGTCTGCCGGTGAACGACTGCAGCATCGACTTCGTGCCATAGACGATATTGCCGAGCGTGAACGTGCTGTTGACGACAAGATCCTTACCCTGGATCATCCCGGTCGCGGCACCTGGCGCTGCGGCAATGAATGTGGCTCCGCCGAGCGCGTTGAGGAAACGCCCGAACGGCTTGTGACTTGCGGTTGCGTTGGGGAAGAGCGCCTGCGCGCCGAAAACGACGCCTCGCGCGCCAAATGCCACCGCTGCGGCGGTGGCGGTCCAGGTTGGCGGCAACGAACTCCACAACATGTAGGAGGTGGTCGACATGCCGCCAAAGGTGGCGAGTGCCTGAGCGTTTTCCCGCATCCTGGCATGGCTGAGGGCCAGATCGACGCTGGTGGCCTGATCCGGCGTCATCGCCTTTTTATGGGTCGCCCGATAGGTCGTCAGTTGCAGCACGGAGAGGGCGTTCGTCTGATCCCCGCTCATCCACTCGAACTGCTCAAGCGTGAACTTGCGGAACTGGCCGGGGCTCATTTCCTCGAACTGTTTTGGTGCCACCGCTTCGATCTGCGGCTGGGTCAGGGCTTCGGTGTGGTGGATCGTGAAGGCACCCCATTGATCGCGGGTCAGCACCGGGATCTGCTTCTCGGTCAGCCACGGCACCTGGTTGGGATCGAACTTCGCCACGTCCACCGAATCTATGATGGTTGCGGGGATCGCCTGAACCTGGCGCTCGGTGAGGTTCTTCAGCAATCCGGCCTCGCCCAGATCCTTGAATTGCTGTGAAGTGAACTTGGCGACCTGGCCGGGCTTGAACCACGGAATCTGGCGCGCTTCCAACTTCGACACGTCAACGAACTCGACCATGTCTCCTTTTATCGCCTGCAATTGTGGTTTCGTCAGGTGAGGCGTCAAACCGGCTTTGCCGAGATCGCGGAACTGCTGGTCGGTCACATTCCGGATGTGGCCCTCGCTCAGCCAAGGAATCTGTTTCCCGTCGAAGCCCGCGATGTTGACCTGGCCTATCTTTGCCTTCGGGATACCGCGCAGCTGGCTCTTGGTCAGATAGGACAGCAAGCCGGCCTGATCCATGTCGCGGAATTGCTGTTCCGTCAGCTCGGCCACCTGCTCGCGCTTAAGCCAAGGAATCTGGTTCGGCTGGAAATCGCCCATGACGAGATCCGGAACCTGGTCGAGCGGGATCGCTCTGACGCCGGTTCGGGTGAGCGGTCCATTGTTCGGAGCGGGTTGGCCGTGGGTTGCTGGTGCGGGACGGCCAGTTTCAGCCGGGGGGTGGGAACCAGTGGACGCGTAGTAGTCGTATAGCTCATCCGCGTACCGGCCATAAAACTCCCCATACGTTCCGTCAGCAGTGCTCGGCTCCTTCTCACTGAATAGCGTCGCCATTTCCTCAACGGCTTGCGATCGATCGATCTCGCCGGCCTTGTATCGGGCGAATATATCGGCCTGGGCCGAATTCCACTCGGCGCCGAGTATAGCAGCCGGCTTGCCGCTGTTAACCGCAAGCTCGTCGGCAGCAGCATATTGAGCAAATGTCGCTTCGCCCTCGACGTTCAAATAGGCAGAGACCACGGCATGCTTATACGCCTGCCGATCTGGAAAATTATTGGGATGAAGGTCGATCGGCGCGTCCCCAACGTGGGACAGCTCGTGGCCGAGCAGGTCGACGAATTCGGCAAGTACGGTGTCGCTGTCCGCATCGGCTGCACGGAATGTCTCGGCATCGACAAAGACTACTCCCACGTCGCTGACGTATTGTGATCCAGTCGCCGTCAGATCGTCGCCGGAGCTGGCGTCGAAAATCCGGAGGTCGTGCCGCGCCGGGTTGACGATGCGTACGCCTTGCGCGTGAGCGCCGCGCAAGAGTTCCATCAGCGTCGGCGAGCGGCTGAGCTGATCTATTAGATTGGCCTTGGTGACTTCCGGCATGCCGAGGTTCTGATGAAGCATGTTGTCGAGCAGGCTCGCCGCCTCCTGGCGGTTGGCCGCGATTTCGGCCTGCGTCAGCGGCTTGGCGAATGACGGGCCCGATGACCCATCTGCTGCAAACCCCGGCCCTTTCGGCGCTGGCCTGGGCGCCGGACTGCGGGGAGCGATCGGGCCCTCGCCAGCTGGCGGCAAGCCGTTTGCCGGCGGCGAATTATGGCGGACCTCCCGCTCAAGCAACTGGTTGAGGTAATGGGCCTGCGTGGGCGTCAGTTCGCTGCGAGCCTGCTGATCCAGTTGTTGCCGCAACGCTTTCCACGCTGGCTTGCTCATCCCGTCTGGGCGTCCGTCGACGGTGGCGAGTTGGTCCGGATATGGCGCACCACCCAGTTCCGGGAACACATCGGACACGCGCTGGCCAGCGAATCTGAGCTGGGGATTGGGAGAAGCTGCGATCTCTCCAAGATAAGCAGCGAGATGTTGCAGGACGCCCGGCGTCAGTCGCCCATCCGACGTTTCCAGCGCGGAGAAAACCTTTTGCGCGCCTTCGGAGAATCCGGGGTGCGCGCGGGCGGTACGGGCATGCGGCACCAGAACCTTCCTCACCGAGCCGAGTTCTGCTGTCGTTACCGGCCATTGCCCAAGGTTTACCGCGAAACCGACGCCGTGGTCTTTGCGGTCCAGGCGGTTGAGTGGCCCGGCGCCCGCCTCGCGCGGAACGCCCTCGAAGGCAGGGCTAGCGCGCCAGGGTTCCTTGCCGCCTCCGAAGGGGGAAATGATATCGTAGTTCCGGTAGAGGACCCGATCCTCGAAACCGGGCACCTTGCCTTCGGCACTATAGTGGCTGGCACCACCTCTCGCAGCTTCTTCCCAGAAGGAGGCTGCCCTTTGGCTGAGCGGGCCAGGTTCCCTAAGCGTATACCCCGACCGGCCGCCTTCGCCACCGAGATAGAGCAGCGTGCGTTTGACGTAGGCCCCACTCACTGAGAAGCCAGCGATGGATATGGAAGCGCCAACGGCGTTTTCGCTCTGGAACGTGTTCTTCGACATCATCGGGGCCGATGCGACCCACTGGGCAGATGGAGCCGCAGCCTCGTCATAAGCGAAATTCGGCCGGTATCCATTGACGAAAAGTTTCTGGCCATTCGCGTCGTCGGGATGGACCGGGAGCAGAAAGCCCGTGCCGTCCGGGCCGTTGTTCTTCAGGCTGAGTTCCCCATAGACCTGCCGGCTGGGCAGCGGCACCTTAATGCCGAGCATCGATCCGCCGAGGCCGACCGTGCGGCCCGCAAGATCGTTCAGCATCGACCCACCCAAGACATTGGCTTCGTGTTCCTGCAGGAACCAGGAAACGGTCGCGCGGTCGGACCGCCAGACCCCTTGCGCATCCGTGAAGAATGTCGGGGCGCGCCACGAACTCGCCTTGTCGGCATCCAGCAACCGCGCCAGCAGGACAGGCACGTCGCTGTTGAGTTCGGTCCCGGCCTTGGGCTTGCTTCCAGGCAGCGCGTTGTCCAAGGCGTGCGCGAGCGACCGGACCGCGGGGTCCGCGGATTTCTGCTGGTTGGCGGCGTAACCGCGCATCTCTCGCCAAAGATACGGTGTCCAGGTCTCGTGGCCGGACAGAACCTTCTCATTGTAGCGGCCTTCCGGCGAAAGCTTGCCGGCGGGGTTGAATGAAGACTCCGGCTGAAGCTTCGGACCGTAGACCCACGTGCTGCCACCGTCGGCCTTCAGGACTTGCATGAGCGCATCCTGCTGTGCGGCGGTCACGGCCTTGCCAGGCTTGGTGGCGCGCCCCTTGAAAAACAGCGAGGCGGCATTTGCCACGGCGGCAAGGTTCGGATCGGTGGAGCCTGACGCAGCCTTGAGGTAGTCGCCGACGATGCCACGGCCGGCATAGGTCCAGCCGGCTTCTCCTGGCAGCGCCCCGGCGGTAAGGAACTGCTCGCCGCGGGGCAGCCTGCCATCGGACGACAGGCCGAGTTGGTCGATCACTTCTCCCGGCGACAGATGCGGCAGCTTGCCCTGAGCGCTGAACACCTGGAGGGTCGTCAAGCCGTTCATCGAAAGCTGGCCGGCCGGCTTGGAGCCGGTGAACGGGCTGTTCCGGTCAGCGTTAAGCATTTCGACAAGCGCATTATGCTGAGCCTGCGTCATTTCCGTGCCGGACTGAGGCAGGCCCCTGCCCCCGAGTTGCACTCTGGTCATGGTCACCGCATCGCGGACGACGGGATCGGTGGAACGTTCGAGGGAATGGAGGTAGTCGCCGACGAGTTCCACCTGCTCGGGCGCCCACGTCGGCGCGGGCGTCGCCGCATCGTCGGGAAGCGCCGGCAAGGTCGCGGCCAGGGTTTCGCCGAGGGCCGAGCGATGGCTAACTTCCGGATTGTCGGCAGGATCGAACGTATGGACTTCCCGTGCCGGGGTGTTGACCCTGAGCTGGCCATTGGGCGTGGTTATCGATCCGCGCTTGGCGCGTTCGACCGTCGGGCCGGAACCCAGGTAGCCGGCCTCTGTGGCGTGCTCGCCCGGCAGGACGATGTCGCGGGTCATGCTCGCCTGCGGGCCGGCCACGATGACCTTGGCCGGCAGGTATTCGCCGCCAGCCTCGACATAGATGTCTTGTCCGGCGGTGACGCCGTCCTGCGGAACCGGTCTGTGATAGATGCTGTCGACGAGTTCGCCAAGCTTCGGATAGTCATAGCGGGGTTCGGTGTTCAGGTAACGCGTGCCGATGCGCCTGAGGCCGGCTCTGACGGCATTGAACGTCTGGCCGAAGCTGTACGGGTTTGACGAGAAATGATTGATGATCGGCGTGCCGTCGGGCCGAGCCGGGCTGGGGTGCCCGGTATCCGTCACGGCCGGTGGCTCCGTGCGGGCGTTCGGATCGGCTGTCCAGCGGCCGTCGACGCCGAGATAAAGCACCGGCAAGGATGGGTCGAGCTCGACAGGAGCCGGCACCGGTTCCGGCGCGGCCGTAATCGCCTTGGGTTCGGGTATCGCGACAACCCTCTGCCCTTCCGGCAGGTTGAAATTAACGAGCATCTCGCCGGTGTGGCGGTTGCCGAGAGTGTAGCGCATCAACGGGGGGGTGCCTGCCGCCCCACCTTCCGGCAGCTTCGCTCCGGAAGGCCCCTGCCGCTCGGTGGTTTCGCGGCTCGAACCGTCGCGTGTTTCCGTTTCGGACTGGAGCACGAGCTCGTCCGGGGTGGCCAGCACAGCCGGGTCGGAAGGGCGTGTGCCGTCGAGATAACCCGTCTGCTGCGGATCCTTGCCGCTGGTGTAGGTGTATTCGCCGACGTCCGCCTTCGGCATGCCGGTAAATGACTTTGTTGTCGGGTCCCAGACGAGCCGTAAGCCGCTCTCGGCCGGGCGCGTCGTTCCGTCGCCGCGGACCGGCGGCACCACGATCGGATCGCCGTCGGCGGGGAGGCGCACATTCTGCTCACGCACTTCCTGGGCGCCTCGGTCGCTGGCATTTTCGGGATCGCCGCGCTCGCCCGGGGCGCTCGGCCCTTCATCGTGGACGTTGACGACCGTCCCCTCGACGACCGGGTGGCTGGGATCGTGGAAGACCAGCTTGTCGGTCGGGCGATAGACGCCGTCGGGGCCTTGCTCATGCACGACCATCGGCCGCGACGGCTGGCCGTCGCCTGATGGATCACCCCTGCCGCCAGTGGGTGGCGGCGGGTTCGGACCCTCGGACTCGCCGGCCGGCAGCGCGCGCTGACCGGTTGGACGGTTAGCTCCTCCCGTGTTGTCAAAACCGTTCCGGGCGCCGAAACCAGGCCCCTGCTGGCCGGACGTTTCGCCGATCACATCGCCATCGATGATGATCTCATCCGGGTCCGGCATGACCTGTTCGCCGGTGGGCCTGTAGACACCGTCGGGACCGACTTCGTAGACGGCCCGTGGTTGTGGCCCCGAATCCGGTCCGCCAGGAAAACTGGCCGACGTATGAGTTCCGCTCCGAGTACCGCCCGCTCCAGGCATGTTGTACAACAGCGAGCGGCCGCCCAAGCCTGTGCCGACAGTGCCGACGCCTATCCCCATGACTGCGTTCGCGAGCTCGAGCAGGGACATCTCGCCGCCATGCGCCGCCAGATCTTCCACCGATTTGCCGAGCACCGGAACACCGGTAACCACGGCGGCGGCATCGAGCCCCCATGCAGCGGTGGTCAGCTTGTTGCCGCTTTGCATAAACGCCGAGACATCATCAGCATAAGAGGCCTGCTTTACGTTCACCTGGAATCTGCCGATGCCCCAGCTGGCATCCTTCATGCGGGTCATCCCGAACCCACCCGCGAAAGCCTCGGACCCGGACAAGCCTGACCTGGCCAAGCCGAACGTGCGCAGGGCGCCGGCGCCTACGGGCAGGAATGCGGTTACGCCGGTCGCGATATTCCAAGCCGACTGACTGTCGAAGTCGCCGCCCTGAAGGAGGTGCTCACCTTCCCTGTACAAGGCCTTACCGCCCAGAGCCGCACCGGAGGTGATCGCGATTGGAATGGCCCATTGACCGCCTGGAACAAACGAGACAATGGTGGCGGCGCCCGCCACGATGCCCAGGCCTATGTCGGTGGCCTTGTCCCAGAAATCCACTTTGCGTGCGTCGGCCACTTCCAGTTCGTCGAGCGAAAAACCATCCTCGCCGAGCGACATGTCGCCGCCCTTGGCCATGACCAGATTGCCCTTCTCGCCGAAGATGCGATTCTCGTGCTGGAATTCATCGAAGGTGCTGTAATATTTACCAGAACTGTCGACATAGCCGGCTTCGTTTCCATCGCCCTTGATCGCGAACAAGGCCGTCGATGATTCCATCCCGCCATCGAGGGAGAAGATCGGCACGATCTTGACTTCGGCGTTGTCGCCGGCGCGGTCGGTGATTTCGTCGACGACCTTTTCGACTCCCTCGCTCGATGGATCGAGGCCGAGGGTCTGAGCAACGGTACCGCTGAGTTCGCCGGACGTATATGTCTTGTATTCACCGGTGAAACCGGCTTTGTAGAGGTTCTCGAACTGCACCTGATATCCAGCGAGCGCCTGGTCCCGGTGTTCTTCAAAATACTCGTTTTTGAGTCTCGCCTCGTGCTCCTCCAAACCATATTCGAGCAGCTTGGGGTGGCTCGCGGAAAAAGCGTACCAGTCGCGCCCTGCCACCATCGCCGGCCGCACGTTTTCTTCCCAGTCCTCCAATTGGTTCTTTTCGGTCTCCGCCTGGCCTCGATCGATTTCCGCGGCCGCGACTTCGGGGTGCACCCATAGCATCTGGCCGTCCATCTCGATCTGGACCCACTTGCCGCTGTCGCCGATCGCGCCTGGCCCCTGCTCTTCGTAGGCCGCGGCAACCTCCGGCGCGACCCACAGGTCGCGGCCGTTCACCGTGATCTTCACCGCCGTATCGCCCGGCTTGAGCGTGCCGGCGGGCGCCTCTACGGTTCCCGGCCCGTAGTCGGTGATCGCCTGGTCGCGTGCCGTCGTCGCGTTGACAAGTTTCGTCTTCGCGTCCCTCAGCCCGGCATCCAGCTGATCGACCTGCACGCCTATAATATTCGACTTGGCCACCTCCAGCGCCGAGTGCGATCCGTTCCCATATGGCGTGCAGACCGGCGCTGATACATCCTGCGTCGACGCCAGCATCTCCTGCCACTGCTTGTTGAGTGGATCGTTGCGGAAGTCTTCCCTGATATTCTCGTCGTCGAGAGCGTATGTCAGGGCAGATTTATGCACATTGGTGTCATCACCGTTCTCGTCTGTGAAAGTGTCGTTCTCATAGACGGTAACGACATAGAGCTGACCGTTCTCCTCGACTATGTCCTGCGATAATATCTTGCCGGTAAACTCACCGCGTCCATTGGTATACCCTTCCCAATCGAAATGGTGTGGGTTTCTTTCCCGCGCCTGCGCAAGCAGTTGCTGCTTGAGAGGCTCCATGGTTACGGCAAGATCCGCCGCCTCTTTCTGCGCAACCCCATACTCCTGATAGGCTTCGGCCAGCGTTACCTGGTTGGTCGCCGCCTTCTGCAACTCTTTCAGGCTGTCGCGTCGCCCTTCGATCTCCGTATATTCAGGACTCCCGGGTTTGGCATCGGTAAGCTTCAGCTCCAACTCGGTCGAGCTGAGCATTTGGTCGATCGTGGCCTTGTTGCCATTGGCGGTGTGGAGCGACACGTTCGTAAAGAGCTCGGCGACCTCCGCGTGCGCGGCCTTTCCTTGTTGGTTGGTTTCCTCGGCGCTGGGACCATCCGTGCTGCGGACAGCTGTCTGGTTGGGATCGCTGAGCGTCGGCAGGTCTATCTGTTTGTCGATCGCGTCGAGAAGTGACTTCTGGCCCTGCTCGTATTCGGCCCGGGCAGTGCTGGCGCTTTCAAGCGCGTTGTTGGCGAGGGTCAACCGATTTTGCGCATCTGCCAGCGTACCCTTCGGCTCGGGGGCCTTCCACTCCAGCCCATAAGGCGCCAAGACCTCGTCGAGCGTCGACTCGGCACCCTCCATGGCGTTCTTGTATTCAGGGTCCAGCGCATAGACGTCGAGTTGTGCCGCGATCTGCTCGAGCTTTGCCTGTGCCTCGCCGAGGTTCGCAATCGCAACGTTCTCGGCTGCGATCGCCTTGGCTACCTCCGGGTCGAACCATTGCCAGCTCCCATCGACCAGCAGTGGCACCCACTTCCCGCCTGAAGGAGCCGTCGGTGATGGTGGGTTCCCGTACGGACCGACCGACGTGGCGCTGCCGTCGAGACTTTGCGTCGCGGGAGTACCGCCGCCGTAGTTCTCGATCGCATCCTTTACTGCTTGCTGCTTGTCTATGACTTCTTGAGCAAGCTCGGGACTTGCTCCGCCGAATATGCCGTCCAGCGTCGTCTTGACTATCGTGTCTTCCTTGGCCTGTTCCGGGTCATTGATGTTCGGGTTGATGTCCAGCAACAGCTTGGCCAACGCTTCCTGCGCGGTGCCGGCCGCGATGTCCGTGACGGCGCCAGTCGTATCGTTGGTCAGCGTGATCTTGCCGTCTGGCGACGTAGTTAGCGTATAGCCGTTGAAGGTGACTTCCACGGTCGTGCGGGTACCGTTTTCGATAGTAATCTTTTCCCCCGGATGGATGATGTCTGGGTCACGAGGCGAATTGAACAGCTCCGGGTTCGTTCTCCTCAGATCGTCCAGCGACACGCCATATTGCTGCGCAATCAGGGTCAGGTTGTCGCCAGGCTTGACCTCGTACTCGACGGGCTCGCCGCCATTGATCTTCTCGGTGGTCGTTGTCGTTACCCGACCGTCCTTGTCGGTGACGATCTTGATTTCAGTTCCGGCCTTCGGATCGACGATTGTAGTTGTGGTCTCGCCTGTCTCGAGATTGCGGACACTGTTGCGCGTCCCGCCGTTCCCGTCCTCCGACACCGTCGTTTCCTTGCCGTCGGACGTCGTCACGACGGTTCGCTCGTCATGCTGGTAGTCGTGATAGTAGACGGTCTTGTCGCCGGTGTGCGGATCGACGACTTCAACCGACTGCACGTCACCATTGTCGCTCGTCGGTTCGCGCGCCGTGACCTGATAGCCGGCGGCCTGCAATTCGGCAATCACCTGCTCGTTGGTCAGACCCCTTTCACGCGCGATTTGCTCGATGCTCTTGCCGTCGGCGAGATCATCCTTGATGCCCTGGGTGGTTGCCCCGCCCGGATCCTGCGATGCAGCGAGGACGGTCTTGTGACCATCTGGCCCGTTGACGGTGGTGACCGGCAAGGCCGGCCCGTACCCAGGTGTAACGGTTTCCACTGAAGCGCCGTTCGGCAAGGTGGTCCGCTCGGAGACGGTTCCGGTGCCCAGATCGTCTTCATAGCGCGTCGTGATCGCACCGGTATCGGGATTATAGCTGCTGGTTTCCTTGCGCCCGAGCCCATCCCGGATCGGCGTGGTGGTTGCCGTGCCGTTGGGTTGTTCCACGCTCGTGTAGTAGCTGTCGTGCTGGTAGTCGTAATATTGGCTGACGGTGCGGCCGCTGGCATCCGTGATCGTCGTCGTCTGCACGTCGCCATTGTTGCTTGTCGGGTCGGTGGTCGACACGCTCATCCCGCCGGACCTGAGCGCGGCGATAACCTGTTCGCGCGTCATGCCCCGGGCAGATGCAATCTGGTCGATGCTTTTGCCGCCAGTGACGTCGCTGACGATGTTGCGCGCCGTCGTCGCTTCCGCGGCGTTGTCTCCGGGCGTGCTGCTGTCCAGTTTCACCGGTGTCGCGGCCAGTGCCGCGAGATCGGTCTGCGTGTAAAGAGCCGGCGTCACCGTCCTGCCATTGCCGGATGTGCCGTTGCTGGCGTTGACGACGTTGACACTCGGCGCCGCCGAAGCCGCAACCGGCGGCGGCTGAAGCGAATCCAGTTGCGTGTTAACACGGGCCAGTTCCTGGCGGCCCTGTGCTGCCCAATCACGCTCGCCCATCCTGTTGGCAAGCCTGATCTGCTCCCGCAATTTGGCAGCCTGCGCCTCCAGCCGCGCTGTCTGCGCGGCATTTGCCTTGGCATTGACCTTTTGCGGCTGGACCGGCGGCTTGGTGGGCGTTATTGGGCGAACCATCAGGACGACCTCCGGAAATCAACGTTGCCGGCAGCCTGGCTGCCGTCACGCCCGCCCGATCGCAGCCTTTCGGATGTTATCGAGGGGGCTTCCAAAAAATGCCGAAAGCAGCGAGCTGCTCTTCCGACCGTTTTACCCGTTCTGCGGCGTTCGTTTCAGACTGCGCTGCCGCCAGTGCCGCCAGAATTTCGACGGCGGCGAACGCCGGCGCCATGCTTCGGAAGAAGGACTGCGAATTTGACGTAACGATAATCGTTTCCCGCGCGATCTGTGTCAGCGGCGACACGCTGCTGTCAGTGATCGCCACCACGCTGATGCCCTGCCGAGCCGACTGTCGCGCAATGTCGATCGTTGTGCGCTCGTAGGGCGACATGCCCACCGCAAGAAGTACCGCGCCGCGTCCCGCGTGCTGGAGGCCATCCAGGCCCGGTCCGGCCATCTCGCCGACAAGCGTCACCTTGCAATCGGTGCCAGCCAGTAGCGACATGACTTGAACGAAGTGGCTTGCGACCGGATAGGCGGCGCGCGAGCCGACCGCGAACACATCGCGTGACCGGGCGAGCAGACCGGCTGCCGCGATGAGCTGCATGGCGCTGCCGTACTCGCCAAGACTTGAGATCTGGGCGGCGAGCGTGTCGGCAACGACGCCGGCAGTCGAATATCCCGGATCGCCATGCTGTCCGATATTCTGTCGCGCCGGCTCGCGCGCGATGGTCTCGCGCAGCGCGCGCGCATAAAGGCTGCGCATGTCTTCGTAGCCTTCAAGGCCAATCCATCGCGCCAGCCGCATCATCGTGCTGTGCGAAACGCCGGCTTGGTGCGCCTGCTCGCGCATCGACATCAGTGCGACATCTTTGGGATGATCCAGCACGAAACGTGCGGCGACCCGCAACTGCGGCGGCATAGTCTCGAACCGTTCGACCAAAAGCTCGGCCAAAGGACCTTTTTCCATTCTGAAATACCCCATTCACCCACCTGCCAAGGTACTCCTTGAACGCGGAAGACGCAACAGTTGGAACCGAAGTGTCTCAAATATTCCAACTGGACTTTCATTTTCAGCCATGCTGCCTTAAGCTGCCTTCGCAACCTCCGGACAGCAGCGATGTGAGTCCGGAGTTTGCAAATTGGATAGTCCCTCAAGGAGACAATGATGGCTGCTACCCCTCCCATTACCTCCGGCTCTGCAGGGTCGCCGGAACAGAACCTGGACAAGATGATCAAGCACCAGGAGCGCATGTTTGGCCTGGAGATCACGAAAGAGATCGCGAAATCCCAGCATGACATGCTGATGAGCACCGCCAGAACACTCGGCCAGTCGGCTGAAAAGGCCTAAGGCGGCGGATTCTCGAACCATGCGCCGCCGCAAGCACCCGGCGGCGTACTTGCACGGCGCAATTTTTTCAGCGCCGTCATCAGGCTGCGTTGGAAATGGTCATTCGGCGGGAGATGAACTGGCATGACCGCTCGTCCTATCAGCAAACGTCTGGAAGCAGCAGTGCCGGCGCGCCGACTCCGATCGATCATCGCCCCCTCCCCGGGTACCGGACATTCCGTAGCGCTGATCGTAACCCACGGATTTCACGCCGGTGCCGAAGTCAGCCTGGTCGAGCCAGAATATACGATCGGCTCCAGCACCGAGTCGGACATTGTCCTGCGGGATGCCGGTATTGCACCGATTCATGCAAGGCTGCGTCGCAAGGGCAGCCAAGTTGAAATCGAAGCCGTCGGCGGCGATGTCGTATTGGCCACGAGCGAGACCATCCGTGAGGGACATGGCAGCCGCTGCAGGCTGCCGCTCACCATAAGCCTAGGCGAAGCGCGCATCCGGCTGGTCAGCCTGGAACGCGCACCCAATCGATGGTCTTTTGGGTATTTTGCCAATCGTCCGCTGCTGATCGCCAGCAGCGTTCTCTGTGCGGTTCTGGCAGTTTCCGTCGCCGCGAACGGGCTCTCGTTCGCCAAGCAAGAGATTGGCACAAAGGCGTCCTCCCAAGACGGGCAAACAGTCAAAGTGGCTTTCGCCGGCAAGACAGGCGAAAAAGTCCTGGACGCTTCATCGCCAGCGCAAATCCAGACTGCCGCCGAAGCGGTAAGTCAGCTCAAATTGCGCCTCGAGCAATCCGGCATAATCACATTAACGGTTCTGCAATCAGACGGACGCCTCGTGGTCTCGGGTATGATCCCGAACGACAAGAGTGATGTCTGGGCAGAGACGCAATCCTGGTTCGATCAGTCGTTCGGCGCTCACCTTCCCCTCATCTCCAACGTCATGGTTGGCAATGCGCAGCAGGCGCCGCGCCTGAGGCTGCAGGCGATCTGGTATGGCGAGCGGCCCTACGTCATCGCAGCCGATGGCGCGCGATATCACGAAGGTGCATTCACCAACGACGGTTGGGCCGTCAAACACATCGGCGAAACCGAACTTCTCCTGACTAAGGGCGGCGCCTCGGTCGCGCTGAAATATCCGTGAACCGCCGGCTTGAAGCGGCACGATTCGACACGGCACGGATTGACACGGCGGGCCGCGACGGGCGGCAGGCGGAAAATGTGCGTGGCCAGGCCATCAGCCGGCGACGGACAAATGGGGTCGGTAAAGCAGCCAACGGTGCTCAGGGAGCGAGATCAGCCGCTGGTGCAGAAGGGCCGGAAACGGCGGAATTCCAGGCTTCTCAAGGTGCGGCCGGCGAGTCGCTCGACGAGATACTCGCCAATTTCGTCATGCCCAATATTCCCGAACCAGCTATCCTGCGGCGCTCCGTGCCTATTCTCCAGCACCTTGTAACGCACCTCGTCCCAACCCTTGAGGGCGGGGAGCAACTCAAGACGCTCGCCAGAACGCTGATGGAGGATGAAATCGAGCGTCATCGCGATCTGCTTGGTCGCATGCAGGAAGGATCAAACTCTGACCGACCCGCGTGACACCGTGCATCTTTTGCATGTCCTGGGCTATCTCTACGGGTGCCACGGGCAGGCAAAGCGGGGCGCGGCCTACCTGCTCATTGCTGCACAGCTCTCGCCGGGAAATGCCGGCGTCCTCAGAACGTTGGCCCACCTTCTCATACTCGATGGCGAGGCGGAAAAGGCGCTTGCCACGATTGCCAGGCTGGAGACCTTGGAAGGAATGGATCATCCGGTGCTTACATTACTGAAGAGCCGCGCCTTGCTCGTGGCCGGGCGAAAGACGGAGGCGCGCAGTACCTTGCTTAGCTTCCTGTCGCAACGAGGCGTCCGATGACCGTCTCGGAACGCCTGATGCAATTCCTTGCCAGGCTGTCACGCCGCAGTGATCTGGTCATCGCCATTCTGATGCTCGTCGCCGTGGTAATGATGCTCATTCCATTGCCGACGTTTCTTGTCGACAGTCTCATCACCGCAAACATCGCCATCAGCGTGCTTATTCTGCTGGCCTCATTCTACGTTTCTCATCCGCTCCAGTTTTCGTCACTGCCGTCGGTCATCCTCATCGCGACTTTGTTCCGGCTGGCGATCACGATCACGACCACGCGACTCATCCTACTCCAGGCCGACGCAGGCGAGATCATTACCGCCTTCGGCACCTTCGTCGTTGGCGGCAGCATTGCCGTAGGCCTCGTCATCTTCCTGATCATCACTGTTGCACAGTTCATCGTTGTTGCGCGGGGCGCCGAACGCGTCGCCGAGGTGGCCGCGCGCTTCACGCTCGATGCGCTGCCGGGCAAGCAGATGAGCATCGATGCCGAGCTGCGCAACGGCGACATCGACCAGGCGGAGGCACGCCACCTGCGCCAGCAACTGGAGCGCGAGAGCCAGCTGTTTGGCGCAATGGACGGCGCCATGAAATTCGTCAAGGGAGACGTGATTGCAGGCATTGTGATCATTTTGGTCAACTTGATCGGCGGTTTCGCAGTCGGCACGCTGCAGCACGACATGTCGCTCGGCGACGCGGCTGCGACCTACACGTTGCTCACCGTGGGCGATGGCCTGGTGGCGCAGATACCGGCACTGCTCGTCGCTGTGGCCGCCGGCACAATGGTGACGCGCGTCGGCAGCGCGGATGGAACGGGCGATCTTGGCCAGCAAATAACCAGCCAACTGCTGCGCGACTCCCGCGCGCTCGCACTCGCCGCCGTGATCATGGTCGGCCTTGCCATGGTGCCGGGCTTCCCCTCCATCATGTTCCTGGTCCTTGGTGCCTGCTGCGGCGCCGGCGCCTATGCAATCAATCGCCGCACCGCCCAGGAGTCCGAGCCTCAAGACATCGGCCATACCGCCTCGCCTGCACAGCGAGGGGATTCCGCGTCGCTTTCGGCAATCTCCACCGCAACACTGTCTCCATCCTACCGCGTCGTGGTGCGCTTCGGAACCGAGCTCGCACGCTTAGTCCCGGGGGCCGAATTTGCCGCGCTCGCCGACGGCGTGCGCCGTGAGCTCTTCGGTGATCTCGGTGTCGACGTTCCGGCCATCGGCATGCAGGCCGACGAGACGCTTTCGCAACGAAGCGTCCGCGTCGATCTGGAAGGTGCGCCCATCCTGGGTGCTGAAATTCCTACCAACCGTGTTCTTGTCGAAGCGGACACCACGCATCTCGATCTGCTCGAAATACCTTACGAAAAAGGTTCTCCGATTGCCGGTCTGCGCAAATTCGTATGGGCCGATGACAGCTACCTGTCAGCACTGAAGGAGGCCGGCTTTGTCTTCTCAACGCCGGTGCAAATAGCGGCCAAATGGACCGGCCATGCACTTCGCCTTTATGCCGGCCATTTCGTCGGGATTCAGGAGACACGCAGGCTGCTCTCGGACATGGAACCGGATTTTGCGGATCTGGTCAGGCAGGCGCAGGAGACAGTGCCGCTCCAGAAGATCGCCGAAGTGCTTCGCCGGCTCGTCGCCGAAAACGTCCCGATCCGCAATCTGCGGCTTATCCTCGAGGCACTCATCGAATGGGGCCAACGCGAACAGGACGTCCCCTTGCTGACGGAATATGTCCGTACATCCTTGAAGCGCCAGATCAGCTTCCGCTTCGCCGGCCCCAACAACATCATCGCGGCCTATGTGCTGCAGCGGTCGGCCGAAGATATCCTGCGAAACGCGGTGCAAAGCACATCGACCGGCACCTTCCTGAACCTGTCGGACGATGATGCGCAGGCTTTGGTCACCGAAATCGAGCGAGCCCTGTCGCAGAACGCCACCGATGTTTCGCCGGTCGTCCTCGCCGCGATGGATGTACGCCGTCACATGCGCAGCCTGCTCGCACATAATGCCATCGAGCTTCCGGTCCTGTCCTTCCAGGAACTCGCACACGAATTCAATGTCCAGCCGCTGGCCACGATCGCTGGCCGCCCCGGCAAAGCCGGCGCGCGCGTCGTCTCCCATTCGCTCCCGTCGGCTCAGGCGAACGCCGCACAGGAGGCGCCCTCCTGACGCCAGCCGGACGGACGGACATTGGGGATTCAGGAGAGAAATGGCAATGACCACCCACAACACCGCGGCAGACGTAGGATCAGCCGCTTTCGCCCGGCGGGCAGATTTAGGCCGGTTGGCTATCGCGACTATTGGCGTCCTGCTGGCGTTGCTGCTCACACTAGCCGATGCGACGGCACAGAACATATCACCGTTGCCGAGCAAACCAACGGTCCGCTTGCCGGTCGGACAAGGACGCTTGTTGCGGTTCAATGAACCGGTCGAATCCGTGCTGATTGCCGACACCACGATCGCGGACCTTCAGGTCGTGTCGCCGAGCATGGTCTACGTGTTCGGGCTCAAACCCGGCCTGACCAACCTCATTGCGATCACGGCCGATGAACGGATTGAGGCAACAGCCCAGTTCCGCGTCACCGCCGATGTCACGCCTGCTACCGAGGCCAAGCAAGCAATGCAGCCGGGCTCGGCGACAAATCTCCACATTTTCGGAACCCGTATCGTTGCAACAGGCGAGGCGCGAGGCGTTGATGAGGCAACGGATCTGGACAATGTCGCCCGGACCTTCTCGCCGCCGGAACAGCCGCCGCTGAACAACATGACCGTGCAGGGTTCACAGCAAGTCAACATCCGGGTTCGCTTCGCCGAAGTCTCGCGCACGGAACTGCAGTCCTACGGCGTCGACTGGTCCGTTGGCTACAGGAGCGGCGGCTTCGAATTCAACATGTTCCAGGACAACGGTGTGCCCTCGGGCAACGGGAATTTCGGTTTGAACATGGACCAGGCGCATGGCCTGAACTTCGACATTCTGATCGAAGCCCTGCAACGCAACGGCATCGTCAAGATACTGGCCGAACCGAACCTGACGGCCATGACCGGTCAGACGGCAAGCTTTCTCGCCGGTGGCGAAATTCCGGTTCCAATCCCGCAAGGAACCGACGTCGTCACCGTCCAATACAAGCCCTTCGGCGTGTCCCTCGGCTTCACCCCGACGCTGATCGGCCGTAATCGCATCGCGCTCCATGTCCAGCCGGAAGTCAGTTCGTTATCTGAGACCGGATCCGTAAGCGCCAACGGCTTCGCCATGCCGAGTTTCGTCGTGCGCAAGGCCGACACCACGGTCGAAGTGGCGAGCGGTCAGACATTTGCGATTGCCGGCCTTTTCCAGCAGCGGACTTCGCGCAATCTGGAAAAGTTTCCGGTGCTCGGCGATGTACCGGTGCTTGGCCCGCTTTTTCAATCACAGCGTTTCCAGCACGAAGAGACCGAACTGGTCATTTTGATCACGCCCTATCTGGTGGAACCGGTGCGCGACAGCCTCGCCACGCCGCTTGACCGTCCGGCAGCCAAGCACCGCAGCCGCAAGCACGCCAATGACGCGTCGGCGACGGGTCTGATCATCAAGTAACGAGGACCGGACATGACATCGCCCATCGGATTTTTCTGCGTTATTCCAGCGCTGGTCCTGGCCGGCTGCGCGAACAGCCCGCAACAGCGGCAGGATTATTCGCCCGGCTACAACTATGTTTCGACGGATGCAGGCGGCTCCGAGAAAAGTGTCGGCGGCTCAGTTCTTGCTCCCGATGCCTGTCTGGCCGAGCCAGCCGACGACGACAACTCTGCTGCCAAGACGAACCTGACGATCGTCTCCGGCGTCGGCTCCCATCTGCCGCCCGGTTGCGCCAATGCCTTCAATCTTCAGCGTATGTCCGAAAGCCAGCGTGATCTCGTAGAAGGCCGCCGCATGGGCCCGGCGGCGGCCGCACCGACCGCGCGCGCGGCCCGTCGCTACCTAGATGGCGAGGAGGCTCCGATAGGCGGCGCCAACAGCGCGCCATCGGTGCCGCAAACAACGCTCCCAGTCGAGTGAGCCGGCGCGGTATTCGCCAGCGTAGTGTCACTCTGCGCGTCGCGCTTGGCGGAAGGCCGCTTCAGGCCCTCCGGCCCAATTCGCTAGCCGAGGATGGAGCCGAGCGCCTTCGCTTTGGCCTGAGTGCTGCCCTTCAGCCGGATGGTTCTTGCGCGGGCAAGCAGGGTGGCGACCTCCTTGGTCGTCAGGCCGATTGGCGGCGAAGCCTTGACCTGGTCGGCCTGGCCAAGAAGCCCGTACACCACCACAATGTTGCGCTTGTGGTGCAATTGCGCGTTGGGGGCCGCGGCAATTTTCTGCACCAGCGGCAGCGCCGCGGCGGAATTGTCCTCGAGCGCAGCCGCCAATGCCATGTTGGTCTCGACGTCAAGATCGCCCGGCGCAAGTCTCAACGCCTGGCCGAAAGTCTCCTGCGCCTGCCCTGTCTGCCCGGCGAAAGTCTGCGCAACGCCCAATCGATTGTAGGCGCTGCTGGTGTTGACCAGCGGCGCCGCCTGCGCAAGCGCGCGCATGCCTGCATCGATATCGCCTGCCTCTATCATCGCCGAGCCAAGCCCAAGCATTGCTCCGCCGTCATTGGGAGCTTTGGCGAGCGCGGCCTGATATGCTTTAGCGGCGTCGGCGGGATAGCCCGCCCGCATGTAAGCATCGCCCGTCTTGACGAACGCGCTCGCCTTGGCGTCCGGCATTGCTGCTGCGCGCTGGTAGAGCGCGATGGCCGTATCACTTTCTCCACGCGCATCAATATCGTCGGCAAGTTTGATCAGGCGCTCGGATTGAGACGATGGGCCTTGTGCCTTGGCCTGCACCGAGCCGGTTTTGGTCGTCTGGCAACCGCTCAGCGCCAGCGCGACGACGACCGGCAGGAATACGACACGCAACCGCAAATCCACCTCTCCGTATTCAAGCCCGTCCCACCTTACACAGGGCATCGGCCGACTGGAACCACGATAGTGCGGTAAGATTGCAACATGGCCGAAGAAGCTGAGGAAAAGAAACTACCGGCGTCCGATAAGAAGCTTCGCGACGCCCGCCGCAAGGGCCAGGTTTCGCAAAGCCGCGACCTGGTTTCCGGCTTCACTCTTTTCGCAGCGCTTGGCTATCTCTATTTTTGCTGGCCGCTGCTCTTCAAACATCTTTCGGAACTCGTGGAGACCGTGACGGTGCCCGGCGGCTCCTTCGAGGAGGTCAGCCTGCGGGCCATCCACCACTCGTTCTCATTGCTGATGCTTGCTACATTGCCGCTAGTCGGGATCGTTGTGGTTTTCACCGTAGCCTTCGGCATGCTGGCCACGTTCGGGCCGGTCTTCTCGTTCGAGCCGCTCAAGCTGCAGTTCGATCACATAAACCCGGCGAAGGGCCTTCAGAAGATCCTGTCGCTCCGCAACGTCATCGAGTTCGCCAAGGGCCTCGTCAAGGTGGTGTTCCTGGCAAGCCTTTTCGTATTCATCCTGATCGCCTGGCTACAGCCTCTCTTCGATGCACCAGGCTGTGGTCAGGCATGCCTGGAGCCTATCATCAAGGCGGTGATAACACCTCTCGGAATTGCCGCCGCCCTGGCCTTTGTCGTCATCGGCTTGATCGATGTTCCTATTCAGCGCTGGCTGTTCCTACGTGACATGCGCATGACGACGACCGAATACAAGCGCGAACACAAGGACCTCGAAGGCGATCCATTGATCCGCCGTGAACAGCAGCGACAGCGGCGCGAAGCAGTGATGCAGCCTGCGAAGCTGGGTGTGAAAAACGCGGTCATCGTCTTGGTGTCAGGCGACCGCGCCGTGGCGTTGCGCTACGTCAAGGGCGAGACGCCTGTGCCGACGGTTGTCGGCAAGGGTCAGGGACGTGCGGCCGAAGATATGATGGCTCAAGCGCGCGAGGCAGATATCCCCATAGTCGAGGATGCCGTCACCGCCCAAACGATCTTCGAAGATGCGAACATCGGGTCTTATATCGGCCAGCACATGTTTTCCCCGGTCGTCCGCCACCTCGTCCGGCACGGGCTCACTTGAAGCCAAAATCCTGCGATTGTCCTTGTATGCCAGTCTAGCCCTGTCGGCTGGTGGAAGTGAAGCGGCGGTCCGCTGGTCGCGCATCCGTCAGCGTCAAGGCGGCTAGCAAGCCGTTCCAATGAGGAGTTTCGATATACGCACCATGCCGCCCGATCCGCAGCTTGCGTTCGTTCGGGTTGAATAACGATGAATTATCGGCACGACATTCGATCGGGGCGTCATGGAGTCTGAAAACAGCGTTCTCGGGTACATTATCGCGACAAGGCCACGGGCGGCCCCGAAGCGGTCTCGACACCATCATTGCACCCAGCGGGAAACCCTGCTGGAAGCTGCGCGCCAATGTGGCGTTTACGTCCCCACCGCTTGCCAGCAGGGAATTTGCGGTACGTGCCGGATCGCCAAGCTGTCCGGCGAAGTCGTCATGGATGACCTAGGCGGGCTGACATTGGACGACAAATCGGCAGGCTACGTCCTGGCGTGCTGCAGCCGCCCGCAAGGCGACGTTTTGCTTGATTTGTAACTGTCACATACCGCAGTGTAATCGGGGCAGCCTGGCCGTTACTGCGCCGCGAGCGATTAGCGTTTCGGAGCCTGTTGTCCGGCCTAACCGCGAGACTTAACCACCTTGAACATCCTAAGTTAAGCGCCGTTTACCTCATTCGAACAGACGAGGACAATAGGCCAACCCGCCCTTAGGGTAAGAGGTCGTTCTGTCGATTTATCCGGGAGATACCATTGTCAGTAGTGTGGAAGCAGAAGCAAACTTGCGAGTCTCCATGCAGTCACTATTGCAGTTCATGTGCTCTCATCCCATAGGGGGGACGTTGTCGAAGAATGAGTGGGGGAACAACAATTTTCTCGGTGCTACAGCAAAAATCTATAAACCCCATTCGGTGATATGCCGCCAGGAGGACGACAACAGTGAGATATTCATTGTAAAATCGGGTTGGGCCATACTTTATCACGCACTGCCGGACGGAGAGCGGCAGATCATAGACACTCCCCTCAAGGGGGACGTCGTCGGTTTCCGTGGCTTGGACGGACCCCATCTTGCGTCGCTGGCGTCCATAACCGAACTCGCTGTTTATGAAATTTCCAGTAAGGAACTGGTCGAGGCCATCCTGTCGGAAGGCCGAATCGGGAAGAAGATCGCCTGCTCGCTGGCGCGCCTGAACGCCATCCTTGCCGAACATCTCATGAATACCGGGCGGCGGAACGCGATGAGGCGTACCGCCCATTTCCTGCTCGAGTTGGAGGAGAGGCTCTCCATGGTTGGGCTGTCGGCCCATGGAAGATATGAGTGCCCCCTTGCCCAGCATGAACTGGCCGACATCCTCGGAATGACCACGGTTCACGTCAACCGAACGTTAAGGGAGCTCCGCAAGGCCGATCTCGTCTCTTTCAAGTCAGGCCATGTAGAGGTGATCAACCGCAAGAAGCTGGTCGAAACAGCCGGATTCGACAGCGAGTATCTCAGGTAGCGGCTATCTCTTTGAACGCCAGCGCATGGACATCAAAATTTCCGCTGAAAACGATCATTCCGTCGCCGGAACAGTTCGAGACGACATTTACGGAGGGCTGGTCGTGCGCGGGACACCTGGTAGAGCTTGGTATGTCTCGAGACAGCGGTATCCGGCTCGAGGCGGTCGAAGGTTGGGCCGAGCGGAACGCAACCCCGTTCGTGCTGACCAAAGTGTGACAGGCGAGATCATCATGACCGCGGCAACTCGGCCTATCGCACCGAGGACGGCGTGCTGCCGAAATATGCGCAGAGGCCCTTTACTACGGCAGACCCATCGGGTGGGCTCGAACTAAATTGTTGAGCCACGGCGATCACCACTGTGCGCTAACCGTGTCAACGGCACCCTCTGGTCTACCGCTGAATCGCCGCAGGCACTAGCCGATCCACGTTCGGCTGCTGGGCTGAAGATGGCTAAGTGGTCCGATGCATGCGTCTTCAGGCAGATTGCAGCCCTTTGGGCCTAGCTTGGCGTGATTCCCTGAAAATTACGAAAAAAGCAACCTATGTTAGAGACTGCTTATAAATAAACCCTACACTTACCCAGGTTGGGTCTCGCCGGGGCTCAGGGAGCTGAAAACGACGCAAATGGGGTAATCGAGTCTCGACCTTTCACAACGCGCAGTACCAAACTTTCACTGCTAGAGAATGCGGAAAATTATGTCGGTCAACGCAAGGCGGCTTGTGTGGGAAAGAGCGGGTATTGACATGGGTGCCACGGCAGGACTGCACAATTACACTTCGGCCAATCGGTCCGGAGTCCCGTCCGGCGGAACGGGAATCGTCCACGGGCAGACAGGCAGGGAATGCCTCCTCATCTTGGACGGAAGGGCTCTAGACCGCGAGTGTCTCGCATCGGCTCTCGTGGACCACGAACTCGGCATGGATGTCGCCGCCTTGGGTTCCATCGAGGAATGGCGCGTCAGAAAGAGCTCGGCCCCTCCCCTTGCAGCCATACTCTTCAACCTTGGCAGTCGGAAGGTCACCGATCGTGGCATCGCTGACGAGATCAGGCATATTTCGTGCGAGTTCAAATCAGTCCCTGTGGTCGTCCTGGCCGACACCGAAGACCTTGCCCAGATGCTGACCGCTCTCGAATGCGGTGCACGCGGTTACATTCCGACCTCTGTTGGAATCGATGTCTGCGTCGAGGCTATCAACCTGGCGGCAGCGGGAGGCATCTTCGTGCCGGCGAGCAGTGTCCTTGCTATGCGGCACCTGATAGATTCGGGTAGCCGCGACACGCACCCTTTGGCAGGCATGTTCACGCTTAGGCAGGCCGAGGTTGCGCAAGCGCTCCGGCGCGGCAAGGCGAACAAGATGATCGCCTACGAACTGAATTTGCGCGAAAGCACGGTGAAGGTCCACATCCGCAATATCATGAAAAAACTAAAGGCGACCAACCGCACGGAAGTCGCCTGCAAGGTCAACGATCTTCTCGCAGAAGGAACTCTGGCTGACGAGTGAGCCCAAGCGTAACACTGCCCACCTTGCGTGAGTCCCGCGGCCGTATTCGACTTTTGCCCCAGCTGAACTGCTATCTAAGCAGACTCGGGGAAGGTGTGTCTTCCTACCCATCTTATGGCCTCCTCGATCGTATCGAAATTCTTGTGCTGCCCGCTCAGCAGCCCGAATCCTGTCTCGAGGAACCATTTGCCTTTGGTGGAGTAGGCTTCCTCGTCGATCTGGGTAAGGACCGCCACCAGTTGGTCGCATTTCCAAACCAGGAGGCCGTATTCTCCGCCTTCAACCGTTCCGATCCGGGCTTCGCTGAACGACAAACCAGAAACAGTTTTTGTTTGGCCCATTTAATGAAAAATCCCGTCAAATTCAAAATGCCAGTAAAGATCCGTCATTCCTGTGTTTTTTATCAATCACGCACAGAGTTCAAACCGTTAGAGGCGATCTAATTCGTGATCCACCGCTGTTGAGTACAGAGGACAACGGGCAAAAAACAACCGGATCTAAGACGGGTCGTGGTTACACTGGCGGGATCCATATGATACGCCCCCGTGATGCGGTTTCCACCGCGCCTCTTCGGCCATCGCCCGGAATGATTTGAGCCCATGCGTTCTTGATCGGGAACGAGGCTTCGGCAAGTGAATGCACCAGCCAGAACGAAGATCTGTCGCAGGTCATATAGGCGGACGATTGTCGAAAACGAGGTATCCATTTTTTGCTTCAGGTAGATCATGCCGATGGTGAGACCGCTGAGGTACCACCGTGTCGTTCCCCGACGCGCCGTTGCCAGACGGTGGAGTAAGCATACCATGATTCATCGCCCAAACTGCAGCCTGTGTTCGGTTGCGGACCCGAATCTTTCGAAGTATGGCTTTGACGTGTACCTTCACCGTAGCTTCGGCAATGTTGATTTCGCGCGCGATGGCTTTGTTTGACTCCCCTTCGATCAAACGGCGCAGAATACAGTTCTCGCGATTCGACAAAATTACCTTTTCTTGATCGCTACTCTCTACTTTATCTTCCACCTTTGGTAACTCATCAGCTATCGGTTCAGCTGTCGGTTCATTTTTCGAACCTTGCCTTATATCTTGAATAATCATCGAAGTTTCCGCAGGTAGTACCGTTTGCCCAAGCATAACCAATTCGAGAGCTTTGATGAAGGTATCGTAAGCAGCGATCTTTGTCAGATACCCGTCAGCCCCCGCACGAAAAGCTGAGACTATATCGGCCGTGCGACAGTGATCAGCCAGCGCAACGACATGGCTGGCTGGGTAAATCGCCTTAAACTCAACAATTTGCGCGAATTCAGCTTCCGCATCAGCACCGCCGATATCTATGATTAGCAAGATCGACCGGTGATGCGGTAGCGGCTTTTGCAAAAGATCGTTAACAGAAGCCGTAGAGAAAAGAATACAAAAATCTTCTTCATTCAGGATTCGACTTAGACCTTCTCGAAGTAACTCGCTCGGCCCGACAAGCACGGTTATGAAAGATTGCCTTGTCATGATCGCTTCTCACCCGGCGCGATTGGGATACACGCGTCGATTAGGTGCTCCACGCGCCAACCGCACAGTTTCTTTTTTAACTTTACGCCAGGAAAACCGTACACCAAAATACCCTCTTTAGGCGTAGGGCAGCATCATCGAGGCGTATCCCGACCCTTCAATCTGGGGCTTTTCGACTGGGTTCAGTTCCGGTGAGCGCGGCGGCAGGAGCGTCAGGGTGATGTTGTCCGGCACCTTGAGTTTCGGCGTCACATGCGATCCAGCCTGATCAGGATGAGTACCGCATGCGCGCCGTCGTCGACGCTCCGGCTGATCTCGGCGAGGTGCTCCCGCATCGCCTCGGTATCGCAATAGGGAGGGCCCGCGCCCTTCCCTTCCGGGGGCAGACGGCCCCGCTGGTCGAACCAGTAGGGGAATTTCACACGGTAGCTTTGCCAGTTGCTGCGAGTCCAGCAAGGCTCGTCAGGCGTTTCCAGTTCGGCGATGTCGCCAAGCCGCTCACCATATTGCGCCGCAAGTTGCCCCCGCCGCGTGATGAATGCGGGAAGCCGTTGCAGTTGTTCACGCCGATGGCAGCGTGCAGGTCGGTCAGGCCGTAATTTTAGTCAAGTGCAGGATAGCCCTCGTAGATCACCTGTTTCGAGCCGTGGCGGTAACGCTCATTCTGTGTTGGCCGACTAGGATGCATGACGTTGTCTCCTGCTCTTCGGGGGTAAGATCACACGTGATCCGAGACACTAGACGACATTTGCAATTCGAGGTAGGTGCAAGTTTGAACGCAGCGCCGATCACCCGGGAGAGTCTCAGTATAGCCTTATCCGCGCCGTATTATGGTCATGAAGGTTAGCATTATATCTCAAAATGAAATTTCTGGTTGTATTGCCAGAGTTTCGTTAAGACGATAGATACTCATTTATTGTCGATTAATGTCCTTCGGGATACTTATGGTTACTAATATTTAACTGGAGAAACACATGACGACCGAGGCTCCCATTTCCACCGCTTCCGCGTCGGCGGGTCTTACCCACACCACCACACCGATCAAATCCGAGTATGATGGCCAGGTGATTGAAAATCTTGACATCTACGTCACCAACGGGGACGCGGTCACGATTACGCACGACAATGTCATCCTGCGCAATTGTCTTATTCATCACGTCGGAGGCGACGGGGTGATGGTATCGGGGGCAAACGGCGTCACGATCGAGAACACCGAGGTCATCAACGCCGACCCGCCGGCGGGAATCGACCCCGAGACGAGCCCGGACATCAACAACATCAAGGCAGAAAACGCCTCGAATCTGACCGTTTACAACACCACGGTGCGGGAAGGCTCGACTGGCATCTATCTCGTGAACTCGCCCGGCGCGGATCTTTCGCACGTCGATGGCTACAACTTCCATGGCCCAATGCCGCGCGGTCAGTTCGTCCAGTTCAACAACTCGGGCAATAGTTCGCTAACCGACTTCTATGCCGTCAACGACGCCGGCAGTTCGCATCCTGAGGACATCGTCTCGGTATACGGCAGCCCAAATACGACGATCTCGAATGGGGTGATCGACGGCAACAACTCTCAGACCGGCGTGGCCGTTATGTACGAGAACGGATCGACCGGCGGCAGGGTGGATCACGTTGACGCCATCCATCAGGGCAATGGCGCGTTCTCTTCCTACGCGAGCGATGTGACCTTCGATCACACGAGGTCGTTCGACGGTATCAATGAGGATCAAGGCCGCGGGCTTCCCTCGTCGAATGGACTGATCTGGAATGTAAGCTCCGGCGGGGTCAGCATCCTGAACTCGACCTACACCAACCCTGGCAATCCCAACAACATCATTTGGGACGCGTCAAAGGCGGTCGTAGCCGACGTGCACGAGGATCCCACGGCCACCCCAGTGGCACACGTCGACAACCAGTTCACCTGGGACTACGCAGCGGATAGCTCGACCGACACTGTCACGGACGCGAGCGTCACTCCCCCAACCACTAGCACGACCGAGACCGGGTCTGGGACCGGGACTGTCGTTCCTTCCGGCAGCACCAGCGATGGCACGTTGTACGGCACCAGCGGCGCCGATATACTCCACGGAACCAGCGGCCACACCATGATCGGCTATGGCGGCAACGACACCTACTATGTCGATAATGCCAACGAGAAGGTGGTTGAGGCGGTGGGCGGCGGCAACGACAGTGTGCTCGCCTCGGTGAGCTATGCGCTTTCGGCCGGCTCGGAGATCGAGCTTCTCGCCACCAACAACGCGTCAGACACGAAGGCAATGGCCCTCACCGGCAACGAGTTCGCCCAGACCATCCAGGGCAATGCCGGCAACAATGTCATCAACGGCGGCCTCGGCGCCGACGTCTTGACCGGCTACGGAGGCCACGATGCCTTCTCCTTCAATACGGCTCTTGGAGCCGGCAATGTCGACAAGATCACCGACTTCAAGCGCTCCCAGGATACGTTCCATCTCAGCGATACCGTGTTTGCCGGGCTTCAGTCGGGAGGGCTTCCGTTCAAAGCTTTCTTTGTTGGTGCAGCCGCGCATGACAGCTCCGATCATATCATCTACAACAGTGAAACCGGGGCTCTCTCGTTCGACAATGACGGGGCCGGCGGCGCATCTCAAACACAGTTCGCCACCCTTTCTCCACATCTGTCGCTCACCGCAGCCTCGTTCTATGTGACCTGAAGGACTACGCGGGGAACTTTAACATCCCGCGAGGGGCTGCCCGGGCCAAACAAGGACTGGATAAACAGTCTCTCAAAGCCATGATCCCGAACCGAAGGTCAGCGTACCAAAAGGGGAGCCCGGTTTCGGAGAAGATCACGCTCAATGGAGTTCCATCCCGATGTCATCGGGATGGAACAGACTCGACTTGTGAGCTTTCCGTAGTTGTCCATGCGGACCGAGCCGAGGAGACTGGAGTTACCAAGCTTCAGCACTCACCGGAGGGGTACTAAATGAACATCCACAAGAATGCCCGTCTGACGCCGTGGCGTCGAGAGGAACTGGCTCTTTCGGTCATCGAGCGACGTCTTTCCTAAGCCTTGCGGCGCAGGCCTATGGTGTGTCGAAGCGAGCGGCCTGTGATGCTGGTCGATGGCGTCGATGTGCCGGTGGTCGACCCAACCTGGCTTCGACGCGAGATCGGCGTCGTCTTGCAAGAGAACGTGCTCTTCAACCGAAAGCGGTGTGCCGCTCACACCTTGGCGGGATAATTCCGGGATTATGTAGATGCCACCCCCGCCGGCCGCGCCCGGCGGCAGCTTTGCGGCCAGCAATGGAAGATCGTTGACCTTCGAAATGCGCTACTACCGGTCGTTGACATTAGGCTCGAATGTCAAGCAATAATATCCGCAGCGGACCACGCGGGATCGCACGTCCAAGAACACGTAGACCGTAGCGTGGCATTGTCGCGAGTGCATTCGAGCGCGAGTGTTCAAGCGCGTTCAGAAAACGAAGCACCTTCATGGATGCCGACGGACCGATTGTCACTCCTCTCACTCGCCTGCTCGGTATTCGCCATCCAATCGTGTCGGCCCCGATGGGGCGTGCATCACGGCCGGAACTTGCCGCAGCAGTGACCAACGCCGGGGGCCTCGGCGGGCTTGGGTTCAGTTGGGACAGCCCGCAGCGCATCGAAGAGCTAGTTGGTGCCGTGCGGCGGCTTACTGATGATGGTCCCTTCCTCGCCAACTTCGTCCTTGAATGGGATCAGCACCAGAGGATGGAAACTGCGCTATCGGCCGGCGCTCGGATCGTCTCTTTCTTCTGGGGTGACATCGCGCCCTACATGGATCGTGCAAAAGCCGCGGGTGCGCTGGTCGTTCACACCGTCGGGACTCCGGAAGAGGCGCGTAGATCAATTGATCTCGGTGTGGATATTCTGGTCGCGCAGGGCAATGAAGCCGGTGGTCACGTCTGGAGCCAGCTATCAACCATGGTGCTCGTGCCGCTTGTTGCCGATGTCGCCGGGAAGGTGCCCGTTCTCGCGGCTGGTGGAATTGCCGATGGGCGAGGCCTTGCTGCGGCTCTCATGCTGGGCGCGTCAGGTGTATGGCTCGGCACACGGTTTCTTGCTTCGACTGAAGCGGCTTGTCACGCCGATTACAAGCGGCGTCTCATCGAAGCTGCCGCGAGTGACACGATCGAGACCACTCTTTTTGACGGAGGCTGGCCGGATGCACCGAGCCGCGTGCTGCGGAACCGCACGGTCGAGGCATGGGAAGCGGTGGGGCACCCCGAGTCCGGTTCGAGACCTGGGGAGGGCGAGGAGATTGGCCGCACTCCCGATGGCAACCCAGTGCGGCGCTACTCGTTCGCCAGCCTTCTCAGTGGAGGTCAGGGGGAAATCGACGACTTCGCCATTTACGCGGGCGACTCCGTCGGATTGGTGCATGAGATTCTACCAGCGTCTGACATTGTCAGAGCCTTGATCGAGGATGCAGCACAGATCATGGCGCAGCGAGCCGGGCATTGCAGCGACTGCTCGACAAAGGGCTGAGAGGACGGCGTGGGTGTAATTCTGAGGGGAGATTGAAGCAGTCGTGGCATACGAAGCGACGATCTTGTGGCGTCTGCTACATTATTCCGGATAGTCCCACGGTAACCGCTGTTCTCAGGCCACGGCCTTTAGCTCGGGCTTGTTGACATAGGCCCAAGGCAGGAGATCGTCGATCTGGCTGTTGGGGTGGCCGTTGACGATCCTGGTGAGGACATCGGCGAGATAGCCCAGCGGCTCAACGCCGTTGAGCTTGCAGGTTTCAATCAGCGAGGCGATGACGGCCCAGTGTTCGGCACCGCCGTCAGAGCCTGCGAAGAGCGCATTCTTGCGGTTGAGCGCGAAGACCGATTCATTATGCACCTCCTTTTCAAATAGCGGAAAACAGCGATTCCTGGTTGTCGTCGTGGATGCGATGCGGAGTATTGCGCGCCAAATCGGCCTTGATCCGTTCGTCTTCGAGGTCGCTGGCGCGGATCT
>NZ_JAMYLH010000028.1:0-77386 GCF_040317925.1 Mesorhizobium sp. M1348 | reverse complement strand
CTCCTGTTCTCAAGATTGCGCTTCAACAGCCGCAATCCTTCAAAACAGAAGCGTCATCCGCAAACCCACGCACCAAATGACGCGTCAGCGGCTTCGTTCAATCATGAATATCAACAGGCCCTAGGCGACGAGTCGTACCATGACAGTCAAGCTGTATAGGGGGGCTCCTTACCTCCACACTCAAGAAAATGAGGCGTTCGAGACGCTTTGCCTCCTCGGCGATCGCCACCTCCATGACAAAGGCGATGTGCGAATCCTTGGGAACGTCCGTTGCGGTCGCTACGAGATTGACGCCCTCGTGATGAGCGAGAGGTCAATCACGATCATCGACTTCAAGGATTACGGTGGGACAATCACGGTCCATGAAGACGGCACTTGGGTGACCGACGGCGGCGTGACAGTAAAGGGTGGATCCTATCTCAATCTCTTCGAGCAGGTGCGCGCCTACAAGCGCGGCATGATGAATTGGCTGGAAGGCACTGTGGGTTTAAGTGATGCAAACGATGTGAGTCACATTAGCGGTCTCGCCCTATTCACGAGACCTGTCACAATCGGGCTTTCCGACGTTCCGCCTACCGTCTCCAAGTGGTTCCGGGCGGTGGATTTTACGGGTGGGCTTCGCTGGTTGCGATATATCTCGTCTGCCAAGCTGGACCTCCGACACGGCAATCTCGACCGGATTGTCGCCCATCTCGAAGTGGAGCCATTCACGCCTGCGCAACTCGAGGATGCGACATCCAACGCGCAGTCTATACGCGCTGAGATGTGGCGGATCTGCAAGACCTCGACGATCAGCGGATGGCTGATTGGGAACAGCAAAACCGAGACTGGTTGCAAGAAGAAGCTGATCGGTTGAACGAAGCTGACCGAATTCGCTTCGAGAAGGAGGCTGAGCTCAGGCGTCTTCTTGACCTCGACGATCAGCGGATGGCCGATTGGGAACTGCAAAACCGAGACTGGTTGCAGGAACAACGCCGTGGTTTTCGCTGCTGACCCACTCAGAGGTGCGGCGGGTCCTGTCCCGAGCGCTCCAACAGCTGCCCGGAGTGGATGGTGGGAACGGAAGGCTAGGAAAAATTTGCTACAAATGTGGTGTCGAGCCACGTGCGGCAGCCCATGGCGGATCAACTTCGAACAGCTTACGGCGCTCTAAGTCGCAAGTGCGCAGGTTGACTGGAGCTTAAGTATTTCTGATGTTTATCATCGGATAGCGCAATGGAAGGTGGGGGATCGCGTGTCGCAACTTCAGGTCATGGATATCAACATTCCGGGAGTCCTAAAAAAGCTGAGGACAAAGGAATGGCTCATCCCGCAATTTCAGCGTGAGTTCGTGTGGAACAACGCGCAGGTGATCGCCCTGGCCAATTCGGTAATAGACGCGCGCCCGGTTGGCATGGTCACACTGTGGGAGCAAAGTGCCGACGCACCTCTTCCCCTAGAGCCAATCTCGATTGCGGATTGGGATCCGAAGGAGAACGCGACCGGACAGAAGACCTACGCGGACGATTGCCCGGTGCCAGGAAGATATTATGCGATCCTTGATGGTCGACAACGTTCGACCGCTCTCGCCTTAACCTTTGGGGGGTTGCGGGCATCGTCTGCGATTTATCGTCATGCCGGCGGCTATTTCCTTGATGTCACTGCGACGGAAGATAGCGAACGCGTGAAATTCGTGCCCCAGAAAGAGATGGTAAAACGCAACCTGCACACTCACGCTGGGGCGATTGGGAACGGGTACTTTCCCCTTGGGACTGACGACCCCAATGCCATGATGGGCCAATGGATGGTTTACCTCCAGGACATCAACAAGGCAGAGTACTATCCCGGCGGCGTACTACCCCAAGAAGAGGAGTTGAAGCGCCGGAATGCAGCGCTCAGCAAGGCATTCTCTGGCATCTTCAACACCAAGATGGCAGTCTACATCGTGCCGCCGACCTACGACCTTGCGCAGATCTGCGAGATCTTCGATACACTGAACACGACTGGCACTAAGGTGTCGACGATAGATCTAATTCATAGCGGCCTTTTCAATGACACGGTTGGGGACGCTGGCGGCGCTTTGCTGCTCCGCGACGAAATCGACGCCATAGGTGAACTCGACGGGGCGGTCGGTTGGTCGTCCTCGACTGGCCGCCCAGAGCTGATTGCCCAATTCGTCGCCGCCATTCATGTGGCGCTCGACGCGAAGCCTGAACCCAAGCGTATCGGCGGCGCCAAGGACACGCGGATCACCAGTGTAAAGTCGAGCGACCTCCTGGCTATCCCCAGCGCATTCTGGCGCAAGGTCATCGAGAACAATTTGACGTTCGCGTCCTTTATCGGAGGTTTTCAGAATACGGTTGCCGGAGGGCGCTTCACCATGGCCCAATGTCCCTACCCAGCGAGTGCTGCTATCTACGTCGCCCTACGCTGGCACCTCGAGTTCGAGGGTGGCGCTGCGACGCATTGGAGGGTTGCCGACCTAGACCGGCTGTATGGAGCGTTCTTTTGGCGCAACGTGTTTCATTCACGTTACGATCAGGGGTTCCTGACGCAAATCGGTACCGACTTGCGTGAGATGAAAGCGTTCCTCAGCAAGAAGCAACTCGGCGTAGATGAAATGGATTGGCGCAAGCAGGCGAACGAGTGGCTAGACTTCAATGTCGGCGCTCGCCCCGGTCCGATTGATATCTTCGAAGTGGTCTCAGATGGCGGCGAAAAGGGAGCCTTGAGACGCGCCGCGTTGTTGCTTCTACATGCTCGGGCTGACCGTGATGTGATCTCGGCTGAATTAAGTATCGCGCTTGAGGGCGGTATGATGGACCTGCATCACATATATCCGAAGGATTGGTGCAAGAACCATGCTGGCGGCGTCGCCAAGGATGTGCTCGACCGCGAAAGGGCCGGTCGCGACTGGGTCAATTCCGCGGCCAACCTAATGCCGATGCATCGCCAGACGAATAATGAGTGGCGCAAGCAATCTCCCGCAACCTTCCTGCACGGAAAAGCCGACTTCGACAGTCATCCTAATCTTTGGACGCGCTACTACATCAACCGTGATGCCTATGATCTCCTCCTGCTCGGTGAGGACGGCGTCGCCGAATTCTGGAAAAAGCGGGCGGGCGCAATGGCCGAGGATATCTATAGCCGCACCACGGCCTGAACCATGCCCCTCCTTTGCCCGATCGCGGCAAGAGCTCTCATCGCTCCAACCGAGACCACGCTCCTCGCGCTATTGGAAGAGTATGGGCTAGACACCGGCACGGGACTGCTTGTGAGCCTAACAAAGCTTCAAGTCGACCTTGGCGCCTTCGCAATCGCCTGTGAGCCGCAGATCGGCGTCGGCAACCTCGAAGATATCCGGGTACTCTCGGTGGTATCCGTGGAGTCGGTTGAATCAGTACTGAAGGTAATTGCGGGCGGCGAACGCTCGGACATCGAATTTAAGTCTTCCATGCTGCTCGATTTACGGAGGTACCGGAACGAACCCGGCGAGCCCCTCGAAGCTTACAAGCTTGAGGCCGTCACCCGAACGATGATGAAATCGATCGCTGCCTTTTGCAATACTGGCGGAGGGACATTATTCGTGGGCATCGAGGATGATACCAGTGTCTGTGGCTTGGTCGAGGATTTCCTTCTCGCAAACCCCAACCGGGGGGATTTCGACGGTTGGGATCAATACCTGAGAGGACAGATCGAATCCCGTTTCTATGATGGCAAGGCCGTGGCCAATTATGTTCGGGTGGTGCCGCTGGAGACTGGGGGGAAGACCTTCGTACGTATTCAGGTTGCGGACCGCGCGAACCTCACCTTCCTGAAGAAGGCCGGCGGTGGCGCCGAACTGTTTGTCCGCTCTGGTACCCGCTCAATCCCGATCGAATTCCAGGAGCTTGAGAAACTTTACTCGATAAAACGACAGTTCTGAAACGTCCACTTCCAATGCTGCTGAAGGATCTCCGACAACAATTCAGCCTGTCTCGGCTGAAGAGGATGGAGGAGAGCCATGGAACCAGCAGTAACCATCGGATTGGATATCGCGAAGTCATCCTGTTGAGCCGGACCGCGAGCAACGCCCTGTGACTTCCTGACTTGAAGCGCTCCCATTCAGGAATGCCTCGCAGGCATCTAAGACTTCGTGCTCGGACCAACGGTTGCGCCCGCGGATTGCACACTCCCAGAGCGTGAGCGTCCGCCATCCCCGATCGGCCAAGGCCTCGTACGAACGAGCGTCGCGGGCCTTGTTCGCGGCAATCTTCGATGCCCAGAAGTCACGGCGCGTCGCTGGAAGGCGGAAGAGATGACAGTTATGCCCGTGCCAGAAACAGCCGTGAACCAAAAGCACAGCGCACCGCTTTGGAAAAACCAGATCCGGGCGGCCGGGTAACTCCCGCACTTGTAACCGGAAGCGAAATCCGCGCGCATGCAAGCCACGTCGGATCAGCAGCTCCGGTCTCGTGTCGCGACCACGGATGCGGCTCATGTTATAACTGCGCACCTCTGGAGTGTGCACATCATTGGTTGGCGGCTGGACGACGGATTTCATCCTAGAGGAACGCCGGCTGCTGAACCGCTGGTCGAACGGCAACCCGCGCCGGGATCCCAGGGAACAGGTCCGCAAGTGACGCAAACCCGTTATGGTCTTCTTCGAAAATGGCGACGTTGTGCTGGAGGACGCCCTCCGCCAACGTCGCCGCGAGGCCCGCCTGAATGAGCCTGTGCGAGCGACGCCCAACGAACGTAATCAGGATCGGACTGGAACCGTCATTAAAGGGAACGGATCGGATAAGTGCAAAGTCTTTGCTGTCGAGATCCTGAAACACTTGGTGTTGCAGCTGGCTGCCTCCCAGACGCCAGTTTTTGCCACCCTTGTTAATGCGCCTGATCTCCCGGTTCATCGCGGCTCCGAACAGGCAGATGCAATCGAAGTCTCCGCCCTTGTCGCGGACGATGTCCGGGTGAAGCAGCCGCTCTGCCGCAGGCTCAGTCAGGGCAATCGCCCGCTGGCGACTCGCCGTCGCCTTCCGATGTGCTGCGAACAGCCCCATATCTGAGTCCGTGAGTGAACGGACAATGATCAGTTCCCGCCCGCTCACTGACGAACTCCAGCACGAAAGCCCGCAGCCGCGCTTCCCGATTTGGTCAGCTGCGCCTTAAGGGACAGAGCGATACGCCAGGCCAGGAGGGGAGGAACTGCGTTTCCGACCTGTCGGAAGGCAGGGTTCATCGTGCCGCTAAATGCGAATCCGTCCGGAAAAGACTGCAAGCGTGCAGCTTCGCGCACGGAGATGGGCCGGGCCTGATCGCTGTCATAATGTATGTGGCTGTATCCGTCTTTGCCGAGATGCGCGAGCAGAGTTCGTGCCGGAAAGTCAGCCTCCATCTTCCGCCACTTGTTTGGGAACTTGCTCGCGTCATAGGGCGGCACGATGCTTGCCTGCAGAGCCTTCCACGCGGTCGAACCTTCCGGCAGTTCATCGCCCAGCGCCCGACGCTCAGCCAGACGCTGTTCAAATAAAGTGAGCGCGTAGCGGCGAGCTTCCGGGTATTGATCGCCAGGCTGCAGGCCAGCGAAGATCTGATAGTCCCGGGGCAGATACCGTATCACGTGATCATAGAGGGCGGACTTACCCTCGAAGCCAGGCCAGTTTCGCATGTTGCGAGTGTACTCAGTCTGTGAATCACAGTTGTGGTAAGGAACAGCGATGTCAAAACCGCGCCTTCCCCTTCGCAGCGTCCCTGCGGCGAGTTTCCGGCGGGCATCTATGGTCGGCAGATCCCCAATGGCGCCCTGAGCCGTGACGGCTGGCATCATATCGGAAGTCGCCGCCGGTGGGTCGCAGTAGTGATGTACGTCGCCGGCGCCACCCAGAGCACCGAGAAGCTTCAGAGCGACAGCGCGTGTCCCCCCGTATCCCGCAGGCAGATCAATCCAGTGCGTTGGTTCGGGCAGACTGATACTGTCAGCTACCTCGCGGTGCACCGCGACGAGTATCATTCGTTCCCGCATCTGCGGAACGCCGTAGAAAGCCGCGTTCAGCAGTGAGTACCGACAGACATATCCTCTGGCAGCAAGTACCTCCGCGATCTCCTCTGCGAGATTGTGTCCCCCGTGATTGAGCATGTCGGGAACGTTTTCCATGACCACAGCCAGTGGAGCGCACGCTTCGACATATCGCAGATATTCGATATAGAGCCTGGCCCTGGCATCATGACGGAAGGCTTCAGGATGCTCTGCCACCTCGCGCAGCTTCGAGCGACCCACCCGGGCAAACGCCTGACATGGCGGACCACCGACGAGCACATCGACGGCGAGGGAGACGTCCCCCAGGCCCAGCGCTTCAGCAAGTTTCGCGGGAGGTGTTTCAGTGATGTCGCGGGCGACTGAATGGCGTGCGTCGTCAGGATGGAAGTTCAGGCCGTGGGATTTCGCTGCGTGAGAATCAAACTCAACGGCGCCCGCGATGTCATATCCAGCGCGCTTGAAACCAAGTGACAGGCCTCCGCAACCTGAGAAAAGGTCAAGCACGCGCGGCTTCGAACCGCCACGAACCCTCTGAAGCTTCTGGCTGATTAGCCGCGCTTCCATCTCAATGCTCCTCTGTACGCAGCGGGAGTTGCAGCTGCGCAGTCTGTTCGTTCAGGAACTTGAGAAGCGCGTGGCGGATAACCCACGCTGACGAGACCTGATTTGCATCTGCCAGAGCCTGAATCTGCGCGTAGCAGTCCGCCGGGAGCATCACGGAGGTGCGGACCGATCTCATCTTCTTCGTCGCGGATTTTGCCATAGACACCCCGAATCTGGAGGATACGACATAGTGGTGAAATGTGCACCAATAATATGTAAAATCCACAACGACAGCTGCGTGTTCCAGATGGACCTCCCGGTGGGCACGTTTATATGGCTCGGTGGATCGACCTCCAGATTCTGCAGTGAAATTCAGGCAGATTCTGGTTCCCAACAGTTACTTGCAGTTGAAAGTGGAAGCCTGGGGGGGTAGCGTATTTCGGGGGGAATCATACTTGGACTGCTTAGGAGATGGCACTACTGACCTGAGTGCGGGACGTTCCTCGGGATGAAGTTCGAAGAGAACCCCCCAGACGCCGCCTCGCTTATGATGTCCGCGCGCAGTTTTGGCAACTACGATCTGCCGGGCGCCCTGGCCGATCTGATCGACAACAGCATTAAAGCCGGTGCCGGAGAGGTCTTGCTGACCTGCGATTTCGCCGGAGGTGCGCCCGCCATCCGGATCCGGGACGACGGGCATGGCATGTCCGGTGCAGAACTCCGGCAAGCCATGCGCCCGGCCAGCGCAAATCCGCTGGCAGAGCGATCACCCGATGACCTCGGCCGCTTCGGCTGGGGCATGAAATCGGCCTCATTCTCGCAGTGTACCCGGCTGACGGTACTGACCCGCAAGGGCAAAGAGACGAGCGGCTGCGTCTGGGATCTGCAAGACGTCGACGGCTGGCGGATGGGTATCCTCGAGCCGGACGAAATCGCAGGAATGGCATCGCCCGAACTGCTGGCTAAGAACGGCGTCGAGATCCTGTGGTCGAACTGTGACCGACTATCCGAGAACGGCACCTTGACGGTCAGCGAATTCAACGCACTGGTCGTCCACGCCCGCAATCGCCTCGCCCTGATCTTCCACCGTTACATAGCGGGCGAGGTCCGGGGTCACCGTCTTGTCATCCGGCTGAACGGCCAGAAGGTCGACCCCTGGGATCCCTTCTACGGCGATCATGAAGCGACGCAGGAGCTGGAGCCCGAACCGCTGGAGATCGCGGGCCGAACCATCGACATCCAGCCTTTCATCCTGCCACACTATTCAAAGCTGATGGCTAACCAGTACGACCGGCTCGGCGGTGAGGAGGGCTTTCTCCGAAACCAGGGCTTCTATGTTTATCGGAACCATCGTCTGATCATCAGCGGCACCTGGTTCCGGCTCGTGCGCCACGGCGAGCTTTCGCAGCTGGTCCGCGTGCGCGTGGACATCCCGAATGCGCTTGATCACGTCTGGAAAATCACAATCGATAAGTCAGACGCCCAGCTGCCGGCCGCTCTGCGCTCGCGCCTGCATCAGATCGTCGAGGGTCTGCGCCGGCGCTCGGCGCGTGTCTATCGCGCCCGAGGCGGGAGACTGGACCGTCCTGGGACGACTTCCGTATGGAGCCGCCACGCCCGGGGCGGCGAAATCCACTACTCAATCAACCGTGACCATCCGGTTATCGATGCTTTGCTTGGGGCAGGAGACGATGGGCAGAAGCGCGCTGCATCTGCCGCCATAAAAGTGATTGAGCAGGCCTTCCCGGTCGTGGCTTTCGGCCGTGACGCTGTTGCGAAGATCGATTCCATCCATCAGACTCTGTCCGATCCCGAGGCATTCCGCGCCGATCTGATCAGCGCGCTTCCACTGCTCTTAGATCAGGTGGATGGCGATATAGAAGCCTTGGTTGCGCTTCTTCGGGTGACCGAGCCCTGGTGCGAGGCCTGGAAGACGGCCGAAGCGGTACTTCGAGAAAAAGGGTGGCTGCGTGCAGAATCTTGACAGTGAGCTCGCTTATTACGTCCGCAAGCTCGGCCAGAAGTATTCGACTGAAGTGTCTCAGGGCAAGTCGCTGCCCGATGGCGCCATCTCTGCGTTCGTCACTGCGGGGCCTTTCGACCTTTCCGCCGAAGAGGCGGAATGGCTGATCCGCGAGCTGGAGCAGAGCTTCACCACCAGCCAGAAGCGCGGCGCGTCCGTGACCAGCGACTTCAGGCCGTGGCTGCGTGAGCGGCGGGAACGTGGCGATATCGACTTCTACTACTGGAGCCGGCTGAGGCGATACTACCTGGAGGGCAATGTCATCCCGCCCCAGGTCGTCGCCACGCTGGATACCGTCACCGACGAAATTCTCGATTTTTCTGGTGATCCCCTCGATCCCGGAACGGGCCTGCGCCGCGGCATGGTCATGGGTCACGTACAGTCGGGCAAGACGACTAACTACTCCGCGCTGATCTGCAAGGCCGCAGATGCGGGCTACAAGACAATCATCCTTCTTGCGGGTATCACGAACAGCCTCAGATCGCAGACGCAGGAGCGCCTCGACGAGACCTTTATCGGCAAGAAGTCAGTGTTTCACGCCCTTGCGCAGGAACCACTACCGATTCAGACCTACTCCACCGTGAAGAGGTTTCCTGCCTATGGCACGTCACGCGACCGGGACTTCACCCGCGATGCCGCAGGCATGTTCTTCAGCCTCGATGCACACAGCGAGCCCATCATCTTCATCAGCAAGAAGAACAAGGCGCCGCTGACCCGGCTCCGGGACTGGCTGATCGAACAGGGTCATGGCGCAGCGATAGCGTCACCACTCCTGCTGATCGACGACGAAGCGGACAACGCCTCCATCAATACCGCCAAGGACCCGGCGGCGACCACCGCGATCAATGGCGTAATCCGGGAGATTCTCACGCTCTTCGAGCGCCGGTCCTATGTAGGCTACACCGCCACGCCTTTCGCGAACATCTTCATCGACCCTGACAACGAAGACGCGATGCTCCGCGACGACCTCTTCCCCAAGCACTTCATCAAAGCGCTCGATCCACCCTCAAACTATGTCGGCGCCTCACGCGTGTTCGCCGCCAATGGTGATCTGCGGCCGACAATGACCATCGTCATCAACGACTACGGTCAGCTCCTGCCTCTGCGGCACAAGAGCGACCAGCCTGTCATCGCGCTCCCGCATTCTCTGCTGACCGCAATCCGCGTTTTCGTCCTCATCCGTGCAATGCGTGTGCTTCGCGGTCAGGGCGACAGTCATTGCTCCATGATGATCAATGTGAGCCGGTTCAACGCCATCCAGGAGAAGGTCTACGGTCTGGTCTACGCCTACCTGGACGCGCTCAAGAACGCCGCAGCTGTCAGCGCCGGGCTGGGCGACTGCGCGCTTGATGATCCGGTTATTGGCCTCCTGAAGGTGGACTTTGACAGGGAGTTTGCGTCGGGGGGCGCTTTGTTCAAAGACGTGCTGGGCGTTCTTAATGAAGCGGTCGGCAGCATCATCCCTGTCACTGTGAACATGAAGGGAGGCGTGCTGGAATACAGCCGCAACAAGGCCAAGGGCCTGCATGTCATCGCGATCGGCGGTCTGGCCCTATCGCGGGGCCTCACACTCGAAGGCCTGTCCGTCTCATATATCCTGCGCAACACGGCGGCCTCCGACACTCTCATGCAGATGGCCCGCTGGTTTGGCTACCGCCCCGACTATGAGGATCTGTGCCGGGTCTATCTGCCCCTGGCATCACTCGACCACTATGAAGAAATCAATGAGGCGATCGAAGAGCTGCGCAATGAAGTCGGCCGGATGCAGGCGCTCGGACTCACGCCCGAGCACTTCGGACTAAAGGTGCGCCAGAGCCCCACCGCCATCCGCATCACCGCGGCGAACAAAATGCGGTCAGCAACCCAGATGACGGTCGCGCAGGACTATTCGACCCGCCACCTCGAAGGTTACATCCTGCCCAACGATCAGAAGATCAACGCTGCCAATCTTGAGGAAGTGAAGGGCTTTCTCAGAGGAGTGGGCGAACCATCGGCTGCACTCACAGACGACAGGACCATCATCTGGCGAGGAGTCGCGGGACCGCGGGTTCTGGCACTCCTGAAGGGGTTCGCCTTTTCGCCCGCACACGGGGATCTTGGACTGATCAGCGGTGGCAGTAGCCTGTTCATCGACTACTTTGCGGACCGGCTGCAGGATGAACTTGCGGACTGGGATGTCGCCATACCGCATCCCAAGTCCGGAACGCCCCCCGCCGATGCGATCGTGACAGGCCAGAGTTTTCCCTTGCGGCAGCGACTCCGCGGCAAGGTCGTCGACGGCGGCTTTCGCGTGACCGGCGGCAAGAACAGGGTCGCCGACCCCGATGATGCGCAGATCGCCCTTACCGAAGATCAGCTGGCCGATGGGCGAGCTGAAAAAGAGCGGGAGGGAGGCCTGCGAGGAGACAAGGCGTTCTGCATCCAGAGAACCCGGCCTCTGCTCCTCATCCACATCTTCACAACGGATGAGGGGACCGCGGATCTGAAGCTGAGCGGCCCGGTGGTCTCCCTGAGCTTCTGCCTGCCTGCCACCCGTCGCGAAGCCGTGGCGCGCACCTATCAAGTTAATGCCGTGTACCGCCGGCAGGTTCAGATGGAAGCAGACAGCGAGGCCGAGGACGACGAACGGATGCTGGAGGAAGGCTGACGTGACGGTCGACGAATGGAAGGACATCGCCGCGGCAACCGGGCCAGCGTCGGACAACGTGCGCCGTGCCGACGCCGGACATCCCCTTGAGTTCTTCCGAGGCCGGGATTTCGCCGGCCGCTATCTGCTGTCGCTTGCGGCGGAGACTGCGGCAGAAGGTCTGCCCGACCTGCCTCGCCTCAACGGCATCGAGGTGCGGCTCGAGAAGCTTCCACAGGACAGGGTACGGCTTGTTCTGACGCTTCTGGACCGGAATCAGTTCGACCTGTTCCGTGATCTCGCAGACCACCTGCTCAAGGCGACGGCCGGTGTGGCGAGGGGCAACAGCTCTGCAGGCCTGAAGCTCGTACTACGCAGGCTGCGGTCATGGCATGACCTCCTCCGCCGCCGGCGTGACGACCTGCTGTCCGATTCCGAGGCAATCGGCCTTGCCGGGGAACTGCTGTTTCTGCGCGATCAGGTCCTCACGCGGCGGACGCCGACCCAGGCGGCTCTGTCCTGGCGAGGGGCCCATCGCGATGAACAGGATTTCGCTCTGGGCCAATGGCAGGTCGAGATAAAGACCCAGCTTTCGACCTCAGATCAACGGTTGCAGGTCTCGTCGGAGGCCCAGCTTGATGCCGGATCAGCCCGGCTGCTGATCTGTCATCAGACTCTGGCGCCCGCGCCAGCCGCGGAGCCGCGGAGCTTCACCCTGAATTCGCTCGTCAGCGAGATCACGGCGCAGATGGAGGGTATCGGCGATGTCGGCCGGGACGCGTTCGAAAAGGCGCTCGAGGCCCTGGGCTACGTCAATCGCGCTGAATACGATGAGATGCGCTGGGTCACCACCTACCGACGGGCTTTTGAGGTCACTCAGCAGTTTCCACGTATCGTTCCTGCGATGCTGCCGTCGGGCGTCCAGAACGTGCGCTATGACATCGTCCTCCGTGAGTGCGAGCCCTTCGCCGTCGATTTTGACGTTGCTATGGACCAGGTGTTCACATGAGCAGCCCGGATCTCGACGAGGCGTTCTCGGCCTTCTGGAATGACCTTCTTTTCGAGGCGGAGGCATCCGCTGAACCCCAGGGACGGGCGTTTTTCCAGCTGTATTCGAGGCTCGCCACACAGAACGGGGACTGTCTCGATCTCGCCTACGCTCCGGCCCATCGAGAGGGCCGCGGCGGATATCAGATCGATGGCTATGCGCTGGAGACCGAACGCGGCGACCTCTACTTGGCCATCTCCGACTTCCGACCTGGCCGCCAGCTTGAAACCCTCAACGCCGCTCAGATCGACGCGCTGTTCGAGCGGGTGCGCCGCTTCTGCGAGCTGGCTGTACAGCCAGCTTTCATCAACGGGCTGGAGGAGACGAGCCCAACCTTCGAGGCCGCGTGGATCGTCCATTCCCACCGCTCGGCGATCCGGAGAATCCGGGGGATCGTTCTTTCCAACGCCCGCCTGTCGACACGGCGCAAGCCGGAAATGATGGGCGAAGTGCTTGGCGTGCCGTTCGTCTGCAGCGTCCTCGATTTCGCGCGGTACGTCGACATTTCGGCAGCTCACGGAGGCGCCGAACCCATCGAAATCAACGTGGCCGAGCTGAATGGCGCGCCCCTTCCGTGCCTGCCCGCGCATGACATCGGTGGCGATCACGCTTCGTATCTGATGGCCGTTCCCGGGCGGCTTCTTGCTGACATCTATGGACTCTACGGCGCACGCCTTCTTGAGCAGAACGTCCGGACGTTTCTGCAGGCGAAGACGAAGGTTAATTCGGGGATTATTAGGACACTCGAGACGGTCCCCGAGATGTTCTTCGCCTACAATAACGGGCTGACGGCGACCGCATCGGGTATCACCACGTCGAAGCTGCCGGATGGCACGCTGGGGATCGCGGCGATCGAGAATCTCCAGATCGTGAACGGCGGGCAGACGACAGCTTCGATCCTCTACGCAAGCGACCAGCGCAAGGCAGACCTGTCGGGCGTCTTCGTCCAGATGAAACTCTCCGTCGTGAACCCCGATCGGCTGGAGGAGATCGTTCCAAAGATCTCCAGGTTCGCAAACACTCAGAACAAGGTCAGCGAGGCCGACTTTTTCGCCAGCCACCCCGTTCATCTTGTGCTGGAAAAGATTTCCCGCCGCCAGACCACGCCGGCGAAGCCAGGATCGCTTTCAGGATCCAAGTGGTTCTATGAGCGTGCCCGCGGCCAGTACCGTGACCGACTGGCCTATGGCACGCCGGCCGAGCGACGTCGGTTCGAACTTGAATTTCCCCGCGACCAGTTCATTGACAAGACCGAGCTTGCCAAAGTTGAGGTCACATTCGACTGCCGGCCTCACATTGTCAGCCGTCATGGTCAGAAGTGTTTTCTTGAATTTGCCGAGACGATTGGCAAGGTGTGGGTGACTTCAGAAGCGACCTTCAACGCGCATTGGTTTTGTAGAGCTGTCGCCAAGGCTATTGCATTCAACTGGACCGACAGGATGGTCGGCACGTCGGCTTGGTATAAGGAAGATCGAGGCTACAAGGTCCAGATTGTGACATACACAATCGCGTGGCTTGTCCATCACCTCCAGAGCCAGGACCTCGAACTCGACCTCAATATCATCTGGCAGCGACAGGAACTTCCCGAGGAGATCGGGGCCGCGATGCGCGAGCTTGCGCCGCAGGTTGCGGCTACCTTGAAGGACGCCCCGCCTCAGGTCCGAAATATCGACAGTTATTGCAAGCTGCAGGCTTGCTGGGCGGCTGTTTCGGGATCCAGATACAGCTTCGCCAGCTCACTCGAAGGCTTTGTCGTTAACCGCACCGAAGCCGAGCGGGGGCGGAAGCAGGCCATAGCGGCGAAAAGAGTCGACGCGGACATCGATATCGATCGCGCAATTGCCGCCATGCTTGAGGACGCTGAGCCCTATCTGACATTCGCAAGGGCAAGGCGCCTTCTGACGCCGAAGTCCGACGCCGCTTTGCGGCGGCTCACACGTGGTGACATCCGGCTGCCCGCTCCCGAACGCAATGCCCTCAAGTACATGCTGGAGAGGATGCAGCAGGCGGGGTTTGAATTTCCGGGTGTCGCAAAGGCAGCGCTAGCGGAGGCAGAAGTTCAGTGACTTGGCAGCGCCTGGGTGTAGTAGAACTTTTGCTACTTGAGACTGGATCGTGAAGGTCGCATTGGACCAGCAGAACAATGGCCATATCCGGAAGTGAGGCACAGGAAAAGTTGACCCAACTGCTATCCAGGATCGATGCGGGTGAACAGACGCTTAGGCAGCAAGTCAAGGGCTCGGAGCGGTCTGCGCTTCTCGAAATCATCCGAGCCGTCGACTCGGTGGGCTATTTTCGGGCTTTTGCACCTAACCATCGAGTTTCCGATCTTCCCAGCTACCTCGACATTTGTTGGCTTGGTGCCAGCCGCGCACTCTCGCTTTTTCTGCCGAATGGAATGCTCGGCCCTGGAGCGATGTGGGCGCGAACAAGCGATAGTCGATCCCTCTGGGCTAGCGGTCTACTCTATCGCTCGGGTCTTGTTTCGCACCTTCGGCGCCTTGTCGATCTGGTGCGCTATGAACTCGCCACACTCGAAGCGACGGCGTCTGGTGCGATTCGTTTCGTGGTCCTTGCAGGCGACTTAGAAGCCGTCGATCGCCAAGCCATCGTTTGGTACACTCGACATTTGAAGAAATCTGATCGGCCATTTCTGGACGCATTAGAAGCAGATAGAGGAGCTTGGGTTATCCAAGAACTCGAAAGACGCGTCGAGGTAGATGCGACGTTCGACATAAAATACTCGTCCTCCCGAGAGCTGGAAGAGTACTTCGAAACCTATGCCGAACTAAGAGCACGGAGCTTACCTGGCAACGACAGTTTGCCGGATGATAGCAAGATCGGGCCACTTACCTTTGGCCAGTATCGGACCGCGATTGTTTCCGGAATGGCCCGCTGTCTAAAACATTCCGCGTTTGTCGACACCCTGCTCGCCAGGCCGACCGCCCCGGCACCCAGAGATATCCTGACCATTTTTTCATTCGACCATGAGCTACGCGATCAATGGGGTGGACTCCTCGGCCTGAAAGATACAGAGGCCTCGATGATGCTTGAGATCATAGGGATGTCTCCAGTCGATGCGGCGCATCTAAGATCAATACCCGATTGCCCTCAGGCACTGCTGATCAGAGGAGGCGATCAATGCTGGCACAAACCAATCTTCGGTGGTCTCAACAATCCATTCCCTTGGACTACGCGCAAACTTCAGCGAACGTTTCGTCGAGACTGGGATCGGGCGGTCAACGCACGTGAGGCAACATTTCGACGCAACTTACGTGAGCTGTTTCCGGAGCCACGTTTTTACATGCCCGAAAAGCCACATCGGCTCCGCCGGGGGCGTCGCGATCTGACCGATATTGACGCTGTCATTCTAGATCGCGCAGCCGGAACCATGGCCGTCTTTCAGTTAAAATGGCAGGATTCCTTCGAGAATTCCCTATCCGAACGTGCCAGCCGCCAGAAAAATCTTACAAAGGAAGGCAACAACTGGATCGAAATCGTGTCGCGCTATTGTGATGGTTTAAGCGGTGAAGAGCGGGCCTTGCGACTAGGTGTTGCAAAGGAGATAGCTGGAGGTGCCCAGTCGATGTGTCTTTTCGTGCTCACGCGTAACGCTGCCAAGTTCTCGGGCGGAGAGCCACAGGACGACCGGGCGGCCTGGATGTCTTGGTACGACCTATTGAGACGTTGCCTTAAAGCAAGACACGCCGCTGACCCGCTATTGCGCCTCTGGAGAAGCGGTCGGCGCGTTCAGATTCCGGCTACGGACTCGCGTATCGAGACCTTTGAGCTTGAGGGGTTCCAGATCGAGACCGTAGTCGGCTAACATTTGGAGACATGGTCGGTAGCATCTGGGACCAAGCACTTGAACCGTCCAGCTGCGTTCGTCAGAAATTTGTCCTTCAGATGGGGGCTGCAAACCTTATGCAATATGAAGTCGTTGAAATGCGCCTTGGCCCAGACGTCTCCGCATCGGATATATGTTACCTCGTCCGCAATACTTGGGATGATTTCGGATTCAAAACACTCTTCGAAGTAGTCCTTTTCGACGAAAACGCTCGACGTTACGATCTTGCTTCCGTTCGTATCATGCAAGCCGGCATGGATGGCGGTTACGTGGAGTTACCATTGCAGTTCGAGGCCCTGGATGAGCGCTACTGCTCGATCGGTCGTGGGCGCGAATACTACATAGAGCTATCCTCGTTGCCCTTGCCACTGCGCCGCGGCCACCTCGCTGATCTGCGCGATTGCGTAGCTGCCCCCGCGATCTTCGGGACATTCCGCAATGAGCCAGCGATGAGGTCCTCGCTCCTGCGCGATGTCTCTGTGACAGATGTGTCGCATACCTTCCCCGCATCCTGCGCGGCAATGCCAGCCTCACCCCGTACCGATTCTGGTTCGATTTTCCCTCCGAGGCGGGCGGCTCTGGAACCGAACGCTCCCTCTTTGATGTGAAGCCGGACTCTCGCCCGCCGACCAACATTCACGTGCTGATCGGTCGCAACGGGGTCGGAAAAACGCGTCTTCTCGCAGGTATGGCAGACGCGCTTATGAACAATCATGCCGCCTCCATCGGTATCCAAGGGCAGTTCGCGTTTGATACGCAGGAGTCCGGTCCGAGCGAGTTCCTGAATCTCGTGATTGTCTCCTTCAGCGTGTTCGATCGCTTCGATCCCATCCCCAACGGGCGTGCACGTACCGAGACAACGCTTCCTTACTACTACGTCGGGATCAAGTCGGACGGCGCTCCTGCACCGGGTGATGGCCGCGTCAGAATCAAATCTACCGACGAGCTCGATGCCGAGTTCGGGCAGTCCCTGCACAACGTCTCGGCCGAACCCCAGCATCTAGAACGCTGGCTCGATGCTATGCGGATCGTATCCTCAGATCCAGGCATCGGTGATATCGGCGTTGAGGCCATGTTCCTCTCCGGACAGGCAGACGCCATTGACCGCATGCTAGTGGCGTTTTCCCGCATGAGCTCCGGACACAAGATCGTCCTCCTCACGCTGACACGGCTGGTCGAATGCATCAGTGACCGCTCGCTTGTGCTCATGGATGAGCCGGAGACACATCTTCATCCGCCGCTGCTAGGCTCCTTCGTTCGGGCCGTTTCCGATCTTCTTGTGTCGCGAAATGCTGTGGCGATCGTCGCCACACATTCGCCTGTTGTGCTACAAGAGGTTCCGGCCAGTTGCGTATCGATGTTGATGCGGTCGGGGGAAAGTCTCCGTGTACTGCGCCCAGACGACGAGACCTTTGCCGAGAATGTCAGCGTCTTGACCAGAAAGGTCTTCGGCCTGGAGATTGAACAGAGTGGCTTTTACAAACTGCTGCAAGAGGCTGCGCTCGGCAGGAACTACGACTATGTGCAGGCTCGTTTTGACAAGCAAATTGGAAGCGAGGGCCGAGCCCTTACCCGCGCATTCGTGGCAGGAGAGGAATAGCCTTGCTCCCTCTCCCTGTGCCTGCGATCGATCATCGGTCGCTATTTGATGATTGCGTCGCTCAGACACAAAGGAATGCCGACCGGGCTACCCTTGTGAACCTCGGTGACCAAATAGTGGGTGCCGGTGCGATCTTTGTCGGCGCGGCTGCGGGCGGCGGGCTGGCCGGTGTTGCGCCGATCGACCTCACGGCCCCCGAGGAGAAACTTGTCCGCCCGCTTTACGACAACCGCCTTGTGGACAAGGAGGGTCGCGGTCGTTGGGCATACGATGTCATTCGAAACTCGGCACGCTACTGTCCTTACTGCACTTTCGGCGAAGTCTACGAGGTCGATCACTTCTTGCCCAAGATGGACTACCGGGAACTGAACATCTGCCCGGCCAACCTCGTCCCGATCTGCCACGCCTGCAATCACATTAAACTAGCCGAGCAGCCGCAGGCTGCAGACCGCTATCTGCTGCACCCGTATTTTGATGCGCTGCCGGCAATCCGCTGGCTCTTCGCCGAACTTGGCTATGAGGCTGGCGGCCCTGTGCTGCACTACCGGGTGGCGCTAGATGCCGAGATCTACGGCAATCTCGCGGGACGCCTTGCCTATCATTTTGGCGCGCTGGAGCTAAACCGGCGTTTTCGGGAGCGGGCCTCAAGAGTCCTCGTCGAGATCGAAAGCGATCTCGCTGAAAAGTCTGCGCTCCTCGGCTCGCAGGGTATGGCCGATCATTTCCGTAGTGAGTCGGATAGGCATTTCGGTCGGCACGGCAATTCACTGGAAGCCGCCGGCTATCTGGCGGCTGCCGAGAGTGAACCTTTCTGTGCGGGCAATCTGCAAAACTAGCACCGCCGCCAGAACGGAATTTCATCATCGAAGAACACAATGGCAGCCGCCCTTAACCTAGACGCCGTCCTGACAAATTAACCATGTCTGAGCTCGTAGCTTGAGATCTGGTCCGGATCCCGATCGGCTAGCGGCGCTCACGTTAGGGCAAGACGAAATCGGCCCGTGCTTGCAACACCGAACGGAGGCCTGACCCGCAACCTGGTAAGAGGTCTTGGCGCTATGAGAATTGTTAGATGGCATTTCCGCCGTCCGGAAGGGGACAGGCGGAATGCGACGGTGCGGCGGGCGGGTAATCGACGCCATCTGGGGCTATCGACTGGATCGGTGCGGCCTGGACCCTTCGACGACGACATCGACAGGCTGGTCGACGAAGCGATGAAGGCGGCGCTCGCCGGAGAGGCCCGGGGCGACCTCACCTTCGGCGAGTGTGCGTCGCTCTTCGGCTTCTTCCGTTCGGCGGTGATGCAGGAAGGTCGGCTGCTTGAACTGGCCATCGGGCAGGCCGTCCAGAAGAACCCCGACCTCAAACTCCTGTCGACAACGGCGATGCCGATCGTGTCCGCCGCGCAGGAGATGCTGAAGCGGACACCTTCCGGTAAGATCAAGGGTGTGCGCTTTACATCTCGGGTACATTCGACCGAGACCTACAAGCCTGATCTCTTCGTGGTGAACAAAACAACACACAGCGGGCTGATCCTGGACATCAAGCGGAGCCTCGGCGCCTACCGTCCTCAGGAAGTGGACCGGCTGCGATTCAGGATGGTGGCGGTGGCGGCGATAGCGCCGGAATGGGTGGCTGAACATCGGGGCCACTCCTGGTGAAGATCGCAACCGCGATCGTCGACGGAGCCGATCAGGTGTCTGATCCCGAGCGTGGCGTCTTCCGGCTTTCAGAGATCGACCGCCTTCTAGAATCCGAGGGCGCTGCCGACTCCATCAGGCAGGTCCGCGAAGCGTTCTCCGGTAGGGTCCAGGATGAGCTTGCGCGCCGGTGCCGGAAGCTGGCGGGCGACCACGTCGAACCTGACAAGTTGCTCGACAGAGCGAATCCTGCGGGCGACCATCCGCCAATTGGGCACGAGCAGGCCTCTGTCGTTCCGTTGCAGGCGTCCGTAACGCAACAGCCTTGCTTCGGATATGCCGAAATGGCGCTGGGTGGCTTGCAAACGTCTCTATCAGGGACGATGCGGTCCGGCCGCTGCGCAGTGAGCGGCGACCACGGGTGAACGGTTATGTGCCCGACCTGTTTGCAATCAATGTCCCAACGACAGCCTCGCTCATTGGCGAGGCGAAACGAAAGCCGACCTGGAAAACGAACATAGCCGAAAGCAGATCAACGCATTTCTCCCTATCTTGCTCAGACACCGAAGGGCATCTTTGTGCTGAGCGTTCCTCTGCCGGCGTCCATGGCCGCTCGACGTCTACTCGTCGAGCTCAAAGCTCCCTTTCAAGATGCTCGAACACAAGCCGTCGTCATTGACGGCCTGGGAGTGAAGCAATGTTGAAGGTGCAGAATCGGCAAGTCTCGATGCCAAGCGCTCGGCATTCTCACATCAACTGGACGCTTTCAACGCCATAAGGGACCTTCCCTACGCAGCGATATTTCATGAGCAGGGGCTAGGAAAGACAAAGATCGGCCTAGACCTTGCGCTCTCATGGCTCTCACGCGACCTCGTTGACTCTGTGCTCATCATCACGAAGAAGAGTCTGATTGAGAATTGGCGGACCGAAATCGGCAGCCACAGCGACCTGCGCCCGCGCATCATCGGGCAGGACCGGAACGCGAACTTCTATGCCTTCAACAGTCCCGCGAGGATTTATCTCGCGCATTATGAGGTTCTAGTTTCTGAGAGAAAGCGGCTGGGAGCTCTTTCTCAAAACCTGCAGGGTAGCGGCCTTGCTTGACGAGGCGCACAAAATCAAAAATCCCGAAGCTGAAATCAGCTTGGCGCTGCACACACTATCACCAGGTTTTGTACGACGGGTCATTATGACTGGTACGCCGCGGCGAAGGTCGCTATGGCCCGGAGGTGAAGCCGGCGAGGCGCTTGCGCTGGTCCATGCGTAATCATGCAGAGGATCGCGCCGCGCCGTGCATGCGATTGCATCTCTCGTCCCGCTGCGCTGCTGAGACCTCTTCTGTCAGGCGGTCTAGGTTTCGCGCTTCGGGCCGAGCAGGAACACTGTCAGGGCGGCGAGGAACGTGGCAACAGCACTGTAGGCAATGGCACTGGTAATCCCGGCATTGTCCACCAATAGTCCGCCGAAAATCGCGCCGGCTGCGATTGCCACTTGGAACGCTACGACCATCAGCACACCGGCGCTTTCGGCCTGCTCGGGAGCGGCGCGCCACACCATCCACGTCTGCAATCCCACCGGCACTGCGCCGAAGGCAAAGCCCCAGGCGGCAACTGCAACCGCCGAGGCCGAGGCCGATGCTCCCGCCGTCAGCAGCGAAACAGCGGCAATCGCTATGAGCAGCGGTGCAAGGGCCGCGACTGCCTTGAGACTGTACTCGGCCAGCAGCCCGCCGGCCAAATTGCCGAAGAATCCGCCGATGCCAAAAGCAAGCAACACAAGCGAGATCGTCTCGACATCCAGCGCGGGAACCTTCTCGAGGAAGGCGCGGATATAGGTGAAGCCGGCGAAGTGGCCGGAAGCGACCAGCAGGACGACCAAAAGCGCGACCTTGATCGTCGGAATCTTGGCCACATCCAGCGGGCTGCGGAAGCTAGCCACTCCAACCGGAGGCAGCCTCGGAATGGTTATGAGTTGCACCAGCAGTGTAGCGGCGCCGACGACTGCGGCGACCATGAAGGCGCTTCGCCATCCCCAGATATCGCCGACATAAGCGCCGATTGGAGCTGCGCAAACGGTAGCAACGGAAACGCCGGTGAGGATGATCGACATGGCGCGCGGCAGGAGGTGGCTTGGAACGAGCCGCATCGCCAGTGCTGCCGACATCGACCAGAAGCCTCCGAGCGCTATGCCGAGCACGACGCGTGCCGTCAGGAGTACTGCCAGCGACCACGCGCCGGCCGCCAGAACGTCCGACAGGATTAGCAGCAGCGTCATCGCCCACATGACGATCCTGCGGTCCAGGCGCTTTGTGATGATGGCCAGCGTCGGCGCCGAGATCGCCCCGACGATAGCGGTCGCCGTCATCGCCTGTCCAGCCGCACCCTCGGTGACACCGAGATCATGCGCGAGGGGCGTGAGGAGGCTGACGGGCAGAAACTCTGCCGTCACCAGCCCGAAGGTGCCCAAGGAAAGCGAAATGACCGCGCCCCATGCGGGACCAGACGGTTGGTCGGGCTTTTCTGGGTCGTGCAGAACAGCGTCCATGACGCCTGCCGCGGATCGGGTCATGAACGAAGTCTCCACTTTGGATGCACTGCAACATGAGGTTGGCTGCCTTGACCCACATTAAAGACACAAGCGCATTTCGCGGCGGCGTTGCACGGAGGAGGGGATGTTCATTGCTTCGCGATATTTTGTGACGGTGCGGCGCGCAACATCGATGCCGGTTTCCTTCAGCCGGACAGCGATGTCATCGTCGGAAAGCACGTCGCCGGGAGATTCTGCGGCAATCATCGCTTTGATCCGATGGCGGACAGCTTCGGCGGAGTGCGCATCGCCGCCTTGGCAGGACGCGATCGCGACGGTGAAAAAATACTTCAGTTCAAAGACTCCGCGCGGGGTAAGCATGTACTTGTTCGAGGTCACCCGGCTTACCGTCGACTCGTGCACGCCGATCGCGTCAGCGACGGTTCTGAGATTGAGAGGCCGCAGGTGGGCGACGCCATGTTCCAAAAAGGCATCCTGCTGGCGCACGATTTCAGCCGCAACCTTAACAATCGTCTTGGCGCGCTGATCGAGGCTGCGGATTAGCCAGTTCGCGTTTTGCAAGCATTCGTTGAGAAATGCTTGATCTTTCGAATTTTGGACAGTTTGACGCGACACTTCGGCATAGTAGGTCTGGTTGATCAGCAGCTTGGGCAGTGTGGCCGGATCAAGTTCGATCTGCCACCCGCCTTCCGGCGAGGGCGTGACCCAGACGTCGGGTATGATTGATTCAGACGCACCGGATTGGAATCGGTTTCCAGGCTTGGGATCGAGCGCCCGAATCTCATGCATCATGTCGAGAAGGTCGTCTTCATCGACGCCGCAATGCTGCTTCAGTGCCTGAAAATCGCGTCGCGCAAGCATTTCAAGATTGGCAACCAAAGCTGCCATTGCCGGGTCAAACCGGTCTCGCTGGCGCAACTGGATTTCGAGGCATTCTCCGAGAGTTCGCGCAAAAATTCCCGGTGGATCAAATTGCTGCAAGGTTCCGAGAACCCGTTCTACAACAGCCTCACGGACATTCAGGCTCTCGGCCAGCTCCAAAAGGTTTGCCCGAAGATAGCCAGTGTCTTCCAGATCGGCGGCAAGCTGGCCAGCGATCAGCCGCTCCTGTGGTGTGAACGCAGTGAGGGCGATCTGACGAGCGACATGGTCGTGCAATGTCTCCGCGAGGCTGGCAAACTCGTCGAGGGAAGGGCCATTACCCGGCGGGTTGTTGGTCGTGTTGCGAAGTGATTTCCATTGCCCGAGCCGTTCAGGCGACCCGGCCCCGGTCGGTCCGTCAACGGCGTTTGCGCGTGGGCCGACAGGCTGATCCGCTCCCGAAATCGAAACATCGCCAAAAGGCCCGCCATCGTTTGACGCAGATTCCAAGAGCGGGTTCTTCTCGATTTCCCGCTCGACGAACTGATGCAGTTCAGTATGCGCCAGTTGCAGCAAGCGAATCGACTCAATGAGTTGAGGCGATGCGACCATGGATTGCTTCTGGCGCTGAAGCAGGCTTGCTGAGGATTGCATGGCGAGCGCGATAATCCTGTCGAGGAGCCTCTTGGGGCGGGCAATGGCACGAGTGAGACGTTTTCTAGGTCATGCGGCGGCTTTCAGCGTTTCGAGAACGTTTTGCGGGGATGAGACGCGATAGGGGTCGGCCTCGCAGTTGTCGGAGAAACCTTCCTCCTCGAACCACTGCTCCACCACGCCATTGTTGATCAGGGCGGCGTAGCGCCAGGAGCGCATCCCGAAGCCGAGATTGTCCTTGGCGACCAGCATGCCCATCTTGCGTGTGAACTCGCCTGAGCCATCGGGGATGAGCTCCACCTTCTGCAGGCCCAAGGACTTCCCCCACGCATTCATGACGAAGGCATCGTTGACGGAGACGCAGTAAATCGCGTCAATTCCCTCCTTCTCAAACTCATCATAGAGCTCTTCGAAATTGGGCAGTTGGTAGGTCGAGCAGGTCGGAGTGAAGGCGCCAGGCAGCGAGAACAGGATGACGCGCTTGCCGGCAAAGTAGTCGTCAGATGTCTTTTCTTCCCAGCGATATGGATTTGGGCCCTGGACTGACTCATCGCGAACACGCGTGAGAAAGGTGACGAAGGGAACCTTCTTTTGAACGGTCATCAACTTGCTCCTGAGGAAAAAACTGGCGCGCTGGATTCTGGTAGAGGCTGGCGCAATACCGAGCAAAGGCTCGTATGCTGGGCATGAAATGAGGCCCTCGCGGCTCGCACCCCCCTTTTTCATCCCGATGTAGGGGAACGTCTTGGCTGCTGGTCTTCGTCACCCGAACGCCATCGATCTGAGCAAGTGGAGGCTGTCGAGCCGCTGGGGCAATCTTTCCACGGCTATGGCGCCGGAAGCGGCATCCAACGCTCGCGCTCGTGCCCGGGACAAAGTGATAGCGGGCCCGAAGTAGCCAATATCGAACGCGTGTGGAGGCCTCAAATGTGACTTCACGCAAGAGACCCGCGTTACTGAGCTGGTTCGGCGTATTGTCGAAGTTTGCCAGTGACCCGCCGACCTTGGCTTCGGTGGCTCTTTGATGGGGCTGTTGGGCACTCACATGCTGATCAGAACCGGTAGACGGCAATTGCGCGAGCGCCATGTGTTGGCGTGCCGGCATCGGACCAGCCGTGCGCAAAGCGGCTACCGAGGAGGGACCTCCGGAGGAGATGATGTACCGATGTTCAGCGGGAACAGGCACCGTCTCCTCAGGCCACGGTCTAGAGCTTCGCGTGTCGGGCATGGCGCAAGTCGCTTTCATCGTGTTTTGATGGGCTCTGACCAGGAGCAGCAAGCGGCGTGCCATTTCAAATAGAGATGCTTTTGGAGCGATCCTTTTTCTTGGGAGGACCGTGTCTTCAAGACCGGGCGCGCCCTATAACCGCCTCGTCAGCACGCTCGACAAGGGTGCTGTATGGTGCGGATATGCGGCGCTTCCGCACCGGCTGGACAAAGACGAACCGAAAGCCGAGCCGATGCCCTACCTCACACCGGCGAGCACTGCAGCGATTTCGTAGCGTCTGCCGCAAACGTGTTCTTGCGTGCGCAGGCTCGGCTTTCGCGAACATGCGCCTGTCGCAGCAACCATGAGCGCGCGCTTCGGCAAGCGCCTGACTCCGTGAGGATCGAATTCCCCAATCGTGTCTATTTGCCACCCTCTTATGTTCGAAACTGGACCAGAATGTCGCAAGCCCGACCTAAAGGTCGCCGAGGCGTACTATCCGACACTGTTCTGTCCCCTTTGTTGGCCCGCGACACCGGCCTATTTCGCCGAGCTCTTGTCTGGCCTCAGGCTAACCCGATGAAAAGCAATCACAATTTTTTCTTCTGCTGGGTCGGCCAAATTGGCACGAGTTTTGAAGCTCCTTCGTTGCGGGCCGGGAGCTGCCGACCGACCTTCCTTTCGTGGATGGCACCGCGATCGATGGAACGAAGAAAGAAAAGCAAAATGTCAAATCCGCATCAGATAGCATTCTATGGGAAGTGGGCCTCGGCGAAACCGCCCCCTACCAAACAGGCTCGCCGCCCTTGTCGACCCTTGCGCAGGAAATCTTGATGGCCGGCTGCGACTCAAAGGCCCGCCACACTCGCCTTATCCTGAACTCGAAGGCGCAGGATAACGTTCTGCATCTCGCCGCGCGGTATGCCTAGGCAGTTACACGTTGGCCGACCTTGATAATCGAATCGGGCTACGCTGCGGAGGACGTCGTCTACATGCCTTCCTAAGCCATTCGCGGCCCGCAGCGCCTGCCGGTCACCTCCCGCCCTTCCATCGCTTAGAGATCAAGTGCCACCATGTCCGAACAACCCTTGCCGACGCTGCCGATGTGGCGCGTCGATCACATCGAGCCCTCGCCCGAGATGTTGGCGCAACGCGCCAACGGTCCGATCCACCGCGTGCGCTTCCCGTCCGGGCACGAAGGCTGGTGGGTGACAGGCTACGATGAAGCCAAGGCGGTGCTGTCCGACGCGGCGTTCCGGCCCTCGGGAATGCCGCCGGCGACATTCACCCCGGATTCGGTGATTCTCGGATCGCCGGGGTGGTTGGTCTCGCACGAGGGGGGCGAGCATGCCCGGTTACGCACGATCGTGGCGCCGGCCTTCAGCAACCGCAGGGTGAAGCTGCTCGCGCAGCAAGTCGAGGTGATCGCCGCGCAGTTGTTCGAGACACTGGCGGCCCAGCCTCAGCCCGCCGACCTGCGGCGCCACCTCTCCTTTCCACTTCCGGCCATGGTCATCAGCGCGCTGATGGGCGTGCTCTACGAGGATCACGCCTTTTTCGCCGGGCTGTCCGACGAGGTGATGACGCACCAGCATGAAAGCGGCCCGCGCAGCGCGTCGCGCTTGGCCTGGGAAGAACTGCGCGCCTACATTCGCGGCAAGATGCGGGACAAGCGCCAGGATCCTGGCGACAACCTGCTGACGGATCTGCTCGCGGCGGTCGACCAGGGCAAGGCGACCGAGGAAGAGGCGATCGGCCTGGCGACGGGCATGCTGGTGGCGGGGCACGAGAGCACCGTCGCGCAGATCGAATTCGGCCTGCTGGCCATGTTCCGCCATCCGCAACAGCGCGAACGCCTGGTCGGCGATCCATCCCTGGTGGACAAGGCGGTGGAGGAAATCCTGCGCATGTACCCGCCGGGCGCGGGCTGGGACGGCATCATGCGCTATCCGAGGACCGACGTGACCATCGCGGGCGTGGATATTCCTGCGGAGAGCAAGGTGCTGGTCGGCCTGCCGGCGACGTCGTTCGATGCGCGCCATTTCGACGACCCGGAAATCTTCGACATCGGACGCGACGAAAACCCGCACCTGGCGTTCTCCCATGGGCCGCACTACTGCATCGGCGCGGCGCTGGCCAGGCTGGAACTCAAGGTGGTGTTCGGTTCGATCTTCCAGCGCTTTCCCGCGCTGCGCCTGGCCGTGGCGCCCGAAGAACTGAAGTTGCGCAAGGAGATCATCACTGGCGGGTTCGAGGAGTTCCCGGTGCTCTGGTGATGCGGACGCCGCCGGGAATCGCGATCTTCTCCGCAATTTGCCGGCGCGCCTGGCGCGCGCCGGTCAGATCAGCCAGCCAACAGGTAACCAAGATGGACGTGCAAGAAACCACGGCAGCATGCCGGGACGCCTTCGCCGAACTGGCGTCGCCAGCGTGCATCCACGACCCGTATCCGTTCATGCGGTGGTTGCGCGAGCACGATCCGGTGCATCGCGCGGCGTCGGGCCTCTTTCTGTTGAGCCGCCACGCCGACATCTACTGGGCGCTCAAGGCCACGGGCGATGCTTTTCGGGGGCCGGCACCAGGCGAACTGGCACGCTATTTCCCGCGTGCGGCGACCAGCCTGTCGCTAAGTTTGCTGGCGTCCACTTTAGCGATGAAGGAACCTCCAACGCATACGCGTCTGCGCCGGCTGATCTCGCGCGATTTCACCATCGGCCAGATCGACAACCTGAGGCCGACCATCGCTCGCATTGTCGCAGCGCGCCTGGACGGCATGGCGCCCGCACTGGAGCGCGGGGAGGCAGTGGACCTGCATCAGGAATTCGCGCTTGCCTTGCCCATGCTGGTTTTCGGCGAACTGTTCGGCATGCCCCGGGACGACATGTTCGCGCTCGTCGCCGGAATCAGCGCCATTCTGGAAGGTCTAAGCCCGCACGCCAGCGATCCCCAACTCGCTGCGGGGGACGCGGCCAGCGCCAGGGTGAAGGCCTACTTCGGCGACCTCATACAGCGCAAGCGCACCGATTCCCGCCACGACATCATGTCAATGCTGGTCGGCGCACACGACGACGATGCCGAGATGCTGTCGGATGCGGAATTGATCAGCATGCTCTGGGGCATGCTGCTGGGCGGCTTCGCCACCACTGCCGCGGCCATCGGCCATGCGGTCCTGGCGATGCTGGCGTATCCCGAACAGCGGCACTGGCTGAAGGGAGATGCCGTGGGGGTGAAGGCATTCGTCGAAGAAGCCCTGCGCTACGACGCGCCCGCCATGTTCAGCTCCATTCCGCGTATCGCCCAGCGCGACATCGAACTGGGCGGCGTGGTGATCCCGAAGAACGCGGACGTGCGCGTTCTGATCGCGGCCGGCAATCGCGACCCGGACGCCTTCGCCGATCCCGACCGCTTCGATCCCGTGCGGTTCTACGGCACCAGTCCTGGCATGTCGATCGACGGGAAGATCATGCTGACCTTCGGGCACGGCATCCACTTCTGCCTGGGTGCGCAACTGGCCCGAGTGCAGTTGGCCGAAAGCCTGCCGCGGATCCAGGCGCGCTTCCCCACGCTGGCATTGGCCGAGCAGCCGACCCGGGAGCCCTCCGCGTTCCTTAGGACGTTCCGCGCGCTGCCGGTCCGGCTGCATGGGCAGGAGGGCTGAGATGCGCGTCCTGGTCGATCAGGATCTGTGTGGAACTACCGGGCAATGCGTGCTGACGCTGCCGGGCACCTTTCGCCAGCGCGAACCGGACGGCGTGGCCGAAGTGTGCGTGGCGACGGTCCCGCACGCGCTGCACGCCGCCGTGCGGCTTGCGGCCAACCAGTGCCCGGTCGCCGCCATTCGGGTCATCGAAAGCGACGCCGGCCATGACGAGCGCGCCAGCGCCGACCCGACGCCTTCTCCGGCGCAGGCCCAGCGGCATGCCGCGAAAGACCAATGCAATTCAGGAGACACGATGGGACGGTTTGAAGGCAAGGTGGCCGTGGTGACCGGCGCTGGCGCCGGCATCGGCAAGGCATGCGCTCTCGCCATCGCGCGCGGGGGCGGCAGAGTGGTGGTGGCCGACATTGATGGCTCCGCGGCCATAGCCTGCACCGCGCAGATCGCGGCCGAAGCAGGCCACGCGCTGCCCATAGCCATGGATATCGCCGATGCGCAGGCGGTGGCAGCGCTGTTCGAGACGGCGGAGCAGCACTTTGGTGGGGTCGACCTGCTGGTGAACAACGCGAGCGCCATGCATCTGACCCCGCGAGACCGCGCGATTCTCGACCTGGACCTGGCGGTTTGGGATGAGACGATCGCGACCAATCTGCGTGGCACGCTGCTCTGCTGCCGGCAGGCCATCCCACGGATGATCGCCCGTGGCGGTGGCGCGATCGTCAACATGTCGTCGTGCCAGGGGCTCAGCGGTGATACCGCGCAGACGTCCTACGCCGCCTCGAAGGCGGCGATGAACATGCTGTCGGCCTCGCTCGCCACCCAGTACGGTCACTCGCAGATCCGCTGCAACGCGGTTGCGCCGGGTCTTATCATGACCGAGCGTCTCCTCGCCAAGCTGGACGAGTGCATGCAACGGCATCTACGCCGGCACCAGCTCCTGCCGCGCGTCGGCCGCCCCGAGGACGTCGCCGCGCTGGTGACGTTCCTGCTCTCCGACGATGCTGCGTTCATCACCGGCCAAGTCGTGTGCATCGACGGCGGCATGCTGACGCATGTGCCGACATATGCCGATGGTGGCAACAGCCGCGCCGCGCGGCCAGCCGGCGACACCGCCGAAGCGGACGCTGCGCCAGGGAGGTGATGGACATGCTGCTCAACCCGCTCAACCGTCGGCGCCGGCTGCGATACGACATCCCGGTCATGCCCGGCGCTTTCCCCCTGGTCGGGCATCTTCCCGCCATAGTCTGCGACCTGCCGCGCCTGCTGCAGCGCGCGGAACGGACGCTGGGCAGTCACTTCTGGCTGGACTTCGGTCGTGCCGGACACCTGATGACCTGCCTGGATCCGGATGTGATCGCATTGCTCCGGCACAAGCACGTGTCCTCGGCGCTGATCGCAGAGATCGCGCCCGAAATCCTTGGCGGAACGTTGGTCACTTTGAACGGTAGCGCGCACCGGCAGGCGCGCGATGGGATCAAGGCGGCGTTCCTGCCCAGGGGGCTGACCGAGGCCGGCATTGGCGAGCTGTTCGAGCCCGTCATCCGGGCGCGGGTGCAGGCGTGGCGCCATCGCGGTGAAGTAACTATCCTGCCCGAAACCGGCGACCTGATGCTCAAGCTCACCTTTAGTCTCATGGGCATCCCCGCCCAAGACCTGCCGGAATGGCATCGCAAGTACCGGCAACTGCTGCAGTTGATCGTCGCGCCCCCGGTCGACCTGCCCGGAACGCCCTTGCGGCGCGGCCGCGCCGCCCGCGACTGGATCGACGCGCAGTCACGCCAGTTCATCCGCGACGCGCGCGCGCATGCCGCGCGCACCGGGTTGATCAACGACATGGTGAGCGCCTTCGATCGCAGCGACGATGCGCTCTCCGATGACGTCCTGGTCGCCAATATCCGCTTGCTGCTGCTTGCCGGTCACGAGACCACCGCCTCGACTATGGCCTGGATGGTGATCGAGCTGGCGCGGCAGCCTGAGCTGTGGGACGCCCTGGTCGAGGAGGCGCAACGCGTGGGCGCGGTGCCGACCCGGCACGCGGACCTGGCGCAGTATCCGGTTGCCGAGGCGCTGTTCCGCGAGACGCTGCGCATGCATCCGGCGTCCTCGCTCGTACCGCGTCGCGCGACGCAGGAATTACAACTCGGCCAGCGGCGCATTCCCGCGGGCACAAGTCTATGCATCCCGCTGCTGCATTTCTCGACCTCGGCGCTGCTGCACGAGGCGCCTGATCAGTTCCGCCTGGCGCGGTGGTTGCAACGCACCGGGCCGATCGGGCCGGTGGACATGCTGCAGTTCGGCAGCGGCCCACACGTCTGCATGGGCTACCACCTAGTATGGCTGGAACTGGTGCAGTTCAGCATCGCCTTGGCGCTGACCATGCACAAGGCCGGGGTGCGGCCGCGGTTGCTGAGCGACGCCGAAAAAGGCCGGCGCTATTACCCGACAGCACAACCCTCCATGAAAATCCGCATCGGATTCTCGTGAGCTGGCATCGCATACCCCGTGTGGCGAGGCAGCGGCGCCGGCGACGCGCGGCATTGCTGCACTCGGCGCGCGCGCTCGGTGCGACGCCGGCAACACTGCATCGGCTCGCCGCTCGCCGTGGCCGTCTGCTGTCAGGTACAAGGACATGAACGACATGCAGACCGGTTCCACGCTACACGACCACGGAACTGGCGTTCCCGCGCTCGGCGGATTGGGCGCGCAGGCGCGCGGCGCATCCGGCAGGCTGCTGCCGGAGATCTGGATGCAGGACGGCGCAAAACGGGTCGAACAGGCGCTGGCGCGTCTTCTCTGCGCCGAAGACGACGGTGAGACCGAGCTGATGGCGGCGATGCGCTACGCCACCTTGAATGGCGGGAAGCGCACCCGCGCCTTGCTCTGTATGGCTGCCGGCGCACTGGCCGACACGCCGGCGCACACGCTCGACGACGTCGGCGCCGCCATCGAGATGATGCACGCCTGTACCCTGGTCCACGACGACCTGCCCGCAATGGACGACGACGTGCTTCGCCGCGGCCTTCCGACCGTGCACGTCAAGTTCGGCGAAGCCACTGCGATCCTGGTCGGCGATGCGCTGCAGGCGCACGCCTTCCTGACCCTGGCGAGCCTGGATGCGCCGGGCGACAACCGTATCGCGCTCGTGCGCGAACTGGCGCAGGCGGTGTCCGCCGAGGGTGCCGCAGGCGGGCAGGCCATGGATCTGTCGCTGGTCGGAAAGCACGCCGAGCTGGACAGGATCGTGGCGATGCACCGGATGAAGAGCGGAGCACTAGTGCGCGCGTCCGTTCGCATGGGCGCGCTATGCGCCATCGCGGAGGATGCCGCGCACGCTGGGCTGTACGGTGCGCTCGATCGCTACACCGCCTGTTTCGGGCTGGCGTTGCAGGTGATCGACGACATTCTCGACGCGACAGCGGATACCGCGACGCTTGGCAAGACCCCCGGTAAGGACGCGGCGGCGCAGAAGCCGACTTGCGCGTCGATCATGGGGCTGCAGGCAGCGCGCCAGTTCGCGCTAGATTTGTTGCGCGACGCCGGGGAGGCCATCGTCCCGCTGGGGCCGCGTGCGGAACGGTTGGCGCAGATGCTGCAGCGGGCCAACGTGTATCTGTCCGCGCCATACGCATGAGCGCGCCCGTCCGCATGGACTCGCCCTATGCTGCTGCGACCGGTCGGCGGGCGATGCATGCTGCTCTTTGTCCGAGTCCGCGGCGCCGATCGCAGCGGTTGCCCGATCCTGGTCCTCGCCAACCGTCTGCAGAAGGAACATCCCGCGTGAACGCGCTGTCCGAACAGATCCTTTCCGAATTGCGCCACCTGCTGAGCGAGATGAGCGACGGCGGCAGCGTCGGTCCGTCCGTCTACGACACGGCGCGAGCTCTGCAGTTCCACGGCAACATCACCGGTCGGCAGGACGCATACGCGTGGCTCATCGCGCAGCAACAGGCCGATGGCGGATGGGGAAGCGCGGACTTCCCGCTGTTCCGCCATGCGCCCACGTGGGCGGCGTTGCTGGCATTGCAGCGTGCCGATCCTCTTCCCGGCGCTGCCGACGCAGTCCAGGCTGCAACCCGGTTCCTCGAGCGCCAGCCCGATCCCTACGCGCATGCGGTGCCGGAAGACGCGCCGATCGGCGCGGAGCTGATCCTGCCGCAGTTGTGCGGCGAGGCCGCATCCTTGCTGGGCGGCGTGGCGTTTCCGCGCCACCCGGCGCTGTTGCCGTTGCGGCAAGCGTGCCTGGTCAAGCTGGGGGCGGTGGCGACGTTGCCGAGCGGACATCCGTTGCTGCACTCCTGGGAAGCCTGGGGGACGTCGCCGACCACCGCATGCCCGGATGACGACGGCAGCATCGGCATCAGTCCGGCGGCCACCGCCGCGTGGCGTGCGCACGCCGTGACACAGGGGAGCACGCCGCAGGTCGGGCGCGCCGACGCGTATCTGCAGGCGGCATCGAGGGCGACGCGCAGCGGCATCGAAGGTGTCGTTCCCAACGTCTGGCCGATCAATGTGTTCGAGCCATGCTGGTCGCTGTACACCCTGCATCTGGCCGGGCTGTTCGCGCATCCCGCGCTCGCCGAGGCGGTGCGCGTGATCGTCGCGCAGCTCGACGCCCGCCTGGGCGTGCGCGGTCTGGGCCCGGCCTTGCACTTCGCGGCCGATGCGGACGACACCGCCGTTGCGTTGTGCGTCCTGCGCGTTGCAGGCCGCGACCCGGCGGTCGATGCGTTGCGCCATTTCGAAATCCGCGAACTGTTCGTCACCTTCCCCGGCGAGCGCAATGCCTCGGTATCGACCAACATCCACGCCCTGCATGCGTTGCGAATGTTGGGAAAGCCCGCCGCCGGCACCAGCGCCTACGTCGAGGCCAATCGCAACCCGCACGGTCTATGGGACAACGAAAAATGGCACGTTTCGTGGCTGTATCCCACCGCGCATGCGGTCGCTGCGCTCGCGCAAGGCAAGCCCCAGTGGCGCGACGAGCGCGCGCTGGCGGCGCTCATGCAGGCGCAGCGCGACGACGGCGGCTGGGGCGCCGGTCGCGCGGCCACATTCGAGGAAACCGCCTACGCGCTGTTCGCGTTGCACGTGATGGACGGGAGCGAAGAGCCGACAGGGCGCCGGCGCATCGCGCAGGCGGTGGCGCGTGCGCTGGAGTGGATGCTCGCCCGCCATGCGGCGCATGCTTTGCCGCAGACGCCGCTGTGGATCGGCAAGGAACTGTATTGCCCCACCCGGGTGGTGCGCGTGGCCGAACTTGCCGGATTGTGGCTGGCACTTCATTGGGGGCGGCGCGTCCTGGGCGAGGGAGCAGGGGCGGCGCCATGATCCAGACCGAACGCGCGCTGCAGCAGGTGCTGGAGTGGGGGCGTTCCCTGACGGGGTTCGCCGACGAGCATGCCGTGGAAGCGGTCAGGGGCGGCCAGTACATCCTGCAGCGCATCTACCCGAGCCTGCGCGACACCAGCGACCGCACCGGCCGCGATCCGCGGGACGAAACGCTGATCGTGGCGTTCTATCGCGAGCTGGCGCTGCTGTTCTGGCTCGACGATTGCAACGACCTTGGCCTGATCGCGCCGGAGCAGCTCGCCGCGGTGGAGCAGGCGCTGGGGCAGGGCGGGCCGTGCGCGCTCCCCGGATTCGAGGGCTGCGCTGTGCTGCGCGCTTCGCTGGCCGCGCTCGCCTACGATCGACGCGACTATGCTCAGCTTCTCGACGATACCCGGTGCTACTGCGCGGCGCTGCGCGCCGGACGCGCGCAGCCGGCAGGGGCGGATCGCTGGTCCTACGCCGAGTACCTGCACAACGGCATCGAGTCGATCGCCTACACGAACGTGTTCTGTTGTCTGTCGTTGCTGTGGGGGCTGAACATGGCGGCCTTGCGCGCGCGTCCGGCGTTTCGCCAGATCCTGCGGCTCATCTCCGCGATAGGGCGCCTGCAGAACGATCTGCATGGACGCGACAAGGACAGGTCGGCCAGCGAGGCCGACAACGCGGCGATCCTGCTGCTGCAGCGCTATCCGGCTATGCCTGTGGTGGAGTTCCTCAACGACGAGCTGGCCGGCCATACGCGCATGCTGCACCGGGTGATGGCGGAAGAACGCTTTCCCGCGCCGTGGGGACCGTTGATCGAGGCCATGGCGACCATCCGCGCGCAGTACTACCAGACCTCGACCAGCCGCTACGGCAGCGACGCTGCGAGGGGAGGCCAGCGTGCGCCGGCCTGAACGCGCGGGACGCGGCGGCGGGCGTGCGCTGCCGTCGGTCCGATCCGACGCAACGCTTCGCCCGATGCGACGGATCGAGCGAGCATGAGCGACACCGCCCTGAGCCGGCGCAAAGACGACCATCTGGACATCGTGCTGGATCGACGAACGGCGCCGGCCACGGTCGCCGCCGGCTGGGAGTACATCCGTTTCGAACACTGCGCATTGCCCGAGTTGGACCTGACGCAGATCGACCTGCGCGCCTCGCTGCTGGGCAAGACCATGCGCGCGCCGCTGCTGATCAGCTCCATGACCGGCGGCATGCCACGCGCCGAGGCCATCAACCGGCATCTGAGCGAGGCAGCGCAAGCCTTGGGGATCGCCATGTGCGTCGGTTCGCAGCGCGTGAGCCTGCTATCCCGCAACTCGCAGGGACTGACGCGCGCGCTGCGCCGCCTGGCCCCGGACATTCCCTTGCTGGCCAATATCGGTGCCGCGCAACTGCGCGAGGCCGACGGCCTGGACCTGGCGCGCCGGGCGGTTGATGCGTTGGAGGCCGATGGACTCATCGTCCATCTCAATCCGCTGCAGGAAGCGGTACAGCCGGAGGGCGACCGCGACTGGCGCGGCGTCCTGGCGCAGATCGCTCGCGCCGCGCGCAGAGTGGGCGTGCCGATCGTGGCCAAGGAAGTGGGTTCGGGCCTGTCCGCCTCGGTGGCCTGTGCGCTCGTCGAGGCGGGCGTGGCGGTGATCGATGTCGCCGGCGCCGGCGGCACCAGTTGGGCCGCGGTGGAGGGCGATCGCGCCCGCGATGCCGCCGACCGTGCAGTGGCGATGGCGTTCGCCGATTGGGGAATTCCGACCCCGGCCAGCGTGCAGGCGGTACGTCGGGCGCTGCCAACGGTGAAGCTGATCGCGTCGGGCGGGATCCGCGACGGCGTTGACGTGGCCAAGGCCATCCGCCTGGGCGCGGACATCGTCGGGCAGGCGGCCGGCGTGCTGCGCGCGGCTACAGTATCCACCGAGGCGGTTGTCGCGCATTTCGAGATCGCCATCCGCCAGTTGGCCGTCGCCTGCTTCTGCACCGGCTCGGCTGATCTGGCGGCGTTGCGTCAGGCGCGCTTGTTGCATTGGGCGCATCTGCCGGCCGGTTGATGCCGCGGTCGCGTCTGTTTCGCGTTCATAGGGCCCCGTCGGGCGCATCAGTGCTGAGGTTAAACTAGCCGTTCGCTGAATGTCTTTGCGTTGGCCGTTTTCGCAGCGACGTACGCACCGCTCGGTGAAAATGCCGTGGGCGGTGGCCATGGCAGCTGTTCTCGGAGGAACGTCCGCTGTGCGGCGGTAACCTGGGAGATCCTCGAATGAAGGACTGATCTCTTTGGATATCATTATCTTCATATATGATACGCGAACAGATCATTAAATTAACTTGCTCGCCGGATGAGATACCTTTGCATATCAATGGGGGCATTGGAATGAATCGTATAGGTAATGGTGGAATCTGAATCGGAAATTCTGCGCGAAATCGGTGGGCTTTTCAGGCAGGTGAGGCAGGGCGCTGCCATGACGCAGCAGCAGGTCGCTGGTTTGGCGGGTATATCCCGTCCCCGCTATCGCGACATCGAAAAGGGGGCCGCGGCGGCGCGTGCGACGACGCTCATGAATGTCGCTCGCGCGCTCGGTCTGGAAATGATGCTGGTTCCGCAAGTCATGGTGCCGGCTGTCCAGGCTCTGTTGCGTCCGCATGATGATGACGACCTGCCCGCCTTTGTTCCTCAATCTGACGATGACGATCATGGCTCCAGTCTTTCACGCACCTAAGACGATCCCGTCGCTGGACGTGCTCTTGAACGCACTGAAGATCGGCACAATCGTTAGGACGCCGGGCGATTTCAATGCATTCAACTTCGATGAGGCCTACCGCGCGACGGGCGGCTTTCCGGTTTTCAGCCTGTCGTTCCGGGCAGCGACCGGAGGATTGCGGAAAGGACCGAAGCCTCTGGCGGGCGCCTTGCCGGCCTTTTTCGCGAACCTCCTACCGGAGGAGAAGCTACGCGAGGCGATGGAAAAGCACCACGAAGGCAATGTCCGGCCAGGCAATGATTTCGATCTCTTAGCGGCGCTGGGCGCCGATCTGCCGGGAGCCGTACGGGCGTTGCCAAGTGACGGCGCGATAGCGGTTTCGCAGGATGCTTCAAAGGATAAGCCCAAGGCACGGTTCTCACTTGCCGGCGTGCAGATGAAGCTGTCGGTCAGAATGGAAACTGGAAAAGGCGGGGGCCTTACCTTGCCGATGGACGACGAGCAAGGCCGGTACATCGCCAAGTTTTCTTCAACGGTGTTTCCGGGCGTTTCGGAGAACGAATTCGCCAACCTGGCGCTGGCCGCAGCAATCGGCATGGAGGTGCCTGAATGCGAACTGGTCGAGAAGTCCAATTTTGAGGGCATTCCCGAAGAATTCAACACGCTGTCGTAGGGCAAGGTCCTTCTCGTCAAACGCTTCGATCGCGGCGCCGATGGCGAGAGGATACACATCGAGGATTTCGCTCAGGTCTTCGGTGTCTATCCCTCGCGCAAATACGAGGGAGCCGCTTACCATGACATAGCCTCGGCTCTTGGCGTGGCCGTCTCGCCTACGGCGGCTCTCGAATTCGTCCGCCGCCTGGTGCTGACTGTCATCACCGGCAATGGCGACATGCACCTGAAGAACTGGTGCTTTGATTTATCCCGGTAACGGCGACAAGCCGGTGCTTGCACCAATCTACGACCTACTGTCGACCGTGCCATATATTCCCGCCGACGCCACGGCGTTTTCGCTTGGAGGGGAGCGCTCGTTCAAGGCGCTAGCAGCACCGCGATGGAAGGCATTTGCGAACCGTGCAAGGCTTCCGGAGCCGGCAGTCCTGAAGGCAGTGGTCGAGACCGTCGAACTCGTCAATGAGCACTGGTGGCATCTGCCTGAGCGCGACGTTGTCGCGGGGAAAGTGCTCGAGCGGATTGACGCACATGTGAAGGCGATGACGCCGATACTGAACTCCTGCGCCGATAAGTGAGCCGAGTCGCCTTGGGTGTGATATGGCGGAATCATCGCCTTTGGCCCCGGATGGATGGCCGTGGATCGATGGTATGCCAGCGTGGCGCGCAACATTCCGCGCAGTTTCGATGAGGACACGCGAGACCAAGCACGTCAGCTCGCCGGAACAGAAGAGTTCGCAGCATCCCGCAATTAACGCAAGCGGGTCGAGATGCTGTTCGCTCACCTTCAACACAACGATGCGGTTCGAACGAATGCGTGACTGAGGATCGCGATCCGACGCTTTGTGTCGCCATTGTCGGGTCCGCTACACGACTTGTTCCGACGATCCTTTCTGCGGCTTCAAGCTAAATACCTGAAAAACAACCACAAAATTATTCTTCGACTCGACGAGCCAAATTGGCACGAGTCTTGAAACCTTGGGTGGGAGGCGGCGACAGCTGCCCGACCGGCATTCGTGTCGCGGCAGCCGCGATGAATGGAACGAAGGAAGGAAAGCTACATGTCAGGTTTGCGTCAGATCGCCTTTTACGGCAAGGGCGGCATCGGCAAGTCCACCACCTCCCAAAATACCCTCGCCGCCCTTGTCGACCTCGGGCAGAGAATCCTCATCGTCGGCTGCGACCCCAAAGCCGACTCCACCCGCCTGATCCTGAACGCGAAGGCGCAGGATACGGTCCTGCACCTCGCGGCAGAGGAAGGTTCGGTGGAAGACCTCGAACTCCAGGATGTGCTCAAGGTCGGCTACAAAGGCATCAAGTGCGTGGAGTCGGGCGGCCCCGAGCCGGGTGTCGGCTGCGCCGGTCGCGGCGTGATCACCTCGATCAACTTCCTCGAGGAGAACGGCGCCTATGACGATGTCGACTATGTCTCCTACGACGTGCTCGGGGATGTAGTGTGCGGCGGTTTCGCGATGCCGATCCGCGAGAACAAGGCTCAGGAAATCTACATCGTCATGTCCGGCGAGATGATGGCGCTCTATGCCGCCAACAACATTGCCAAGGGTATCCTGAAATACGCTCATTCGGGTGGCGTGCGGCTCGGCGGCCTGATCTGCAACGAGCGCCAAACCGACCGCGAGCTCGACCTCGCCGAAGCGCTGGCTTCCAGGCTCAATTCCAAGCTCATCCACTTCGTGCCGCGCGACAACATCGTCCAGCACGCCGAGCTCAGGAAGATGTCTGTGATCCAGTATGCGCCGGACTCCAAGCAGGCCGGGGAATACAGGGCGCTGGCCGAGAAGATCCATAACAATTCGGGCCAGGGCACCATCCCCACCCCGATCACCATGGAGGAGCTCGAGGACATGCTGCTCGACTTCGGCATCATGAAGACGGACGAGCAGATGCTTGCCGAGCTTCAGGTCAAGGAAGCGGCGAAGGCGGCCGCACGGTAACGACCGCTACTGACTGGTGGCGCGGCCTGACGTGGCGCGCCTTTCAAAGAACGGCGCCTCGTTGGTGAGGCGTCACCCTGAACCTTGAAAGGGGTCTCATGAGCCTGGAATACGAGAATGACGGCGCCCTCCATGCGAAGCTTATCGAGGAGGTGCTGTCGCAATATCCTGACAAGGCGGCGAAGCGCCGCAAAAAGCACCTCAGCGTCGCAAAGAGCGGCGACGAGGCTGGCGAGGAAAGCGAGGTCCTTTCCGAATGCGAGGTCAAATCGAATATCAAGTCCATCCCCGGAGTGATGACGATTCGCGGCTGCGCCTATGCCGGCTCGAAAGGCGTGGTCTGGGGTCCAGTCAAGGATATGGTCCATATCTCGCACGGCCCGGTCGGCTGCGGGCAATATTCCTGGTCGCAACGCCGCAACTACTACGTCGGCACGACCGGCATCGACACGTTCGTCACGATGCAGTTCACCTCCGATTTCCAGGAGAAGGACATTGTTTTCGGCGGCGACAAGAAGCTGGAACGGATCATCGACGAGATCGAGGAACTGTTTCCGCTGAACAAAGGCATGAGTGTGCAATCCGAATGTCCGATCGGCCTGATTGGCGACGACACCGAAGCGGTGTCCCGCAACAAGGCCAAGGAGCACGAAAAGACCATCGTGCCGGTGCGCTGCGAGGGCTTCCGCGGCGTCTCGCAATCACTCGGCCACCACATCGCCAACGACGCGATCCGCGACTGGGTGTTCGAGAAGAAGGACGTCGAGTTCGAGGCCAGCCCGTACGATGTCAATGTGATCGGCGACTACAACATCGGCGGCGACGCCTGGGCTTCGCGCATCCTGCTTGAGGAGATGGGCCTGCGCGTGGTCGGCAACTGGTCGGGCGACGCTACGCTGGCCGAAATAGAGCGCGCGCCGAAGGCCAAGCTCAATCTCATCCATTGCTACAGGTCGATGAACTACATCTGCCGGCACATGGAGGAAAAGTATGGCATCGACTGGATGGAGTATAATTTCTTCGGCCCCTCCCAGACCGAAGCCTCTCTGCGCAAGATAGCCAAGCATTTCGGGCCGGAAATCGAGGCCAAGGCCGAGGCGGTCATCGCCAAATACCGGCCCCTGGTCGATGCGGTCATAGCCAAGTACCGGCCGCGCCTCGAAGGGAGGACGGTGATGCTCTATGTCGGCGGGCTGCGCCCCCGTCACGTTGTCACGGCATATGAGGACCTGGGCATGGTTATTGTCGGCACTGGCTACGAATTTGGCCATAACGACGATTATCAGCGCACCGGCCACTACGTGAAGAAGGGCACGCTGATCTATGACGACGTGACTGGTTACGAGCTGGAGAAGTTCATCGAGGGGATCCGTCCTGATCTCGTGGGCTCCGGCATCAAAGAGAAGTACCCGGTCCAGAAGATGGGCATACCGTTCCGTCAAATGCATTCCTGGGATTATTCCGGCCCGTATCACGGCTACGACGGCTTCGCCATCTTCGCCCGCGATATGGATCTGGCCATCAACAACCCGGTCTGGGGCCTCTACGACGCTCCCTGGAAGAAAAAAGCCGAGCCGTCGGCGGCGATCGCTGCGGAATGAAACCTGGCCTCCCGAAAGCCGGGAAGGCCGATGAACACTTGCGGCCCTTTGTCCGCGGGAGACCTGAAACGTTTCGACGTCCCTGTGCCGCCGTATGGCGCGGCCAGATGGAGAAGAGGTAACTATCCATGCCGCAGTCGGCTGAAAAAGTTCTCGACCACGCGCCCCTGTTCCGCGAGCCGGAATACAGGCAGATGCTCGCCGAGAAGAGGCTGAATTTCGAATGTCCTCACCCGGACCAGGTCGTTACCGACCAAGGCGAATTCACCAAGACGTGGGAATACCGCGAAAAGAACCTCGCTCGCGAAGCGCTTGTCGTGAACCCCGCCAAAGCCTGCCAGCCGCTCGGCGCGGTGTTCGCGGCCGCCGGTTTCGAGCGAACCATGTCCTTCGTCCACGGCAGCCAGGGCTGCGTGGCCTACTACCGCTCGCACCTGTCGCGCCATTTCAAGGAGCCTGCTTCGGCAGTTTCCTCCTCGATGACCGAGGACGCGGCAGTGTTCGGTGGCCTGAAGAACATGGTCGACGGGCTCGCCAACACGTACCAACTCTACGACCCGAAGATGATCGCCGTCTCGACCACTTGTATGGCGGAGGTCATTGGCGACGACCTGCACAGCTTTATCGAGAACGCCAAGGACGAAGGCTCGGTCCCGCGCGACTTCGACGTGCCCTTCGCCCACACGCCGGCCTTCGTCGGCAGCCATGTCGACGGCTATGACGTCGCGGTCAAGGGCATTTTGGAGCATTTCTGGAAAGGCGAGGAGCGAACGAAAGCCGAGGGAACCATCAACATCATTCCGGGCTTCGACGGCTTCTGTGTCGGCAACAACCGGGAACTCAAGCGCCTGCTCGATCTGATAGGCGTGTCCTATACCTTCATCCAAGACGCCTCTGACCAGTTCGACACGCCATCGGACGGCGAATACCGCATGTATGACGGCGGCACGAAGATCGAAGACGTGAGGAAGGCACTCAACGCCCAGGCGACACTTTCGCTACAGCATTACAACACCCGAAAAACACTGGAGTATTGCGAGGGGGTAGGGCAGGCGACTGCCTCGTTTCATTACCCGCTCGGAGTCCAGGCGACCGACGACTTCCTGATGGAGGTCTCCGCGATTTCCGGGAAGCAAATCCCCGAGGCAATCCGCGTGGAGCGCGGCCGACTTGTTGACGCCATGGCGGACAGCCAATCCTGGCTGCACGGTAAGAAATACGCCATCTACGGCGATCCGGACTTTGTCTACGCCATGGCCCGCTTCATCATGGAGACGGGCGGCGAGCCGACCCATTGCCTCGCCACCAACGGCACCTCGGCATGGGAAGCGGAGTTGAAGGAACTGCTTGCATCATCGCCCTTCGGCAAGGATGCTCAAGTCTGGGCGGGCAAGGACCTCTGGGCGATGCGCTCGCTGCTCTTCACCGAGCCGGTGGACCTGCTGATCGGCAACTCCTATGGCAAGTATCTGGAGCGCGACACCGGCACGCCGCTGATCCGGCTGACGTTTCCGATCTTCGACCGCCACCATCACCATCGGTTTGCGCTTGTGGGCTACCAAGGCGGGTTGCGCGTCCTGACGACGATCCTCGACAAGATCTTCGACAAGCTCGATCGCGAGACAAGCGAGACGGGCGTGACGGACTATTCTTATGACCTGACCCGCTAAGCGTGACGGTCGGCTTTGGCCGGTCATCTTCCCGAGGGACTTTGGAGACCGACGCAATGTCCTTGCTCAGAGCCAAAATCCAGGATGTCTTCAACGAGCCTGCCTGCGAGAAGAACCGCGGCAAGGATGCCAAGGCGCGCAAAAAGGGCTGTTCGAAGCCACTGACCCCCGGGGCGGCCGCCGGCGGCTGTGCCTTCGACGGCGCCAAGATCGTGCTGCAGCCGATCACCGACGTTGCGCATTTGATCCATGCGCCGCTCGCCTGCGAGGGCAATTCCTGGGACAACCGCGGTGCGGCTTCGTCCGGGCCAACCCTGTGGCGCACAAGCTTCACGACCGACCTCACCGAACTCGATGTGGTGATGGGGCAGGGCGAGCGGAAGCTCTTCAAAGCGATCCGCGAGATCAAGGAAGCGTATGGGCCGCCGGCAATCTTCGTCTATCCGACCTGCGTGACCGCGCTGATCGGCGACGACATCGAGGCCGTCTGCAGGCGCGCGGCGGAAAAGTTCGGCCTACCGGTGGTGCCGGTCAATGCGCCGGGCTTCGTCGGCTCCAAGAATCTCGGCAACAAGCTTGCCGGCGAGGCGTTGCTCGAGCATGTCATCGGCACGGTGGAGCCCGACGATGCCGGCCCTTACGACATCAACATTCTTGGCGAATTCAACCTCGCTGGCGAATTTTGGCTGGTGAAGCCGCTTCTTGATCGGCTGGACATCCGGGTGCGCGCCTGCATTCCGGGCGACGCGCGTTACCTCGACGTTGCTTCCGCGCACCGCGCCCGGGCGGCTATGATGGTGTGCTCGACCGCGCTCATCAATCTCGCCCGCAAGATGGAGCAGCGCTGGGACGTCCCGTTTTTCGAGGGCTCCTTCTACGGCATCACCGACACCTCGGAAGCGCTCCGACAGATCTCTCAGCTGCTCGTGAAGAAGGGTGCCGATCCGGAGATCCTCGGCCGCACCGAGGCATTGATTGCAGAAGAGGAGGCGATCGCTTGGAAGAAGCTCGCGGCCTACCGGCCGAGGCTCGAAGGCAAGCGCGTGCTGCTCAACACCGGCGGTGTGAAGTCCTGGTCGGTCGTCCATGCGCTGATGGAGATCGGCATCGAGATCGTTGGCACCTCTGTCAAGAAGTCGACCGTCGAAGACAAGGAGCGCATCAAGCAGATCCTCAAGGACGACAACCACATGTTCGAGCAGATGGCGCCGCGCGAGCTTTACGCCATGCTCTCAGAACACAAGGCCGATATCATGCTGTCGGGCGGGCGCACGCAGTTCATCGCGCTGAAAGCCAAGACACCCTGGCTCGATATCAACCAGGAGCGCCAACATCCTTACGCCGGCTATGACGGCATGGTTGAACTCGTACGCCAGATCGACCTCGCCATTCATAACCCGATCTGGCGCCAGGTGCGGGAGCCGGCACCATGGGATTGCCAGCCTGCGGTGAGGGAGGAACTGCCGCGCACGAAAAGCGAGACCGCGACCTTGCGTGTTGTCCAGGAATTCGCCGGCACGACGGCCGACGATTTCGGCGAGTGTTGAGGAAAGCCGATGGTCCGCATCCTTCCCCAGACCAAAGCGACGGCGGTCAATCCGCTGAAGTCGTCGCAGCCGCTGGGTGCCGCCTTGGCCTTTCTTGGCGTCGACGGCGCGATGCCGTTGTTTCACGGCAGCCAGGGGTGCACCAGCTTTGCGCTCGTGCTGTTCGTGCGGCATTTCAAGGAAGCCATTCCCTTGCAGACCACGGCGATGGACGAGGTGGCGACGATCCTTGGCGGGGCAGACCATCTGGAAGAGGCGATCCTCAACCTCAAGGCCCGCACAAAGCCAACGCTGATCGGGGTCTGCACGACGGCGCTCGTGGAAACCCGGGGCGAAGACTGCGCAGGAGATATCGCCAATATCAGGCTGAAGCGCACGGAAGAACTCGCAGGTACGGAGGTGGTGCTGGCCAACACACCGGATTTCGATGGCGCGATCGAAGAGGGCTGGGCCAAGGCTGTCACAGCGATGACCGAAAGGATTACGCGGCCCGGCGAGCAGGCGCGGCAGTCGAAGAAGATCGTGATCCTGCCTGGCTGGAACCTCACTGTGGCTGATATCGAGCATTTGCGTGAGATGGTTGAAAGCTTTGGACTCAAGCCGGTGATTCTGCCGGACGTCTCCGGCTCGCTCGACGGTACGGTGCCCAACCGCTGGGTCACCACCACCTATGGCGGCACCAGTGTCGAGGATATCCGCGAGCTTGGCACGGCCGAGCAATGCATCGTCATCGGTGAGCATATGCGCCGCCCGGCCGAGCTGCTGCAGAGGTTGACCGGCGTGCCATACGTGCTGTTCCGGTCGCTGACTGGATTGAAGGATGCCGACCGGTTCGTCTCGCTGCTGTCCGCGGTTTCGGGCGCGCGCGCGCCGGCTGGGGTACGCCGTCGCCGGGCGCAGTTGCAGGACGCGTTGCTCGACGGACATTTCCACTTTGGAGGTAAGAAAATTGCGATCGCTGCTGAACCAGACCAACTCTACCAACTCGCGAGCTTCTTCATCGGAATGGGCTCCGAAATCGCGGCGGCGGTCACCACGACCGACATGTCGAAAATTTTGGAGGAAGTACCGGCGCAGTCGGTTCAGATCGGGGATCTCGGCGATTTGGAAGCTCTTGGCGCCGGCGCTGATCTTCTCGTCACCCATTCCCATGGCCGCCAGGCGGCGCAGCGCCTCGGCATTCCGCTCATGCGGGTCGGCTTCCCGATCTTCGACCGGCTCGGCAGCCAGCACAAGCTCACAATCCTCTACCAGGGAACCCGCGACCTGATCTTCGAGGTCGCCCACATTTTCGAAGCCAACCGGCACGCGCCGACGCCTGAGGCGCTTGATCCACTCCGTAAGCGAGAAATGCCAGATGAGCTCCGTTCGTCGCCTCTCGCTCGTCACTGACGAGGTTCACGCACCGACGCCGGAACGCCAAGCCGGCGCATTGCGCGTGGCGATCGCCACGCAGGACATGAAGAACCTCAACGCCCATTTCGGTTCGGCCAGGCGCTTTGCTGTCTACGACGTGACGCGCGAGGAGTGGAATCTCGTCGAGGCCGTGGCCTTCGATGACGTTTCCGACGAGAGCGGGAAGCACCGAACTGAGGGCGATGATCGCATCACCCCGAAGGTGGAGGTGCTGAAGGGCTGTCATCTCCTGTTTTGTCTGGCGATCGGCGGACCTTCGGCAGCCAAGGTTGTTTCGGCAAAAATTCATCCGATCAAAGTGCCGCAGCCCGAAACCATCCACGAGGTGCTGTTGCGCACGCAGATGATGCTCAGGACGTGTCCTCCCCCTTGGCTGCGCAAGGTGCTGGCTCAGGCAGGTGTCGCCGAACAGAAACCGTCCTTCGAGGACGAGGACTGAAATGAGGAGGACACGAAATGTCTGATGCCACGGTTACCTCCGCTGTCAACGAGAACGAGGCGGCCTTTGCCACCCCCTTTGTCAAATGCCTCCTGCGGCTGATCCGCGCTCAGGATTCCTACGGGTTATGGGAAGGCAAAACGGACGCCGAACTGCTGGCCGACTTCATCATCACCAAGGAACAGCGGCGTGCGATCCCGATCATCGGCGATCCCGATCCGGACGTACTGTGGAGGCTCCAGATTTTTTACGCCGCCGTCGGGCTTGCGATCGAGGAACGCTCCGGCCTGATGGCATCGCCGATTTTGGAGGTCAGCCCTGAGGGCTTCGGGCGCGTGGTTTTCACGGCAGGGCGGTTGGTCGTTCTGTCGAAAGCCCTGCGCGACGTCCACCGGTTCGGCTTCGAGACGTTCCAGAAACTCGCCGAGGCCGATACGAAACTGGTCGACGCTGCGATCGCAGCCATCGAAGCCTATCCCGACGTCGCACGAGCGTGATGGACCGGGTATCGAGAAAGGGGATCATGCCAAACCTCGAGGCGCTGCAAAAGAAGGTCCGGAAACTGCAGTCGCGCGCGGGGGCTGCGAAGATGGAATTGCACGACCTCGCCGAGGACCTTCCCATCAACTTGACCGAGATCAAGGCGGTCGCCGGGAAACATTTTTGCCGAGTTGGACGCTGCAAGGAGAGAGCTCGCTGCATTGGAGAGTTCACCATGACGAGTGCTTTCGTCACCCGAGGCTCCGGATGGATCCCGGAATATGCGACCGCTATCAACGCGACGACCTGCATCGGTTGCGGCCGCTGCTTCAAGATCTGCTGGCGCGGGGTCATGCACCTTCACGGCATCGACCATGCGGGCGAAATCCTCGGCCTCTGCGCCGGCAAAGGCGACGACTTCGATGGCGAGCTCAACCAACCGACGCGGCCGAGGCCGAATTGGCGTTTTGAGGCAGGGCAGCGCTGATGAAGCCACTGGTCCTGATCTGTTCGCAGGATCCGGAGTTCTATCTGGTCCACAGCCACATTCTGGAGGTGGATGGCTTCACGATTCAACTGGCCGGCGGCGTGGAGGAGGCGCTTGCATTGGCCAGTGAACGGGAGCCGAAGGCCGTGGTGCTGGACTGCCAGCCGGCAATCGCGACAGGATCCATCATCTGCGCCCGGTTCAAGGGGGAGCCCCGGACCGGCGGCCTGCCCGTAATTGCGCTGATCGCGCCCGGCGCCGAGAACCAGCACCTCGATCTCTTGAAGGCAGGTATTGACGAGAGCTTTGTGCGGCCCTTCGCGCCGGCCAAGCTGCTTGACTGTCTACGGACGAAGCTGGCGCTGCCGAAGTCGGGTTCAAACGGGATCGAAAACGGCAGCTGGCTCTGCTGCGGCAGCCTTGAGATGAAGGTCGATGCCCACCGAGTCCGCGGTAACGGCCACGAGATCCACCTCGGACCGATCGAGTTCAAACTGCTGCGGCTTTTGCTCGAGACTCCCGGCACGGTCTTCAGCCGAGACGAGTTGATCGTCGCGGCCTGGCCGGAAAATATCCATATCGGTCCACGCACCGTCGATGTCCATATTAGCCGGATCAGAAAGGCACTGAAGAGGGCTTCGCCCGGCAGCGTCATTCGTACCATCAGGTCGGCCGGCTACTCGCTCGAGGAGCCGGACACTGAACCAGACGCTGAATAGGTAGCCGGTGTGCTGCCACTCCGCATCTCCGTCGCGCTGGAGCGCAAGTCTAGCGGCTCGAACGCGCTTACAAGTACGACATACGCAGAAAACATACTCAGAGAGAAGCAGTCAGATGGCTTTTAAAAGCGTGCTCAGTGTGACGGGAGCTGACCACTCCGATCAGGACGTCAGAACAGCTGCCCGCTTGTGTGCCGAGGTCGGCGCGCATCTTTCCGTACTGATCATATCGCCTCCGCCGCTCGGCGATGGCATCCCCGTGGCCTCAACAACGCGGACAAGCCATTGCCACACTGGAAAAACGGTTTCGGCAAATCGAGAGACTTTCGCAGGACATGGCCAGACTGCAAAAACGGACCAGCGAAATTCGGACTCTGCTGAGAGGCATGCGGCTTTCTTATGACGTCGATACCGACTATGGCGATCAGGCCAACATCGGTGACGTGTGCGACAGCGGGCGCTCCGCGCCGACCCCACAGTCCTCGGCCCCGCACTTCTCAACGAGATTAACCTCGGACCCCTTGTTATCAACGGCAGCTTGTTCGAAACGGGAAAGCCGGTGCTTATTGTACCGAAGGGCGCTGAGGCGACTCTGAGGCCACGGCGCGTGCTGGTCGGCTGGAATTCGCGAGTCGAGGCGTCCCGGGCGGTTCGGGAAGCGCTGGATCTCCTATCCGGTGCGGAGGAAGTTCGTCTCGCACTAGTCGATCCGGAGGCGAGCTGCATCGGAAACGGCCGGAGCCGGGAGCCGGCATCGTTGCCTATCTCGCTCGGCACGGTGTTCGGGTGGCGATCGACCGGTTGCCGAACGCCGGTCAATCCGTGGCCACTGGTGCTGGGGCAGCACGCAATCGACACGTCTGCCGATATGATAATTATGGGCGCTTTTGGCCGCCGCCGGCTGCGTGAGGGGATCTTCGGTGGCGTGACGAGATGGATAGTTGATAAGCCGCCATTGCCGCTGTTTTTGGCTCTCTGACTGGTTTCGGACTAGCACCGATGCTGTTCGAAGCTCTACTCCCCTGGTCGATTATCCTGATGCCAATTCGGAGAAAGTGGCAGCAAACGCGCAAATTTCGCGAAGCTCTTCGGAGCCAATCTGCAAGCGCCGTCGCCGAGAACATCCCGGACGTCTCTAACGCGCGCTCGGGGGTTCTCCTCGCCCGAGATGATCCGTAACGCGGAGCCCAAAGACCGCGCAGAGGTACAGGCGCTCCTCAATGCAGTCAAAACCACGGCTTAGCAGCTCGGCGTCAGGTCGAGAAACAGAGTCGTTTCAGCGCGACAACCGAGTTCGGACCCGTAGCGGCATCGCATGGGCTCTATCACGATCTCTCCTGGCTACTGGCCGGAAGCTGAACAATGTAATGACCGAGCCGCGGCCAAGGCCCTCAACTTCGAGTCGGGACGGTCGGGCTCTTGCCGGAGCCGGCGGGAATCGCTGGCATCAATCACGTTGCTGTCGTCTGGGATGGTAGCCGGGTTAGCGGCGAGGACGGCCGCATCTTCAGCGTTTTCAGTCGGTCCCGCCCGACCCGCGTGGCGACCAAGCGGTCTTTGGGGCTGGTCAAATTGCGACAACGCTCACATTCGCACCAGGCGGTCCCCCTAGCGCCCGAGCACAGGCAACGAAGAAGATAACGACACAAAGCAGGAATCCCGGAGAGTTCACCGGCCGGCACATGCCGGCACTCGGCCTGGCGTTTTTCGCCACGATCATCATCGTCGATCTGACGATGGCTGTATTGGCGAGCTACAGCTGGACCGGCTTGGTCGTGAAGAACTCCCGTGTCGTCAGCCCAGGAATTCAATCGCAAGGCGGGCGAGGGGGCACAGGCCGCGCTCGGATGGAGCGGCCCCTTGCAATCCAAATGGCGAGATCGCTACCGCCTCAAGGACCTAAACGGCAAGACGCTCAAGCCGGTGGCGTGAAGCGGGCGATGATGACGAGCCTGGCGGGAGCCCACGCAGTCATGATGTCCATCGGCCTCGTCCCTCGGCCCGAACATGTTGAGTCGTCCGTGGCTAGGCTTTTCTGGCGACGCGAAGCGCGTGACGCTTGTCCAAAACCTGACAGCGGCAGAAAACATGTCGGGTTCAATACAGCTGGCTATCTTGGCAGATCGAGGCTTTTGAATGCGAAATCATGCGCTTACTGCGCACCGAGCGCGCTGGCACGGCCTTTGCTAATTGACCTTTGCTGATTGTGATGTGGCAACACTTAAGTGAAGGCTGACTGCATGCAGATGCGCGAGACGAGAGCCGCTCTCCTTCCTTGTAACCCTAGTGCCCCTCTCTACGCGGGAAACAAGCTCGCGCATAAGGTCGCGCAACCTGTGGCAACGGTTTTGGAGAGCAACATGGTATTGCAGATCGAGTCACCGGCGCCTTCGATCAAATGGGGGACTGGATGCGTGGCGAGCCCCTTACGAACTTCCAGCGCGGCAAGGTGTACATCATCGAATTTTGGGCAACTTGGTGCCGACCATGTGTGGCGGAGATGCTCCATTTGATGCAGCTGCAAGAGAAATATAAGCACGGCGGGCTTGAGATCGTCGGAGTCGCGGCGGATGAAGATGCTCCAACGGCCGTTGAGGCCCGAACCAAGTTGGACGCTTGGTTGATCGAAAAGTGCCCGAACCTGAATTATCGGATCGCGTTCGACTTCACAGGGAAAATGAACAGGCTTTGGAGAGAACCCAGCTTTTCTGTTGGGATTCCGACCTCGTTCGTGGTCGACCGAGACGGCCACATCGCCTTTATCTGTCATCCCAGCCAACTCGATGAGGTTTTGCCGAAAGTGCTCAACGGCAGCTGGCGCATCAGCGATAAAGCTAAAGCCACCGATACGGAGCGGATCGCCACAAGCGAACCCATGGCGCGCGAAGAAGCGTTGAAGCAGCCGATCGATGACAGATTCTGGGCGGCGGTGAAGTTAGAAGATTGGAAGACGGCGCTCTGGGCGATCGAAGAGGGCATCGCCTTGATGCCGGACGATATCAATTTCCGCCTGGCTCATGCGCATCTGCTGCTTCACAAAATCCAAGACATGTGGACCGGCTTGCCCGTCATGCGCCAATTGGTTCGCGACGCGATCGACAAAAACTCCGAGGACTGGATGGTTTCGGCGCTAGACCAACTTTTCCACCCGGCTAATGACCATTCGCGCCTTCCCCCTGCCGAGCGCTTCGCGATGGGCAAGGAACTGTCCGAACACATCCTGGCACTTAATCCCCCGCAAGGCGACAGCCCTAAGTACCGGTCTTATCCGGCTGTCGCCCGGTACTATCACGATAACGGTAACAACGATCGCGCGATCGAGTTGGTCGAATTGACACTGAAGTCGCTGGACGGTCCGGAGCCTATCCCGGACGAACTGAAAGAGCACCTTCTACCGGATTTGCTGCAGGCCCTGGCCAACTACAGAGGCGGGAAGGTTTGTTACGGCGCTGTGCGGCTCCGCAAATCAAGCTTCCCGGAGGTGCCAAAGCGCGGCCGGGCGAGAAGAATACTTAAGAAGGGGGGTGGTCGGAATGTTTACTGGCCGGTTCATCCATTGCCCTGGCGCGGCCGCAGCAAGCAGGCCCCATGCAGCACAGGGCGGATCGTTTGCAGCAGGTTCGAGGTTCGTATCTTGCGATGACCTGCGGCCGCATCGCGGCGGAAGTGATGTTCGACGTGAATTCTGGCCGTGGTGGAAGACCTCGCAGTCGAGGACGCGCTCAAGGTCGGCCACAGGAACGTCAATTGGGTGGTATCGGCCGCCCCGAGCCGGGCGTCGGCTGCGCAAGTCTGCCCGAAGTAGGCGTCTCCGAAAAAGGAAATCGTCCATCGAGGAAGAGGACTGCAATGAGGAGAATATGAAATGCCTGAAGCCGCGGTCAGCCCTGCTGTCGCCGAGGACGAGGCGGCCCTTGCCACCCCGTTCGTCAAATGCCTCGTGCGGCTGATCCGTGCTCAGGAGTCCTACGGCTCATGGGAAGGCAAATCGGACGCCGAGCTGCTGGCCGACTTCATCGTCACCAGAAAACAGCGCCGTGCGATCCCTGTCATCGGAGATCCCGATCCGGACGTGCTGTGGAGGCTCGACATGTTTTACACCGCCGTGGGGCTTGCGATCGAGGAGCGCTCCGGCCTGATGACACCGCCAATGATTGAGATGAACCCATGGGGGCTTCGGACGATTGCTTTTCACGGCCGGGCGGTTGGTCGCTCTGTCGAGACATCCACCGGTTCGGCTTCGAGACGTTCAGGAAGCTCGGGGAGGCCGGTGCGAAACTGATCGACGATGCGACCGCAGCCACTGAAGCCGGTCCCGGTGTGACGCCGGCGTGATGAAACCGATTTCGAGGAAGGGTTTATGTCAAAGCTAGATGAAATGGGGAAGAAAGTCCGAAAGCTTCAGCTGCGCGCAGCAGTCGCCAAGATGAAATTGCGCGACCTTGCAGAGGATCTCCCGGGAAAATGGACGGAGATAGAGGAGGTTGCCGAGGAAACGTCCGCCGTTTTTGCCGCGTTGGATGGTGCCAAGAGAGAGCTCGCTGCAATGAAGAAGTTACGATGACGAGCACATTCACCACCCGCGACGGCTCCGGATGGATGCCGGAATATCTCAGCGCTATAGACGGCACGACCTGCATCGGCTGCGGCCGCTGTTTCAAGGTCTGCTCGCGCGAGGTCATGCACCTTTACGGCGTCGATGATGCGGGTGAAATCCTCGGCGGCTGCGACGACGAGGACGATGATTTCGATGGCGAGCTCAATCGCATGATCATGGTCGTCGATCATGCCGGCCGCTGCATTGGCTGCGGAGCCTGCGCCCGCGTCTGCCCGAAGAACTGCCAGACCCATGTTGCGGCCGACCAGGTCGCAGCATGATCTGAGGAGACCAAACCAGGAGAACGGCGTTGCCCTTTAGAACCTTTTGTCGTGTCCTGGGGCTGGTGCTGTGCAGCACCGCACTCACTGTCTACTTCGCTTCTCATTCCATCGGCACAGTAGTCGTCACGGCGCTGACTTGTTCGCTGTTTTTTCAGCTAGCCTATTTCGGTAGCGTGCTCGTTCTGATCTGGCGGTCTAGCGGTGCTCGCGAAACTGGGCAAAGGGCTGAGCATTTCGGCAGTTGCAAGGACGTTGGATCCCAGCCGCCAGACCATGATGAGGTGACGAGTAAATCTGCAGATTTGCTCCAAAATCAAACGCTAGCGATATCGCTGTTGCTCCCTTGAGGCGCGGCCGCATCTCGGGGGAAAGGTGGAAATCTACGCCAAACGCGAGGACTGCAACTCCGGTCTCGCGTTTGGCGGAAACAAGCTGCGCAAGCTCGAATACATCATTCCCAGACGCGATCGCGTCAGATGCCGATACGCTCGTCACCATCGGCGGCGTGCAGTCCAACCACACCCGCATGGTCGCCGCGGTCGCCGCCAAGATCGGCATGAAATGTCTCCTGGTTCACGAGAGCTGGGTACCAGCTACGACCGGGTCGGCAACATTCTCTTGAGCCGCATCATGGGAGCAGAGGTGCGCCTGGTCGACGAGAGCTTTGACATCGGTATCCGCCGCAGTGGGGAAAAGCCCTCTATGAGGTCAAGGCAAGGGGCGGCAGACCCTATGCGATACCAGCCGGGGCATCTGTTCACCCGAAGCAGCCCCGATCTCTAAAGAAATTAGGCTAAATATAAACGAAATCTTGCAAACAAAATATGCGTAACTGACAAATTAATGATGCCTTACTAGTAAGGAGTCGAGACCCCGTGCTGGCTCGGTGCTAATCAGCGCTTGCGCAACAGACCGTTGCCGCGAAGCCTGAATATTTCGCAGCGGCCAAAGCGTCGCAAGAACATCTGCTGCCACGGAGATCAACCGCGATATTTCCAGAATCCTTCCACCGCTCAACCGAAGGATTGGCCCGGCGACACTCACCGTACCGATTGCTGGTCCGTCATTTGGACGTATTGCTGCGGCTATCGATGTCACACCAAGTTCAGCTTCATCTACTGCCAAGGCCCAACCCTGTTCTCGTGTGAGTTCGCGTTCGCGCATGACGGCCTCAATAGTCCGAACGGCATTGGGGCCATAGCTGCCGGGCTGCCCGAACCCGTTTTTCAGTACTACCTTGGCTGCGGCTCCCGCGGTTAAAGTGGCAAGCCAGGCCTTCCCGTCGGCAGTAACCGGTAAGGGCACTTCTGCGGTTGTCTCAGGCTCATAGATTAGACCAGCCTTCGCGCCTTGCGCGCAGGCAGTCCAAGCCAGCCCATCCTGTTTGACGGTAGCCATGCGCACGAGTTCTTTGCTGTCTTGGGCAAGGCGATCCACGATACATTGGCAGATATCAGGGATTTCGGTTGCAACCATGAATCGCTGCCCGAGAATAGCAAGTCGCAATGTCAGGCGATAAAAGCCGGTTTTTGAATCCTGCTCGACCCAGCCGATCAAGCAAAGGGTTGTTAGCAATCTATGGACTGCGCTTGTCGGCAGATCGAGACGCTCGGCGATATCTTCGAGACGCAGGCTCTTCGCTTCATCCGCCAAAAGTTCGATCGTGGCGAAGCACCGTTCTATAAGAAGATTTGAACCTATCATCGTAAACAATGTCCACTGGCGAATAAACTCCATGCTATTGTCCGGCCGTCACTTGTCAATCACATGAACCAGTATAGTCTAAAATATATTATTTCCTTATGCATACTTTAGCGTCAGGAAAGAGATCTGTGCGGTGTAACAAGCTTGTAAATACGGACGGCAGGTTCATGCCTGCGGCCGGGGAAAACTTTGCCTGCGCGTCGATGTTTTCGAGTTTCCTGAATGAAGTCCGCCAACGGCATCGAGCTGAAATCGGATGCATCAACGAATGACTGCAACTCGCATGCCATACGATCGACGCAACGAGTGTCACGTCAACTAGATGCGCTCACAATGGCGATCTGGCCGTCGACGATCCGCAGGAGCGTGAGAGCGACCAGTTGCGAAACTGCAGCACTAAATTAATAAAAAGATCACCCCCATTTTCCGATTGATAGGCCACACTGCTATCCATTGGACGTAACGGCGAGAATCGCCATTTAGGATGGAGGTTGCTATCATGGCAATTGTTAGCCACAGGCGTACACTCCTGCCTTCGCGCGGAAAAGCCAGCCCAGCAATATCCTGAATGCGGCAAAGACCATAGTGACAGGACAATGGTGATGCTTGAGCGGGCCAAGGCCATCATCCGGCAGGAGGCTGCCGCGCTGGAGACTCTTTCAAACAGGATCGACGAGCGTATCTGTATGCTCGAAGCTGGCCTGGCCGCGCTTGAGGCTTTCGAGCTGGCTACTGGGCCAGCGTTATCCGGCATCGCTCAAAGCTGGCGGCGCAACTGGCTTCATGTCGTGCCGTTCTTCGCCTTCCCCGAAAGCGCGCGGCGCATCGTCTACACCACCAATGCCATCGAGGCGTTGAACTCAAAGCTGCGGCGCGCCGTGCGAACGCGCGGCCACTTTCCCAATGACGACGCCGCCATGAAGCTGCTATATCTGGTGCTCAACCACGCGGCAGAGGAATGGAAACGCGCCCCGCGCGAGTGGTTCGAGGCCAGGACACAGTTCGCCGTCGTCTTCGGCGAAAGGTTCGTCAGCCAATGACGTTAACCGGCCTCACGCACAAGATTCCTGACAGTCCGCTGAGCGCCTGATTTTCCTGCCCCCTTTTGCGCCCGCCGCCGAGACATGGGCGCGAACCACCGTCGAATCGTCGAATCGAACATCCTGCACCAGATGCGCCGACGAGGACAGCATGGCGAGATGCTCGACGAACATCTCGAAGACACCGGCCTTGCCCAACCGATCAAAGCGCTTCCACACACTGTTCCATTTGCCGTAACGCTCCGGCAACGCCCGCCAGGTGATGTTGTGAACCGAAAGTAATGCAGCGCCTCCAGAAATAGCCGATCATCCCGGCCCTTGGCGCCGCGCCGTGGTAGCGACGCGCCGAACACCTCCAGCGCGTTCGCCCAATCCGTATCCGTCATCTTAGTGCACATGCCGACCTCCAAATCAGTCGGCACCGTATGAATCAGATAGAAATGCTCCGAGAGCCAGTAAACAAATTCGTCCACACCCTAGTGGCGATTATTCCAAGGATCACCTAGCACCGGCTCTCTTGGCCGTGTGGATCACAGAAGCGTTTCGCGATGCGCGCATTGGCGGATGACTTCGAGACTGTCTACCGGTCCGAACGACCACAAGATGTCTACTGCTACGCGCCGGGCATCGTTGTGACGAAGAATCGCAGAATGGTAGGGACATTTGATCTCGGCGGTGACGGGGTCATGCATCTCCCTGGGCCGAAGGGATCTCGCGCCGGTGGTACGCGCTTCGGAATTGGCAAGGTTTATGTGTCCGACGATGGGGCTGTTCCTGGGCTGAACGATGCACGTTTCCATTCTGGCATGGCCGGCCATTTATCGCTGGCCGGCGGCTCTACATCCTGGTCACGCCGGCGACCTCATGGTCATGGCCTCCGACGATGAAGGGGAGACGTGGAGCACGCAGGTCACGCTAACCTCGAACATGAAATGGCACGCGTCGTCATCTGTGGCACGATCCGGCCGGGCGGTCACCCACGATTTCGGGCGCTACCTGAGTGCGGAGCGTGGCCTCTCACCGGCGACCTTGAGCAACTATCTGCCGATTGTTCGAAGCTTTCTAATCGGGCGGTTTGAGAACAAGTCGATGCGGCTAGATGAGCTGCACCCAATCGATGTCCATCGTTTCATTGTCCGTTACGCTAAGACGGGAAGCCGTCGTCGGGCGCAGCTGATGATCACCGCATTGCGCTCGTTTCTGCGCTTTCTGCCACAGCGGGGCGCAATCGCGACGGATCTCGCTCGCGCAGTGCCCGGGGTGACCACCTGGAGCTTGGCGCACCTGCCCAAGTCACTTCCGGCTGAACAGGTCGAGCAGATGCTCGCGTTTGGCGATCGCGGCGCGCGGGTCGGCCAGCGCGATTATGCGATCTTGTTGTTCCTGGCCGCCTGGGGTTGCGCGCAGGCGAGGTCGTCGCCTTGACCTTGGACGATTTGGATTGGGAGCGGGGCCAGATTGTCGTCCGCGGCAAGGGCCAGCGGCTGGGTCGGATGCCATTACCGCGGACATCGGTGCGACGCTGGTCGACTATTTGCGCACGTTGTCCGATCTGCTCGACGCGGCGGGTCTTCGTCCGCATGCGAGCGCCATTGCATGGTCTGGTCGGCTCCAGCGCCGTCGACTGTGTCGTCTATCGCACGCTCAAGCGCGCCGGGCTGAACCCAAAGTTCAAAGGGGCTCACCTGCTGCGCTACCCCTGGCACCCGACCTGCTGCGTCGAGGCGCTTCGCTTACCGAGATCGGACAACTCCTGCGCCATAGCCAAACAGGACCGCAATAACAGCGCCCGCAGTCGCAAGTTCGGAGGCGCGCAGTCCGGTTTGGACGGCCAGAAGCAGCAACGCCCGATCGCGCCGCCCGCTCCAGACATTGAGGTCAGGGGCGGCGAGCAGAGCGGCCACTTCGGTCGGCGTGAGCAACGATTGGTCGTCGCAAATAGCGCTTGCTCGGCATCGCGAGCACGCGCTGGGCCAAGGCGCTGTGCTTTGGTGCGTGCGGGCCGCGTAGCGGAATGGATCGCGGCGAGGCGAACGTATCCTCGGTCTGCGCTGCAAGGACGTCGTGCTCGGCCCCGGCGCCCACGTACGATGTCAAGGCAAGGGGCGCAAAGTCCGCAACACACCCCTGTGCAACGAGACCATCGCGGTTCTGCGCAGTTGGCTTCAAGAACGCCAGGGCCAGCCCCCAGAACCTGCCTTTCCAACCATCACCGGCACGGTGCTGAGCCATGACGCCCTGCAATACTTGCTCAACAGATCGGTGCAGCATTTCGGCGCGAGATGCGCCTGCAGGATATCGCGCACCTCGTAAACCCCCGTTCCGTGGTGCACGACCTGGTTTGCGGCGGGCGACGAGGCGGCGCAGCCGATCGGTGCGCTCGTCCAGGACCCACACCTCCAGCAAAAAGCCACTCACTCATTCAATGCTCGTCACATGTGAAAGTCACCAGTTTTTGGTGTTACATTTGTACGCAAAAACATTACCAAAAATTCAAAAAATTCTGCCGCACGCCCCTGTAAGATCCAGAGGCATAAGCTTTGGCCGTCAGCAGACGGCAAAACTCGCCTATCTGAGCCTGTTATCTATCGTACAGCAATTAAACGGAGGTGGACATGAGCACTATCGGAGACATCGATCAGCTGAAAAGGCGTCTTGCTGATAGTCAAAAACGGGCCTTCCCATACCATATGCAAGCATTTGGGTTCGATCTCGTCATTCATGAGGGCGTATTCCCACCGTCTCATTTCTTCGCATGGCGGTGGTGTGTACAGAACTTTCCATCGGTCATGGGAGAGCGCGTCCTTGAAATCGGCTGTGGCATGGGTCTGCCCTCAATCTACCTTGCGAAGAACGGAGCGGACGTCGTCGTTGCAGTCGACATAGATCCCCGCGCGGTTGCAAATACCATCGAGAACGCTCAACGGAACAACATCGACAACATCTTAGTTCTGCAAAGCGACATGTTCTCTGCTGTGGAGGGCTCTCAAAGGTTCGACACGATTTTCTGGAATTTTCCCTGCACGTACGTTCCGGAAGACTACGAGTTTGCCAATGATATCGAGCGAGGGCTCTTCGATCCGGGTTATAAAATCCTCGGGAGCTTTCTGAAACAGGCGCGGTCGTATCTCGCAGAAGACGGACGAGTAATCCTGCAATTTGGCGGAGGAGACCATGCCACCATTCTGGTTGATTTGGCAAAGGCAAATGGATACGCCATCGAGCTGATCGCTCGAGGATCCCTCCCCGAGGGAGGGAGGAGAGTATATCAATTCCATGAACTCAAGACAGTGTCGGGCTCGGTTAGCAGAGACACGTCGCAACCGGAATAGAACCACGGTGGGCTAGCAGATCGCAGATCTTCTCCGGCATCATCGCTGACCGACATCTTGGGGCGTGCGAGCGATTTTGAGACTCTTAGATGGGACGCCACCATTTAGGTCGGCGTCGGTCCGAGCTAGGACAACTACCTACAGATCAAAGGGGCGTGCGATTGCGATCAAAACGGGACATGCATGGAACCGATCACGTTGAGTGTGACTTCTGCATTGTGGGGGCAGGGTCAGCTGGCAGCGTCGTTGCTGACCGTTTATCTGAAGATGGTCGCTTCAGAGTCCTGCTGCTTGAAGCTGGTCCAGTGGACACGAACCCATTGATTCATGTGCCAGCCGGGTTTCTCAAGCTTCAAAATGACAAAAGGATCAATTGGGGATTCCGCAGTGAGCCGTCTCCGGAGCTCAATGGTCGGAGCCTTGATCTGCCTCAGGGAAAGGTCTTGGGCGGGAGCAGTTCGACAAACGGAACGCTGTTCGTTCGCGGGAATCCGGAGGAGTATAATCGCTGGGCTCAGCTTGGATGCACGGGTTGGAGCTACGATGAGCTATTGCCCCACTTCCGATCGATAGAGCGCTACCATGTTCGAGATTCTCCAGACCGGGGAAGTGACGGTCCTCTGCCGGTGGTGGCTTTGGCAGTCCAGCATCCCCTATCTTCGGCCTTCATCGCGAGTGCTAAGTCTCTCGGCTTTCCCGTACTCGCGGACATCAATGGCCCGCGAGATGTCGGTGTCGGATGGTTTCAACAGAATCGTCAAGGTCGCTTTAGAGCAAGCACTGCCCGGACATTTCTGCGGCGGGCGAAAGCACGTTCAAACTTTCGGCTGATGACAAATGCGCTGTGCACGCGCGTACTCTTTGAAGATCGTCGCGCGAGAGGGGTTGAATTCTTACGAGCTGGCCAGCTATTCCAGGTAAAGGCAAAGCGGGAGGTTATCCTTGCCGCAGGGGCCCTCAAGTCACCGCAAATATTGCAGTTGTCTGGCGTTGGGCCTTCCAACCTTCTGTCGAGGCACGGCATTCCGCTGGTGCATCATGCGGCTGGTATTGGCGAAAATTTGAAGGATCACTTCCTTGTTAGAGTCGCGCACCGAGTTCAAGGCTGCGTAACGCTCAATGAGCGAGCACGGGGGTGGGGACTCTTGCGCGAGTCGTTAGTATATGCCTTTCTTGGACGAGGTCTCATGTCCTTAGGGGCGAGCAATGCAGTTCTCTTCGCTAGAAGCCGGGACGGTGTGGCCGCTGCTGACCTCCAGTTGAGCTTCACTCCAGGCAGTTACGCTGGCTTAGGCAATCTTGAGCCGGCGCCGGGCATGACAGTAGGCTTATGGCAATCATCTCCTGAAAGCAGTGGACGCGTGAGTATCGTTTCCGCTGACCCGAATGTCCCTCCTGCAATATCGCTCGGCTATCTCTCTGTACATTCGGACAGTGAAGCCCTCCTATCAGGCATAAGATTGGCACGCGAACTGTTCACAAGGCCCGAGCTCGCTCGATTTAGCGTTTGCGAAACCCTACCCGGCCGTCCCATAACAGGTGACGCGGAGCTTCTAGCTTATGCACGAGAATGTGGCGCGTCCGCTCTTCACTTCTCAGGCACCTGTCGAATGGGGGTCGATGAAAGAGCTGTTGTCGATCCCAAACTCCAGGTTCACGGAGTGAGGGCACTGCGAGTTGTGGATGCGTCGATCATGCCAAAAGCGTCGTCTGTCAATACGCATGCGGTAACAATGGCAATTGCTGAGAAGGCATCGTCGATCATTCGTTCGTCAGTCAATTCGCTACAATAGCCGCGAAGCGCATGGCTCGTCGGCGCTGCGACAATTTTTTGAGCAATAGACTTGAGATTTCGCTTGCTATTCTAACGCTCAATACTGTTTGGAACGCGGGAGCGAATTGGTCGACGCCGACGGCAACAGGTATGTCGACTTCGTCATGGGCATGGGCATGGGGATGGACCCGATGATCCTCGGCCACAGGCCATCGAAACCGCAATCATCGACTCCTTTGAGATCGGCCAGGTATTCGGGGGACAGAGCCGCCTTGAGGCGCAGCTGGCGGCGAAGATCGTGCAACTGGTACCTTGCGCCGAATTGGTACGGTTCACCAACACCGGCACCGAGGCTGACCTTCTGGCAGTGCGGCTCGCGCGAGCCGTTAAGAGACGCTCAAAGATCATCAAGTTAGATGGTCACTATCACGGTTGGGCCGACGGCCTGGCCGTGAGCATCAAGCCGCCGTTCGAACAACAGGAGGGTGGAAACTCAGTCCAGCCTCACCCTGAGTCGTTGGGGATGCCGCCCTCCACGCGCTGACCGCCGTCATCCAGGAGGCCTACGTCCAGGGTATCTCGACCTGCTCGGTCGACGACCTGGGTCAAGACCAAGGGCATGAGCGGCATCTCCAAAAGCCAGGTCAGCCGGCTGTGCGAAGAGATCGACGGCAAGGTCAAAGCGTTCCTTGAAAGACCCGTCGAGGGCGACTGGCCATATCTGTGGATCGACGCCCAGGCGCCGAATCGTCTCGGTCGCCGTCATCATCGCTGTCGGCGTCAATGCGGACGGCCGACGCGAGGTGCTGGGCATGGAGGTCGGCACGTCTGAGGCCGAGCCGATCTGGACGGAGTTCCTGCGCAAGCTGACCCGCCGTGGCCTGCGCGGCGTCAAGCTCGTCCTCTCCGACGCGCATGAGGGCCTCAAGGCTGCCGTGACCAAGGTGCTGTGCGCGACATGACAGAGGTGCCGCGTTCACTTCATGATAACGTGCTGACCCATGCCGGCAAGAGCGGGCGCCGCGTCGTCTCCGCTTTCATCGCCACAGCCTTCGCCCAGGAAACGCCCGGGGCCGCAAGCACCCAATGGCGCGCCGTCGCCGACCAGATCCGGCCGAAGGTGCCGAATCTGGCGACAATCATGGACCACGCCGAGCCCGACGTGCTTGCCTAAATGACTTTCCCCAAGGAGCACCGCGCCAAGCTGCACTTGACAACCCGATCGAGCGCCTCAACGGCGAGATCAAGCGGCGCACCGAGGTCGTCGGCATCTTCCCAAACGATGGCGCTATCGTCCGCCTGGTTGGCGCGATCCTGCTCGAACAGAACGACGAATGGGCCGTGTAGCGGGCGAGATACATGACGCTGGAAACCATCAGCCAAATGAGCGGATGATCCTCTGATCAGCCTGCCAGCCGTGGCACGCTGATCAGCCCGGCCCCATGCCGGAGAGCGCGGCGGCCAAGGCGCCAGCTACACCACTCCCTGGGACACGATCGAACTTAGTCCAAGAAATCGCCGTCTAACCCGTCTTATGCATGACAGTTTGTTGGAGAGGCTGGCGGATGTAGCTTAAGCGGTTGATTTGGCGTTCGGTTGCTTAGGCCAACCCTTCCACCAGATCTCGCGAGCCACACCCGCCATGACCGACGATACGTTGCCGCCGTTGTGTTTTCCTGCCGTCGGACGCAAGAAGATCACAGCTGCGTTTGATGGCGGACGCATCACATCGGATGGCAGCGCCATGCTTTTGGCCGGCGCCGAGCGGCGTTTGCGACTGGCCGACCGGCTTGCGGCTGCGATCCACGATCCCCGTCACCCGCAGCGGGTGAGGCACGCCACGGCCGACATCCTGCGCGCCCGCATCTTTGCGATCGCCTGCGGCTACGAGGATGCCAACGATCTCGAACCGGCTGCGCACCGACCCGGCCTTCAAGCTCGCCTGCGGACGGTTGCCCGACAGCGGGCTCGACCTGTGCTCGCAGCCGACATGCTCGCGCCTGGAGAACCTGCCCGACCTCAAGACCGTCATCCGGCTCGGCGATGTGCTGGTCGACCTGTGGCTGTCGAGCTATGCCGCGCCGCCCGAGAGCGTGACGCTCGACTCGACGATACGCTCGATGTCGTTCATGGCCATCAGCAGCTGTCGCTCTTCAACGCCCACTACGACGAGCGCTGCTTCCTGCCGATCCATGTCGATGACGCCGCCACCGGCCGCCCGGTCGCCATGATTCTGCGTCCCGGCAAGACGCCGACGGGCAAGGAGATCCGCGGCCATCTGCGTCGTCTTGTGCGGCGCATCCGCGCCCGCTGGCCGACCACCTGTATCCTGGTGCGTGGCGATGGCCATTACGGCCGGGCGCAAGTCATGGCATGGTGCGAGGACAACGGCATCGACTACATCTTCGGACTGCCCGGCAACACGGTTCTCAAGCGGCTCGTCGACGAGAGCGCCGACGACGTCCGCACTCGCCACGCTCGAGTGCAAGTCTGTGCTGCGCGGCTATGCCGAGATCGACTATAAGGCGAAGTCCTGGAAGCTTGAGCGTCGCGTCTGCGCCCGCATCGAGGCAACCGCGATGGGCCTCGACATCCGCTTCGTCGTCACCAATCTCGACAGTGGCTCGGCTGAGCACCTCTACGAGGTGATCTACTGCGCCCGCGGCCAGGCCGAGAACCTGATCAAGATGCACAAGAGCCAACTTGCCTCCGACCGCACCAGCTGCCGTTCGCCGATTGCCAACCAGGTCCGCCTCGTCCTGCACACCGCCGCATACTGGCTGATGCTCACCCTGCGCTAGGCAGTGCCCACATCCCATCATCTCGGCAGAGCCGAGTTCGCCTCGTTGCGGCTCAGGCTCCTCAAGCTCGGCGCCCGCGTCATCGAAACCGTCTCGCGCGTCCGCCTGGCCTTCGCCGCCGCCTGTCCCGAGGCCACCCTGTTGCTGGCGCTCGCCAGCAATCTGCAACCCGCTGGACCATGACCGCCGGGGCAGCAGCCCCCGTCGAACCAGACAACTTTGAACTCCAGCGCGTTCACAAGTCCAGACACAGCCGCGGTTGAAAAAGACGCCCCGCCGCCTTCCGCCGCTTAGCGCCAAACAAACCCAGAGGCGTCATGAATAAGACGGGCTAGCTAGTTTCCGTCCATAAACGCCCATTTTTGGTGAGCGTTTACAGAGGCTTGCCGCAGGAAGAATGCGTGTTTCGGTAATTCCCAGACACCCTTTTCGCTAAATCCCGGACAGTGATTTCAGTAATTCGCGGACAGCGATTCCGCTAAATCCCGGACAGTTTTCGGGAGCGGATTTAGCGGTCGGTTCTCGGCTGCGCCGTTCTGGCATTTTGGCCTCTCACGATCATGTTGAGAGGGGCCATGCCGAGACGGAAGCAAGCGAGACGAACGAGCGTGAGGGATATCCAAGCGATCTTGCGCCTGACCCATGAGCAGGGTCTTTCGGTGCGTGAGGTGTCGGAACGGCTCTAGATCAGTAAGACGACAGTATCTACCTATTTGCTGCGGGCGCGGGGGTCCGGGCTGTCATGCTGGCCGCTGCCGCCCGGCCATGACGACGCGACGCTTGAGCGGCTGCTGTTTGGCCGTGCCGGTCGTCCGCCGCAAGACCTGAGCGAACCGGACTTTGCGCTAATCGCCAGGGAGTTGAGGCGCAAGGGGGTGACGCTGACGCTGTTGTGGCAGGAGTATCGCGCCGCCCATCCCGACGGCTACGGCTACACCTGGTTCTGCGAGCACTTCGCCGCTTTCGAACGTCGGACGAGCGCGACATTCCGCAATCGGCATGCGGCGGGCGCGGTGATGCAGACGGACTATGCCGGGCAGACGGTGCCGGTGATCGATCCGGCGACCGGCGCCATTTACCCGGCGCAGATTTTTGTCGCGGTGCTGGGCGCCTCCAATCTGACCTTCGCCTTTGCCAGTTCCAGCCAAAAGCTGCCGGACTGGATTGAGGGCCAGGTGCGAGCGCTCGCCTTCTTCGGCGGCGTCACCAGAGCGATCGTGTGCGACACCTGAAGGCCGGTGTCGTCAAGGCGCTGTGGTTCGAGCCGACGCTGAACGCGACCTTTGCCGCGATGGCCGAGCATTACGACACCACCATCCTGCCGACCCGAAGCCGCAAGCCACGCGATAAAGGCAAGGTCGAGGGCGCGGTGCTGATCGTCGAGCGCTGGATTCTGGCACGGCTCAGGAACCGATCCTTCTTCTCGATCGCCGAGCTCAACGCGGCGATCGCCGAACTGCTCGAGGAGCTGAACAACCGGCCGATGCGCCATGTCGGCCAAAGTCGCGCGAATTGTTCGAGGAGATCGAGCGGGCTGCCTTGAAGCCGCTGCCGGCGGCACCGTTCGAATACGCCGAGTGGAAGTCGGCGAAGGTCCATCCTGACTATCACGTCGAGGTCGACAAGACCTTCTACTCGGTGCCGCACCGGCTGATCGGGCGCACCGTCGAGGTGCGGCTTACTCATCGAGTGGTCGAGATCTTCCACGATCACCAGCGTGTCGCCAGCCATGTGCGTTGCTCGCAGCGTTCCGGCCATGTCACCGTCAACGAACACATGCCCAAGGCGCACCAGCGCTACGCCAACATCACGCCGGCCAGCCTGATCAGCCGGGCGGCCAGGATCGGCCCCAACGCCGCCATTCTGGTCGAGCGCATGATGCACGACCGGCTACATCCGGAGCAGGGATACCGCTCGGCCATGGGCATCCTGTCGCTGGCGCCGCGCTATGGGCCGGAGCGTCTCGATGCCGCCTGCGAGCGGGCGCTGCTGATCAACGCGATCGCCTACTCCTCCGTCACCGCCATTCTCAAAGCCGGCCTCGACCGAGCCAGCTCTGCAGAACCGGCAAAGCCGACACCCCAGCACGCCAACATCCGCGGCTCCACCTATTACCAGTGAAGGAAAGGAAGAAAGAAAATGCTGACGAACCCCACCCTCAACCAGATGCAGGCCCTCAGTCTGGCCGGCATGGCTGCCGCCTGGCGCGAACTGGCCGAACGCAACAACGCCAACGAGCTCAGCCGTGACGAGTGGCTCGGCCTGATGCTCGACCGCGAGGTCGCCATGCGAGCCGACAAGCGCGTCCGGAACCGGCTCGCCTCAGCCAGGCTGCGCTTTCCCGAAGCTTGCATCGAGGACGTCGACTTTGCCGCGCCACGCGGGCTTGACCGGCGCAGCACCATGCCGCTCGCCCAGGGTGAATGGCTGAAGGCGCATGAGAACCTGATCGTCACCGGCCAGACCGGAACCGGCAAGTCGTGGCTGGCCTGCGCCTTCGGCCGGCAAGCGGCACGGCTCGATCATTCCGTGCTCTATGTGCGCGTGCCGCGCCTGTTCGAGGATTTGGCGCTCGCCCGCCTCGATGGCCGCTTCCCACGCCTCATCGACAAACTCACCCGCGCGCAACTGCTCATCCTCGATGACTTCGGAACCCACTCCCTCACCGATCAACAGCGCTTCCATCTGTTCGAAATCGTCGAGGAACGCTATCGCCGCAAATCCACCCTGATCACCGCCCAGGTCCCGGTGGCCAGATGGCATGACCTGATCGCAGACCCTACCGTCGCCGACGCCATTCTCGACCGGATCGTGCACAACGCCCACCGCATCGTGCTCCAGGGCGATAGCATGCGAAAGCAAAAGGCCGCGCCCCTCTTGACCGGCACCGAAAACGGCGAAATCAATCATCCATGAACGCAACAAGGCACCCGAGGACCGTCGCCGCCAAACTGTCCCGACATTAGCGAAACCACTGTCCGGGAATTAGCGGAACCCCTGTCCGGCTTTTGCGAAATGCGCAGGAAGAACGTCGTTTGCGGTACCGGGCCGACGCGAAGTCCAATGGATCGCGCCAGAAAGAACTCGCCGGACGGAAGTTAGTCATGGCTATGGAGCCGGCGCCTACCGGCGGGCTGCTGACCCGCGCAATAGCTCGACGTCAGGTCGGTTTGAGACGTGCGAAGAGGACGAGATTGTAGGCCACGACCGAGGACCAGACGTAGCTCTTGAAGTGATCAAGACCGCGCCAGGTGCAGCGCGCCAAGCCGTAAGCGCGCTTGAGGCACGAGATGTCGGCCTCGATGCCGGCACGGAAGTTGCGCAGCTTGCGGCAAACCCAATTGCTTCTAACCATGTCCTCAATCCTGAGGCCGGCTTTCGTGTGGAATGCCATGTCGCGAACGCCCAAGGTCTTCGCTGTAGCCAGATTGTCGCGACTGGCAAAGCCGCCGTCGGCCGCCGCCTGCCGCGGCGCCCGGCCCCAGATACCGACGTGGCGCTCCAGCATCGGCAGCAATCGATCGCTGTCGCGCGGATTGCCCGCCTCGATCACCAGATCAAGCATCATGCCGCTCCTCCCGGTGGTCAGGTTGAGTTTGTGGCCGTATTCGGTGTCGCGGCTGCCTTTGACGATGATATCAGCATGGGACTCGAGCAGGCTGACCAGCTTGTCGCTGGCTGGCACCAAGTCCCCGGCCAACACCCGCCGCTCGCTCTGTCTGATGATGCGTTCGATCAGCGGCCGATGGTGACGAACCTGGGCCTGCCACAGTGCGATGAGCGGACTGCCCGCCGCGACCAACCGCTCGGTCGCCTGCTTCAGATAGGCCAAGGTCGCGCAGGCGATCGCGATCAGTTCACGGTAGAGTTGGATGCGGTTGGGTGGGCCGCGTGTGAACTGGATCTTGCGGGCGCGTTTCTTGGCCGCGCGGCAATGATCCCGCCATTCCAAGCCGGCGCCACCGGCCAAGGCATCAGCCTGCTTCAACAGGCGCACCATGACCCGCACAGCGTCCCACAGCAGGCTGCTGTCGCTCGGTTCGTGCATGAGTGCCGAGGTCACAGTGCTGTCCAGCCGCACGACCGCACCGTTTTCCAGTTTTACCTGCCGGGCATTCGACAGCAGCGCCCGATTGATCTCTTCCCAGGTCCAGGTCGGATCGCGCTGATCGTCTTTTGCAGCACCGACTTCTGCGGGTTCCAGGACCACGGCAGGCGGGCAAAGGCGCTAAACGAGGCTGAGTCCTCGAGGTGGAATGCCAGTTCCTGATAGCTCAGTTGCCGGTATTGCTTGAGAAGCGCACAGCGCAACACCGCTTCGGCAGGTAGGCCTTGCCGTCCGGTGGCCCTGACGCTGCTCCGAACCAGGTCTCGCGCCACCAAGCCAAGCAGATTGTGGTGCTCGTCCAGCCACTGCGACATCGCCTTCAGTTCGTGGCCGATTGTCAATGCCGCTCGAATTTTCCCCAAAAGTGCCGAAGTAAAATTCCCCAGTTTCGCCGCTCAGACTGTCGCGGAGGGGTGTCCATTTTTCGGTGGCCGGCCGCGCGGCCGCGATGGTGGATTTATTGTCGGCGGCGTGATGGAGGCTTTTGATCGTAAGTGTTCGGGCATGAGCTCGGCGTGCTGGCGGAGCCGATAACTCGATCCTTCGATCTGGACGACAACCGCATGGTGAAGCAGGCGATCGAGAAGTGCGGTTGCGACGACAGGGTCGCCGAAGACCTCGCCCCATTCGGCGAAGCCGCGATTTGAGGTGAGAATCATTGCGCCCTTCTCGTAGCGGGCGTTGACGAGTTGGAAGAACAGATTGCCGCCACCGTGGACGACGGGCAAGTAGCCGATCTCATCGACAACGAGCAGAGCAGGCCGGCAGAAGAAGCGGATGCGTTCCTGCAGGCGGCCTTCGCGTTCGGCCCTTGCCAGCGCGGCGATGAGTTCGGCGAGCGTGCAGAAATAGACGCTCTTTCCAGCCTTCACAGCCTCGACGGCAAGCGCAATGGCCAGATGGCTCTTGCCTGTGCCGGGCGGGCCGAGGAAGTGGACGACCTCGCAGCGGGCGACGAAGCCGAGTTGGGCCAGCGTGAAGATTCGATCGCGGCCGAGCGAGGGCTGGAAAGAGAAGTCGAAGCCGGCGAGCGTCTTGATCGTGGCCAGGCGCCCCATGCGCAGTGCCGTCTTGATCCGGCTGTTCTCGCGCAGGGTCAACTCTTCCGAGAGGAGGATGTCCATGGCTTCGAGGGCGGCGATCTCGCCTTTCTCGAGCCGGCGCACGACATGATCGAGCGCTTCGAGCGCCCGCGGCATCTTCAGGCCGACGAGGTCGTGGCGGATCCGGTCGATGGTGGATGGCGTGGTGTCGAGCGCGTTCGTCATGGACGTTGCTCCTTCGCCATCACCCGGGCGACGGCGTCGTAAAAGGCCAACGGGCGCTGAGCGACCCTGTCGCCCGAGCCATGAAGAATGACCTCGTCGTTCCTCAGTCTTTGTCGGCGCTTGTGGACGTAGATGTTGCGATGACCCGGCTCGACATGACGCTGGTGCCGACCTTCGAGAATGGGATGTGGCAATCAGTGCGCCGTCCTCGAAGATGCGCAACTCTTCGGCCAGCGTGTGCACCTCGACGACACGGCGCCTGGTGGGGTCGGGCACGCTGTAGAAATTGCCGCGGACGCTGACCATGCCCTCCCGGCTGATACGTCGCTCGAGCTTCAGGACCGATCGGAACGGAGCCAAAGGCAGCGGCCGCAGCGCTGCCCGCTCCTCGGCGAAAGCTTCGTTGACGACACGCCGTGTGGTTGCGTGAACTCTCGGGTTTGCGACCGTGTCCAGCCAGTGACGCAACTGGGCATTCAGGTCTTCGAGGTTGCGAAAGGACCGGGCCAGGAAGAAGTCCTCGCGAATGTAGCGGAACGGTCGCTCGACCTTGCCTTTTGTTTTGGCGCGGTAAGGCCGGCAGGCCTTGGGATGGAAACCATAGTGGCGGGCAAGATCGACGAGGGCCCGGTTGTAGACGATGCCGCCGGTATCGCCTTCGCCGATCACAGCCGTCTTCATACGGTCGTAAAGCACTTCGCGAGGAGCGCCGCCCAGCGCCTCGAAAGCCCCAGCATGGCAGCGCAAGACAGTCGGCAGATCCTGGTGGACGACGAAGCGTGCCCAGATAAGGCGACTGAAGCCAAGCACCATGGAGAATAGCCAGACGATTCTCGGCGTGGTCGGCTCATCGGTAAAGACGACATTGAACTGGGCGAAGTCGACCTGCGCCTGCTCGCCGGGCGGGGTCTCGAAGCGAACCTCGTATCCACGCTCCGCCGCGGCAGGACGGACGTCGCGCAGGAAGTCGGTGACGGCCGTGTAGCCGCCGCCATAGCCGAGGTCCTTCAGTTCGCGGAAAAGCCGGCTGCCGGTGAGCCCGGGATATCGCGTGACGCGTTCGCGAAGATAGGCCGTGAAGGGATCGATCACCGCCTGACGCGGCTTGCGCGGTCCGTAAGCCGGAGCCTCGAGCCCGCGCGCAATGTATTTGCGCACCGTCTTGCGGTCGATCCCGCTCTCCCTGGCGATCGCCGACACCGACAGGCCCTGCCGATGCAAATCCAGTATCATCATCATCTCCCCGATCTTGATCACCGAAATCCCTCTCCCGATCATCAGGAGAAGCATCAACGATCACGCGCCGCCGGTCTCCCGGAGCGCGCTCCGGAAGACCGGCGACAGCGCTAAACTGGGGAAGATTCAAACGGCACTTCTGGGGAGTATTGAGCCGGCATCGACAGCCGATCTCGTGCGTGGCAAAAAGATCGAATATGGACGGTGCGTTCTTGGCGCAATGTCGGCTCCAGCGGTTGCAGATTATGCTTTGGAATCAGTGGCATGAGACCAAAGTGTACCTGAAACCGCCGGGCCTTGCCTGCGCAAAACTCCGATTCACGCAACAATATCAATATGTTGGCGTTTGCGGACGGAAACTAGCTAGAGGGATGGAAATACCTCACACGGAATAGGGGACTGCTCACCTTTGGGGACGAGTATGGCTTCCCTCTTATGCAGGAGTTCCCCATCAGCAAAATTTGCTGATTTGCAACTTATGTTCGCCCCAGTGAGTTTTTCATCTTCAGCTCCAGGCGCTCTTGAAAGTACAGGGGGGATGACGATCGGGGTATTCCTGACCTGTCCCGATAGCGCCGTGTTGGTTCGCTCCTCAGACCCGCAGGATTGCACACTGCTCGTCGGCGAGTATTTGCAACGAAGGCTCTCAAAAGGTGAAGTGTGGGCGAGACGACGCCCGGCCCCGACGGAGTCACGGGCGACGAACGATACGATTTTGCGCGGCGCGTAGGGCCGTAGGGTCAACGGCCGCTCACTATGCCGGCATGCCGTATGGGTCCAGATGACAGGAGCGTAACGGACACTTCGCTTCGCGTTCGCGGAGTGTCAGGGCTGAGGGTAGTCGATACTTCTGTGCTCCCCAGTCCGTTCTGGTGGGATGAATGCTACAGCAATCGCGGTTGCCGAGAGAGCTGGCAGACCTCTTCCGAGGACGTCTTACTGTTTCCTGATTGAATCTGGGACATGCATTGCGGCAGCTATTCTCGCACCGCAGTCCAGACCTCCTAAATTGCTTGGTTCAACTTGTTGGCCTGGACAAGGAGGTCAGCATGATGGACTCCGTCCGCGAGAGCGTTGTTACGACGGCTGGGAATATGCGGGTGTCGCGTCGGCGGGCGGCGGGCCGTTTTGGTTTGTGGCCCCCCAGACGGCGGCATTTCCAGCAGATTGTCGCGTTTCACGATTACCTTGTCCATGAAGTTTGGGAAGCCGCTGTGTTATAGAAGTATGGTTGGAGTGATCCGGGTATGTCGGCCAGAACACCACTGAAGTAGCTGCTTCCGGGGAACGAGCGGTTTTATGAATTCTCCATGAAGTGTTGGCGGACTTAAGCAATTAGCGGGAGCTGAACTTAGCCCCACGGTCTCCCAGCGCGGCGCCGGGAGAACCTAAGTGGGGCCATCTGCCAATGAACTATCATTGTGCCACCTCAAGTAGGAGTTCCTCCCCTACTGCACCTGAAAACCACACGTCTGCACATGCGTTTGCAATGACCTCGACACTTTCAACATCTACCGGAGTAGCGAAGATATTACCCAAATGCGGACCGGTCGGTCCGGCAATCAAGCTACTCCCGCGCTCATAGAAATACGCGATGTCTATCAAACCATTTGAGGTATCTATGGGAGGCGCGTTAGGATGAAGACGAATTCCATCGCGGCCGATGGGCAGGTACATAAGATCCCCGGGTCCCGGATAGGCGCAAGTCCACTCTGGCCTGTAGATTTCTTCTCGAACGGGCAGCAACGTGTAAACCTCATTGTTCGCCCATTTGGCGTGCCAAATCTGTGACGCGATTGGAAGTCGTTTTGTGATGGCTTCGCAGGTCCAAGGGGAACGATCCCACCGAAGCCTAAGGGTGATCCATATCCGCCGTTTGCGCAAACCGAGCCTAACAAATTTCACCTCTGTCATCGTGTTATTCCTATGCGAAAATCCACGTAGTATTGAAGCGGCCCCAAAGCTGCCGCGGTTCCCCTTGGCTTGCATGGACCGGCCGCGTTCCCCTTTGATCTTCTGCAGAATCTGATCTTGGATCGAGGTTTGGGTACATCAACTCATCTCACCTCTCGAAAGGCAGCAGCTCGACCGGCCAACCACCCAGACGAAAACCCCCATCCTAAATGGTGGCCATGGCCCAGAGAGCCGATAGCCATTCCGCCCATTGCGGGGTTCTTCTCTAGCACCAAAACTCGTCGGCCTATTTCATCCGCCTCTATCTAGCGGATAGACCAGCCCCCCGGCCCCACGACGATCACATCTGGGGCAGTCACAGCGGCATTGGCCAAGCACTTTCTCCCTTAAACTGAGGTTCGCTTCCTGGTGAGCCGAGCAGTGCTCCGAGGAGGTCGGTCGCGGAATAGGACGCAAGGTCCGTTATCATTCCATTTCCTGTCAGTTTAGCGTAGCTATCGTTCGCGTGAGCGCTGGCTGCCGGCCTTGCGCTTGCTGTCGAACTCAGCTGCGGCTGTGAGCCCTTCCGCGGACTCGCGAGTGCCGGCCTGCTTCGTTCCCGAGCCCTTTCCCAAGTTACCCGATACTTTTTTGGCAAGCCGGCTACCTCGATCATTGGTGGTTGAAACAATATTCCAGATAGTATGACATGTCAGAGATAGCAAGCGAATTCTCGAGAGCCCGTGCTCAAAACCTTGTCGCCGCGCACCGAAGCGGCGGAGGCGTCCCGGCCGATGCATCAATGCTGGAAGCGCTGAGCCGCGCACAAGCTTTGAGCATTCAGCATGAACTCGTGAACGCATTGTCACTTCCTGTTGCGGGTTGGAAGGTCGCGGCTTTGCCTGATGGAGACTTGATATCAGCTCCCATCATTAGGGGCGTCTTTTTCAAAGCCCGGCCTCCATTTTCTGCGGTTTATGGGCTCGGCGGCGTCGAATGCGAGATCGCCTTCTGCTTTGCAAGAGAGCCAATCCGCGGGAGAAACGGCTTCGCGAGCGAGCACATTATCGAGGCGATCGACAGGGCTTGCGCGGCAGTTGAAGTCGCAGATAGCCGATGGGCGAGCAAGTTCTCCATTCCTCGTAATGCGATAGTCGCTGACTTGCTGTCGAACGGCGCGTTGGTCATCGGATCGTTAAATAGAAACTGGCGAGATGTGGTCTTCGAAGCCCTTGGAGCTCGGCTTGGTGTTAACGGAGATACTGCCTGCCAAACTTCAGGGGCCGTCCCCTGACCTCGTTGGTCATGCGGCAAATGACTTTGCGTCAAACGTACGGCCCGCCCCTGTTGCAAGCGACGATTGGGTGACGACGCCTGGTCGTCGGTCCGGGCCATGGCTGCGAATTCAGCGTCAAAGGCGGCGATGCGGCGGTCCAGCTACTCCCAGCGTGTGCGCATGTCTTCCAGCAGGAACGCCATGCGCGTGCTCAACGCGTCCACGCCGGAATGCAGCAGTTCACCGAGTAGGAGGCGCAGTCGGGCGTGGTCCTGCGCCACATGTGCCCGCGCTCCAAAAGCAACCTCCTGATCTGGTTGGTCAGCGAGGTGCGCTCGCCAACCAGGCGGTCGCGCACTCGATGTAGCGTCTGAACGTCGAGTTGCTCCTCGCTCTTGAGTTCGACGAAACCCATGGTTGGCCGGGTCGCAGCTTCGGCGATCGCCTCGGCGTCACGGTCGTCATTCTTCTGCGCGTTGACGTATGGCCGCACATACTCCGGCGAGATCAGCCGAACCTCGTGTCCCAACGCCGCCAGCGACCGGCCCATGTGATGGGCGCCGCAGCAGGCTTCCATCGCCATCGTGCAGAGCGGTAGCTTTGCGGCAAACGCAATCACGCCATCTCGGCGCATCCGCCGTCGCACATGACATCCTACACAGATGTCGACGGGAGGGGCGGGCCATCCATAAAGGGGGATCTTCCGCATATTTCGTGCAGGTGCCGGGGATTGACGGGCGGTGCGATTGAGTCCATTGAGTCGGAATCGAAGTCGATGCCGATGAATCGCCCGTGCTCCATGCCTTCCGCTCGCTGGTCTCGCCCGAGCTTTCGATTGTCCAAATTCTCACACAGGCCGACAAGGTGGTGCTTGTCCGAAGACGAGAGAATCGTGCTGTCCCTCCTGCGGCGGCCGAACCGGCCGCGTCCACAGCCACTACATGCGGCGGGTGGCTGATCTGCCGTGGCAGGGACGGGTTGTCGAAATCCAGCTTCACGCCAGGTCCGTTGCACCAATCCGCAATGCCGTCAGCGGATCTTTACGGAACGCTATCCTGGCATCGAGATCATCGCTCGCGATCGCGCCGGCGTTTATGCTGACGGCGCCCGTCGCGGTGCTCCCGATGCAACGCAGGTCGCCGATCGCTGGCATCTTCTTCAGAACCTGGGCGAAGCGTTGCGTCTGGCCCTCGGCCGCCATCGCAAAGCGGTCAGTGCCGCCGGAAAGGCGATGATGGCCGAGATGAGTGGCGATGACGACGCCAATCCGGAACCATCAGTGGAGACTTCCCCGAAGCTTGATGGCCTGCGCCGGTCGCGCCGCAACCAGCGCAGTGAACTCTATGCTGAAGTCCTTGATTTGCGGACGACCGGCATGTCGCCGCGACAGATCGCGCCCCGGACCGGCATGAGCGTGAGAACGGTCGAGCGCTGGCTTGCAGCGGGCGGGGAGCCCGAGCACCGGCGCCCGCCCGCGCGCTCGGTTCTCATTGGGTCCCTTCCAGGAGTATCTCGAAGGACGCTGGCAGGCAGGCCAACGCAACCGGTTGCACCTGTGGAGCGAAATCAAGCGCCGCGGCTTTGCAGGCAGCAAGGCGACCGTCTAAAGGTGGACCGCCGCCCGCCAGCAGTGCTCATCGACCGCTCCGCCAAATGCGCGATGGCGGCCGCCGTCGCGCCGAAACTGTGCATGGCTGCTGAGCGAAGACCCGACTTTGCTCGATGAGCAGACCGAGCAATTCTTGGGCCATCTCTATGACTGCGCTCTTGAAGGCGGGTGACCTGGCTCGATGTTTCGCTGCACTGATACGCGGCGACGATGATGCCGGCCTCGAGCAATGGATCGAGGACGCCACGGAAAGCGAACTGGCTTCCCTTGCAGCAGGCATCGGCCGTGACATTGCGGCTGTTCGGGCCGCAATCACCCAGCCCTGGAGCACCAGTCCCGTCGAGGACAGATCAACCGTCTCAAGACCACCAAGCGCCAGATGTATGGGCGCTTCGGGTATCCGCTGCTGAGAAACAGGGTGCTGGCAGCCGCCTAACGACCGTAGAAACACGGGGCAACCAAGGGAACGCCGCCCCTGCACCAGATATGCGGAAGATCCCAGAATTGTCGCGCCACAAGGTTCCTTCATGTTGATGTCCCACCCTTCGCGCTTCAGCATCACGTGGACGCGGTAGCCATAGCGCACACGCGTCGCGCAGATGTCCTTGATCCGAGCCTCGATGCCGGCCTGGTCGCGGCGGCGGGACTTGCAGTGGTAGGTCGAGGTGTCGAACTCCAGAACCCGGCAAGCCCGCCGGATCGGCACGTCCCACTCACCGCTCCTCTCCGCCACCAGCTCGCGTTTGCGACCAGGCCTCACGTTTTCGGCGCATCACGTCTTGCAGCATCTCCTTGTACATTGACAGATTGCCATCGAGCTCGACCCGCTCGACCAGATTCTCGGTAGCGCCGCCGACGACCTAAATATTAGTCGGCAGCTCCTGGCTTACGCAAGAATGCAGCAGGAACTCAGGCCAAACACCATCGCGTCGCGGACTAGACAAACCCGACAGTAGCATGGATTGCCCTGCTGATTTCTCACGAATGCGGACTGGATTGCTCTGCAGAAAAAGCGGACTCCACGTCCCATACAACCGTATTGCGCACTGTCCAATATCCGACGATGCCGTATATCCGACATCGCAGTGTTAAAGACGTCATGCTGTTTTCAAAGAAGTTTCTCCTTTGGCATGGTCTATGCACGGTCATCCGCAAATGCGTCACGGACTGAGGAGAAATCGCCCCATGATTGCCCTCCGACAATGCAGTTGCCGCCGTCAAGACCGCTCTTTCCCGCGCCTGCGAGCCGGCGGCAGGCTTTTGCATCATGGTTCAGGCCAGCGGCTGCGCTTGCCGCGGTCGTAGGCTGCAAGCACAAGAGTATCACAGGCAATATTGATCTTCGCCTCGTTTGAGGCGACAAGCTTATAAGAATCGCAGAAGAGAATTGACGACCGAGAGTTTGCGGTCGGAGTGAGGATCTATCCAGACAAAGTCTGTGTACAACATAGTAAAAACTTACGTATCTAAAGTAGGTGTTCACCTAGTGTTTTCAATCAGACAACGGAGTGACCTTAATGACACATGTATTCCATCGTTCTCTCAATAAAAAGCTCCCTCTCCTGGCTTCCGGACACGGGTCGCATGTAGTCGACGAGGACGGAAAAACCTACCTCGATGCGAGCTCTGGTGGTGTCGTGGTGTCGGCGCTTGGCCACGGGCACCCCGAAGTGACCGAGGCCATAAACACGCAGCTGAATAAAATTTCCTACTTTCATGCCGGCGTCTTCTCGAGCCGGGTGATGGAAGACCTTGCCGAGCATCTCGTCACTCGCGCGCCAGCCGGGCTGACCAAGGCGTTCTTCGTCTCTGGGGGGTCAGAAGCTGTCGAGACTGCGATTTTGCTCGCAAGGCAATACGCCGTCGAGACCGGGCAGATGAAAAGACGGCGGATCATTGCCAGGCGAAACAGCTATCACGGCGCTACCCTGCAGGGACTTGCGGTTGGATACAATATAGCTCGCCGAACGCCATTCATGGATATCGCCCCTGACGTGCTGCATGTTCCGACATGCTATGCTTACCGAGAGCGTAGGAGTGATGAAACCGACGAACAGTATGGGCTACGTGTTGCCGATGAGTTCGAAGCGGCGGTCAAGCGGGAGGCGGAGGGCTCAGTCTTAGCTTTCGTTGTTGAGACCGTGGGAGGAAGTGCCTCTGGCGCGGTGCCTCCGGCAAAGGGTTATTTCAAGCGGGTCCGCAAGATCTGTGACCAGTATGGCATCGTTCTGATTTGCGACGAGGTCTTGTGCGGTCTTGGACGGACGGGGGACCTGCACGCATGCGCCGCCGAAAGTATAACGCCAGACATTCTTACCCTTGCGAAGGGATTAGGTGCCGGCTTTATGCCGATTGGTGCCGTGCTGACGACAGATAAGATCCACGATGCTATCCGGAATGGATCAGGAGCGTTTCGTGGAGGCTTCACATACTCTGGCCATGCTGTAGCTTGCGCGGCCGCTTTGAAAGTTCAGCAAATTGTGGAGAGAGACGGTATCGTTAACAATGCTCAGACGATGGGTGACGAACTGCGCCGGGCACTGACGCGCAAGTTCGGAAATAATCCCTATGTCGGCGATATTCGGGGTCGCGGACTGCTGCAATGCATTGAAATCGTCGCCGATCGCTCAACGAAAGCACCGTTTGATCCCGCGTTCAACGCGAGTGCCCGCATACGCGATGCAGCCATGGAGCGGGGACTGATAGTTCAGGCTGGCGGTGGAACAATTGATGGCCGCTCAGGGGATCACGTTGTTATTGCTCCCTCGCTTATCGTGACGCGCGAGCTTGTCTCGGAAGTTGTTGATCGTTTCGGCCATGCTGTCGAGTATGCGTTGGATCGTTAGCATATCGTCACTACCGTCTTATAGCCATGTGGAGAATTCAATACGGATTGCATGGCGCGTGCAGATGAAGCAAAACTTAACCCGATAGTTACGCACTGATTAACATTGCTTAACAAAGATGGCTAAGAATAGAGAAATCTTCAAATTGCCGAAAATCCGAAAGTCTTTCGGAGGAATTCACCGATCGATTTGGGATAACAGGCATGCTGTTGGGCGCGAAGACAATATAGATATATTTCCGTCTGTCCGTAAGAAACCCATCCCGATTCTTTACGCTCTACGAAGTTGAGCAATTCGACATCATTACAGGTGAGGAGTATGCCAAGCGGCTCAATGCCCCGACGCCGTGGACGAGGCGCGCAACGTCG
>NZ_JAMYLH010000027.1:0-78380 GCF_040317925.1 Mesorhizobium sp. M1348 | reverse complement strand
GCGACGTTCATGTCGGCCACCGCCTTGACGGTCGCCTCAGCGTAGCCCGAACCGATCTCCGGCAGATAGGTGCCTACTCGCGCGTCGAGATGGACGAGGCCGTCAGCCACTGCGCGGCCGAGCATGAGGTTGAGCGTCGTCTTGGTGATGGACATGATGGGATGCGGCCTCTCGGGCCCGAAGTCCGGCGCATAGGCCTCGTAGAGGATGCGCTCGCCGCGTACCACGATAAAGGCCGAGAAATGTGGCATGGCGAGGTAACGTGCGACCTCAGGCCGTTCGCCAATGGTCCAGTCGACCTCCTTCCTGAGGGGCAGGACGCGGGGGGCGCGTATCGAAAAGGCATAGCGCATCGTGGTGTGGAGGTTGTGGAAGCCATTGCGGCGGTAGTCGGGCACGTTCCACCGCGGCTTGTTGTCGAACAGGATGGCGAAGTCGGGATTGGTGATCGAGGAGAGCGTCATGCGGCGGGCCTTTCAAGATGGGGTTGTTCATAGGACTCATCAACAGTGCACTGTGGGTATCTTTCAGCGACCGGATGGCCGATCCAGCGCTAACGTCGGAATTTTGCTGGCTTCGGTCCCGAAAGATGCGGCCGGATGAGGGGTTCAAGCCTTGCCGTACCGCGGAGTAGCAGCCGAGCAGCACGGCTATCGGGATGGCCCTTTACCTTCTGCGGCGCCCATATGGTCGCGAGAGCGGCATGCCGGCAGCGCCCACACCCGCCGAGCGCGGCGCCGCTCTTGAGAAAGGTGGAGGGCCTACGTTAGCTTCATGACTCATTCCCCTTTTAGTTGAGCGATTTTTCCGGATGCCTGAGCGTTACCGGAGCGCTTGCTCCGTCGGCGCCCGATGAGCATTCTTGACGCGCTATCGACCAGGCTCCCTAGATTGCAGATTTCTCACGGTGAGAAAGTTCAATCCGAAGCGGGACGTGCAATAGGCGCTTCAAAACAGGGCCCGGACTGAATGAGGACCCTGTTTGACGGGTGATTTTCGTTCGAACGGGGCCCCGTGACGATGGGATTATCAAGATGCCTCCCGTTTCATCGGAGGCATTTGTTTTGGCCGTTGGTTATTGCGACGAATGCAAAGATAGACGGCTGTCGCCCGTGCAGGGGAAGTCGATCAAAACAATTTGCCGGGAGCTGAAGATCTCCCGGAATGCTTGCGCTCGTAGCGGAACTCCGTCTCCTGCGAACGCGATACCTTGTGCACAACCATCTCCCTAACCTCGGATGGGTGCCCAGGGGCGTCCTGGATCGCCTGTTGTTAGCGAATGCGGTGAGGCCTCATCACGACGCGCGTCTGACACTGATCCGGGTATATGATGAGCTTCGCAGCCTCGGTTGCTACAGCTCAGTGTGGCGGCATCCGCAGAGCTTGGCGGATCGCGGCAGCGCCGTGGTCGAAGCCTACATTCCGCTGAGCTTTGCGCCGAGTGAGGCTTGCCAGTTCGACTGGAGCCACGAGATCGTTATGCTCGACGGCGTGACGGTAACGGCCTGCACACGCGGCATCTACGACAACATGAAAACGGCGGTGGCTGCGATCTTCATCGGCAGGGATCGCCGCTACAACCGCGCTTTCTGCAGATATGCGGGCATTGCCTTGTCGAGCCGGAGGCCTCACGCCGGCAGCCGGCTGAGAGAAGGGACCGGTCGAGAACCAAGTCGGGCTGGTGCGCGAGCGCTTCTTCGCACCGAGGCTGCGCTTCAAGACGCTGGAGGACCTCAACGGCTTGCTGGCCGACAAATGCGTCGCCTATGCCAGGACGCATCGGCACCCCGAACAGGGCGATCGCACGATCTGGGACGTGTTCGAAGAAATGCGCGCCAGCTTCATCCCCTGTGCCGGGCGCTTCGACGGCTTTCACTGCATTCCCGCCTCGGTGTCGAAGACATGCACAGTGCGCTTCGACAACAACAAATACTCTCTCCTGTCGAGCACGGTCGGCCGGCCGGTCGAGATCCACGCCTATGTTGGCCGCATCGTCAACCGCCACGACGGCGTGGCTGTGGGCACGCCCGCTGCTTCGGCCGCGACGAGGTCATCTACGATCCCTGCTCATTACGTTCCGGTGTTGGCCCGCAAGCCGGGCGGACTGCGCAACGGTGCGCCGTTCCGCGGCTGGGTCCTGGCATCGGCCATGGAGAAGCTGCGCCGCAAGCTCAAGGCGGCCGATGTCGGCGACCGGCAGATGTTTGTCGATCCTCACCTGCGTGCTGACCGACGGATTCAGCGCGGTCGAGGCTGCGTGCCAGGAAGCGCTCGAGCATGGCGTCTCATCGGCGCCGATGACCTCAACATCCTGGCCCGCAGCCGCGATCCGGCGCCGCGCGCGATCCTTTCCATCCCACAGGCGCTGAAGCTGGCTCACGAGCCCATCGCCGACCGCGCCCGCTATGACAGTCTCAGGAGGACGAACAGCCATGGAATGCACCGAAGTTCTGGAACTGATCGGGGGCGCGCGGCCTATGACCAGATCATGGGCGTCGCCATCAACTCGAACCACCGAAGATCGTCGGCGACCTGCTGCAGGCCGAGATATCGGAGAAGCGGGCTCGCTCCATTAAATAACAGCTCACCGTCGCCATGCTGCCGCTGGCCAAGGATATAGAGGACTTCAATTTTTGCCGACACCGGTCAACGAGAGCCTGATCCGCGATCTTGCCACGGGCGCTTTCGTCGCCCATCAGCGCAACGTCGTCCTCATCGGTGGAACAGGCACCGGAAAGTCGCATGCGACGGCGTGCGCCGCCCCTTCTTCAACGTCGTCGACCTCGTCAACAGGCTTGAGACCCGAGGCCCGCGCCAGCCGGCAGGGCCGCATTGCCGATCACGCAACAAACCCGCAGCCATTTTCAAACGTAACTGACAAGCTGAAAAATCGTCGCCGCGCTGATCGCAGTGCCGTCTGCAGGCTTTGTCTCTAATCGGCCACTTTCCAGTTCAGACGAGATCACGAGGAATCTTCTCCGACCAAGATTTGCAGAAGATGCGCTCGCCGTCTTCGAACGCGTTGAAATCAAAAAGTAGGTGGAAGTCCGATCTGGTCATGGTCAACACTGTTCTCCCCTCCACTGCCGTCTGCCAAGCTCCGCGGCCCCGGTCGAACCGTTCATAGACCTCCGTGCGGGTTGTCGAGGGATCATTTTCGGCAACCGAATAGATCACTTGCTTCTCGTGCCCAACGACTGTGCCGATAGGATCGAGACGCACTAAGCCATCGTTTCTCTTGACCGTGAGGCTGACCCTACCCGACACCTGGTCGATCCGGATGAATCGTTCGACATTTCCAGGTTTCAGCACCGTAGTCGCCATTGGTGCAGAAGCCTCCGGTACGTCGAAGGCCCGTAAGTCGAGATCACTGGGTTGAGGCGTTCTGATGGGCAGATGCATATGGCTGGCTTCCGCCATTAGGGTCAATTTAGCGCGCTCGGGGGCGGGAAGTGCGATCGGCCAATAGTTTGTTGAAATAGACAGCCGAATCCGGTGACCTGGCGGAAAGGTAAACCCGACCTCGTTCATGGCGAGGCGGATGCGATACGACTTTCCAGCTTCCATAGGCTGTACGTCTTCATGTCCGCCGCGGTGCGAAAGGTTCAGGAGCCCGTATGTGGCCCGTGTGACTTCACCCGATGGGCTAACATCCGAAAGGCGTGCCGCGAGAATCGCCGTCGGCTTGTCGCAAGTGATTTCTAATTCAATGACAGGTGCGCCCAGGATTGGCGTGGCTTCCGTCAAGAATTCGCTGTCAAAAATCAATGAGCCGCCATCGTCCCAGCGCTGGTCCAGCGGATGCTCCGGACCGACACCACCGAGTCCATAGGGGCACCACTCGCCCCCTGCGATCCCAACCGTCGTTGGGGAGCTGATTTCAAGTTTGGCTTCAGGCAGCGGTTGCTGAGACAGTCTGCCGAGGCCCATGTGGTAAATCCGTGGCGACACGTGAGGAGACGGCCAGTTGGGGTCTGCAACCCAATGCCCAGGCCGCTCATCATAGTGGGCAGCGGGCTCCACCGAGTCGAGCATCCAGCTACGCAACATTGGCTCCTGCATGATTCCGGTATCCTCCCCCTTCAACCAGTGGTCCCACCAGCGAAGGCATTCTTGCAGGAAACCGATAGCGGGACCGGGGACACCCACATGAGGGTATTTATGACCCCAAGGTCCAATCAGGCCTTTACGTGGTGCGTCCAGGTTCGAGAGAAGTCGGAATACTACGTTTGAGAAGCCATCCCCCCAACCACCGACTGCGAAGACCGCGCAATTGATTGCACTGTAATCCTCGCAGACTGAGCCATGCTTCCAGAAATCATCCCGGCGCTGATGAGTGAGCCAATCAATCATAGTTGGTCGAGCACTTTCCAACCGCTGCATCCACATTGAGCGCCAGCTCTCCTCGCCGACAATGTCGGGATCCGGAGGCTGGGACATCATTACGAAGCACGTTGTGCCCCAAGATACTGTGTCAGTGAGGATGCATCCGCCCATGTAGTGCCCATCATCGGCGTAGCGATCGTCGGTCGAGCAGAGTGTGACGATCGCCTTCAGGCGCTGGGGTTTGCGCGCGGCGACTTGCAAGGCGCTGAACCCACCCCACGATATGCCCATCATGCCCACATTGCCGCTGCACCAAGCCTGTCGCGTGATCCATTCGATCGCCTCGACAGCATCGTCCTGCTCTTGCTTGACATATTCATCCTCGAACAGCCCCCCGGAATCGCCGGTGCCCCGGATGTCCAGACGAATGCCTGCGTAGCCATACGAGGCGAAATAACGGAATACACTTTCGTCCCTAAGAACGGTGCCATCACGCTTGCGGTAGGGAATGTAGTCCATAATCGCCGGAACCGGATCGGACGCCGCATCCTCCGGCAACCAGATTTTTGCGGCGAGACGTGTTCCGTCGGCAAGCGGTATCCAGACGTTCTCCATGAGCATAACGGGTCTCGGCCCCAGGGCAATTTTCATTGTTCACCATCCAGGTTTTCAGATATCCACATTTTCCATTTCCTTTGGGTTTCAGCGATTTCTGGTCCGGAGTCGAGCTGCTTCCGCTTTCCGGGTCGGCGGGCTGCTGTCGGGACGAGTGCGGAAGCCTTGATCCATTCGTCCGCGGCTCGATCTCTGGCGTTTCCTCGTCGAAAGCTCCTCGGCATCTTCATAGAACTCGATGACTGCGTTGACACGTGGATTGACCTTGCAGGCGCGTCGGTTCCACCGCAGTCACTTCGCCTGCGCTCACGAGGGAGGCCAAGCCCCTGAGCATCGCGAACACGGTGCGAAGTCTCTCTCTATCGCATAGCTTTCCATGTGAAAAAGCTCAAACCGCAGCTGGTCGTGCAATGGTCGCTGCAAAAGAGTGGCGGACGGACAATTTCAGCAGCAGCCCATGCTCCTTCAAGAATGGTCATTTAGGGTGAGACCAGCTCACCCGGTGCCGAAGGAGAAACCGCCTTGGAAGAAGAGCTGAAACGGGCGGAGGGCAACCACTTCAAGTTGATCGCAACCGATAGCGTGTTTTCCATGGACGGCATTATCGCCAACCGCGTCAGCGTCTTAGATCTGGCCGAGAAATATGACGCGATGGGTCCGACGAGCACAGCTCAAATCAGGGTAAAGAGCCGGCGAGCGGTGTCTCGGCTGACGGTCACTTTCGATGAGCCCACTCAGAAGCTCGGCAGCGTCGTTGTGGGTCCGGTTCGCCAATGATACCATTCGTAGCACCTACAGATGGAATGTCCCCACCAAGAGGTTCCGAACGCAATGCATGCTGCGCGAGGCGTTCCTCCTAAAAGGTCCCCAGACATCTCGGTGCTTGAAGGCGATTTGCATGGTCCACCACTTCGGCTCTACCGAAGCGGCCCCAACGGATCGGCTGGTCGACCTTCGCTATGCGCAATTACCTAGCCAAGATGAGCACCCGTTAGCATTCCCACGATTCTAGTTGAAGGGCGACTAATTCTAGAGGCAGCGGGTCTTTTTTTCACTGTGCGTTTCACCGGAAGGGATATTTTGACATAAATCTGTCGCTGCATTCGCTACATTTATGCAGCTCAAGAGAACGCATTGCGGCGGGCTGGCGAGCGGCGCGATGTGCCGGGTGGCGGCCTCACGAAACGGGTATCAATGAGTCCGGTGGAAACAGTAAATGCGGGCCTGCCCCGCTCCTGCAAAACCCTCGACCTTGCGGGCTGTTAGGACAGCGCCGCCGGGACACGAAGAGGGAACGATTTGGTCATTGGACAATAGATGCTCATTCGCTCCACAAAGCGCGCATAGGAAAACCAGTTGATCTCCTGCGGTCGATTTTCCGAACCGGCATACCACTTGGGGTGTTACTTGCACACAAATTTAGCTGCGACTTCTCGCCTGTTTCAGGACGCTTTCTTTCGTCAAGATGGGTCTGAGCCCGTTCCGCTGATGGTCCGGGCGGAAGGGATCTGGATGTTCGATGAGCATGGAAAAGCCTACATCGACGCGTCGTCAGGGCCAATTGCATGCAATATCGGGCATGCTAACGAACGCGTCGCGCATGCGATGTTTAAGCAGGCAATGATGCTTGACTATGCTTATCCGCGCGTCGCTCGTAACGCCACGAACGCCGCATTGACAGAACGTCTATGCCGCCTGGCGGGGAAGCCATTTGAACGGGTTGGCCTCTCATCAGGAGGAAGCGAAGCTATGGATCTTGCGCTTAAGTTCCTGCGGCAATACGTGGTTGCTAAAGGCTCGCCCAGCAAACGCATACTGATGTCGAACATGCCGTCGTATCATGGCGCATCGATCGGCACGCTCGCGATTTCGGGTGACGAATCTCTAGTACCTTTTCTATCTGGCTTCGCAGTTAGCGGCACGAAAGTGCCGGCTCCAATGACCTATCGAGCCAAACCCGGACTAACACGTGAAGAAATCTCTGAGCAATGCGTAGCGGCGCTTGAGGATGCTATCGTACGTCTAGGCCCAGAAAACGTCCTCGCGTATGTAGTTGAACCAGTCGGCGGCGTAGCCACCGGATGCCTCGTTCCGCCCCCCATCTATTTTCAACGCATTCGTGAGTTGTGTGACCGATACGACGTATTTCTTGTATTTGATGAGATCCTTTGCGGCGCCGGTCGAACGGGTAAGTTTCTGGCATCACACAACTTGAGCGGCTGCACTCCAGACGTTGTAGTCATGGCGAAGGGGATTTCCGCAGGTTACAGCCCACTGGGTGCGGTACTTCTCCCAGCAGCACCCGTCGACGAACTAGCAAGCCTTACCGGCTTCAACTTTTCACACACTTATGGCGCAAATCCGATTTCGTGTGCTGCCGCGCTGGCGGTCTTGGACGAATATGAAAATCACAATCTGATCGCCAATGCTGTGCAAACCGGGCAGAACCTTGAACGTATACTAAGAAAGCTCATGGATACCTCGCCCATCGTGGGTGACGTGCGGGGGATGGGGCTGCTATACGCAGTAGAATTGGTATCGGACAAAGAATCGAAAGTTCGATTTCCATTCGAGTTCAACGTGACTGAAGTGGCTCGAACAGAGGCGTTAAAGGAAGGCCTTATAGTTTACTCAAGGCGCACATCCGGGGGGAGGTACGGCGATTGGTTTATCGTTGCTCCGCCGTTGACGGTCACCGCTGCAGACTGTGAGCAAATTGGACAGCGATTGGAGCGGACGATCCTCGCGGTTTACCAGAGGTTTCAAGCTGGTGTGGATGCAAACGTCCCTCCTCAAAAGACATCTGCTTGAGGCCCAGTACTAGGCGCCTTTCAACAGTGATTTGCGTGTCCTGAGAATTAGACAGCATGCCCTTTGCAGAGTTCGCTAGTAAATGTCTCGGGCCTCATACGTATCATCCCCAATGCGAAACCTGTGGCCGTAGCCTCACGCAGCGAGGCCGTGGACCTTTCCGCCATCGTAATGGAGTGCCCCCATGTCCGCAAGAAGCCCGGTTATCGTCGATCTGAAATTCATCCCGAAGGAATTGGACGCTTCCCTCAGAGGCGCCTTCCCTGGACGCGAGGTGATTAACCTTGCGAATCCCGCCTATGAAGGCCGGGACCTCTCGGGTATCGACTATGCGGTCGTCTGGAAGTCTGCGCCGGATGTCTTCTCGCGGGCGCGGGATATCAAGGTCGTGTTTTCCGGCGGCGCCGGCGTCGACCACGTGCTGACGCTGCCGGGTCTACCTGACGTGCCCCTGGTGCGCTTCGTCAACCGGACGCTGACGACGCGAATGAGCGGGTGATGATGCAATGCCTCCTGCATCTCCGCCAGCATCGCGCCTACGAGGCGCTGGCAAAGACTCGCGAGTGGCGGGACCTCAGCCAGCCGCAAGCCGCCGACGTCACCGTTGTCATCATGGGCATGGGCGTGCTTGGCCAGGACGCCGCCCACAAGCTCGCCGTGATGGGCTTTGAGGTGATCGGCTGGTCCCGAACGAAGCGCGCAATCGAGGGCATCGACACCTTTGACGCCGCAGGCCTCGACGCCTTTCTCGGCAGGACGGATTTTCTGGTCGGCCTCCTGCCGTTGACCGCGGGCACCAGGGGGATCTTCGATGCAGTCCTCTTTAAGAAACTCAGCCGTAAGGTCCGTTCGGCGCCCCGGTGTTCATCAACGCCCGGCCGCGGCGGTAGCCAGGTGGAGGCGGATATCCTTCAATGCCTCGATTCCGGCGTGTTGGGTGGAGCTTCGCTCGACGTCTTCGAAGAGGAACCGCTGTTGCAGGAGAGCCGCTTCTGGACGTCGCCGAGCGTCTATGTGACACCGCATGTCGCTGCCTCGTCCGATGTCAAGGCGCTTTTTGCCCATGTCAATGAGCAGATCCACCGCTTCGAGAGCGGCCTGCCTTTGAACATGTCGTAAACAAGGTTGCCGGCTATTGATCGGGTCAGAGCCTGCCCGCGACTGCCGCTTCTTGAGCCGCAAGCTCGGCACTGAAGTCGGGGTCGGAGGCGCTCGCGTTCTCGATCACGCCGAAGTAGACGACGACGGTGCCGGTGTCAGGGTTCGCGAGCATAAACTGGCCGCCGTAGCCGCCGTGGCCAAGGAAGGTGCCATCGGTGTTTACCTGGCGGCTATAGCGCGTCCAGTCACGCGTCTTCGAGTAGACAGGGCCTGGATTGCGGCGTGTCTCTTCGATGAAGGGCGGCATCGCCGACGCGGCGGCCGAAGGCGGCATCGCCGACGCGGCGGCCGTTGACACGCCGGACTTCGGGCCCGCCAGGCTGCATCCCATTATGTCCATCACCAAGACGACGCTCAACCTCATGCTCGGCGGCGCAGTGGCTAACGGCCTCGTCCATCTCGACGCGCGAGTAGGCACCTATCTGCCGGAGATCGGTTCGGGCTACGCTGAGGCGACCGTCAAGGCGGTGGCCGACATGAACGTCGCCAACGACTTCAGCGAGGACATGAGCGACCCTTACACTTCTGCCTTCGACATGGAGGCCGCAACCGGCTGGCGCCTGCCGCTGGAGGGTCAGAAGGAAGGGACGACACGCCTTCATCTGCGGCATCACCGGCGGTGACTTGGCGAATCGCACCGGAGAGATGCTGTATAAGTCAACCAACACCGATGTGCTCGGCTGGATCATCGAGCGCGTCAGCGGCCTGCGCGACTGGCTGATCGAGATCGTCGAGGCGGCAGGCCTCGAGGGATGCTTCCATATCACCTGCGACCGCGAGGGCGTGCCGCTGCTCAGCGGCGGCGCCTGCCTCTCAGCCCGCGACCTCGCGCGCTACGGCCTGCTCTTCGCGCGCAAGGGCGAGGGCGTCCAAGTAGCGGTTGTTCATGGGGGTTATGAAGAGTGCACGGTTCAGCGACCTTTGTTTCTTCTATTTTCTTCGCATGATCTGGGAGGAGCGAAGGATGACTATTCATTTCATGGTTGGTCCAGCTAAGACAGCCGTCTCTGCTCAAACGCCATCGCGGTTTCGTGCTCCAGCGGGAAATGGCATTTGAAGCTGTGATGCGCGTCATCCGGGTTTGTTGATGGTTCGGGGAAGACGCGGCTGCAGATATCCTGCGCGTAATGACAACGGGGGTGGAACTCGCAGCCGGATGGCCGCCGCAACAGGCTTGGCACCTCACCCTTGAGCTCTATCCGGTTCAGCACCGCATCCGGGTCGGGCTCCGGATTGGCCGCAAGCAGCGCTTCCGTGTAGGGGTGCCGCGGTTGATCGAAGATACGCTCGGTCGAGCCGACCTCAATAAAGCGGCCGAGATACATGATCGCCATGCGATCGGTCATGTGACGCACAACATTAAGATTGTGCGTGATAATCAGGATCGCCATGCCGAGTTCGTCCTGAAGCCGCGCGAGAAGATTGAGCACCTCGCCCTGCACGGACACGTCGAGGCCTGCGGTCGGCTCATCGGCAATGATCAGGTCCGGATTCAGCGCAAGAGCACGCGCGATACCAACGCGCCTGGCCTGACCTCCCGAAAGCTGATGGGGATAGCGGCGAGCAAAATCCGTCGGCAAGCCGACCATCCGAAGCAGGCGCTCGGCTTCGCCTCCGAGGTCGGGATGCTTTAATCCATGGATGCGAAAAGGCTCGGTCAAGAGCGATTGAACGGTCAGCCTCGGCGAGAGTGAGCCGATCGGGTCCTGGAACATCATCGCCATGCGCCGTAAGTAGGGCTTCCGTTCAGCCCCGCTGAGCTCCTCAATTTCCTGTCCGTCGATGCGGATGCTACCACTCACAGCCCGCTGCAAGCCGATGATCGTGCGCGCGATGGTCGATTTGCCTGAGCCGCTTTCACCTACGAGGGCGAGTGTCTCGCCCTTGCGGATTTCAAAGGACACACCGCATACTGCGTCGATGAAAGGGGCTTTCGTCCCGGTTGCAAGCGCCTTCAGCGGACCCATGGTGCGGAAGCAAACCCGCAGGTCCTCAACCCGAAGCAGCGCGCTCATGCCGAAACCAACCGCTCTTCGTCGAGGAGATGGCATCGGGCGACTTGGTCCACGCCGATGCGGTACTCGATCGGGTTGTCGTGCGTACAGCGGCTAAACGCCTGGGGGCACCGGGCGCGGAAGATACATCCCTTCTTGCTGCCCAGAAGACTGGGCACCTCGCCGGGTATGGTCGGCAAAGTGCGTGTGCTTTTTTTGATACGCCCGGGATCGCACTCAATCAGCGCGCGCGTGTAGGGGTGAGCAGGATTGTGGAAGATGTCCCGGACCGCCCCCTCCTCCACCACTTCACCCGCATACATGACGGCGACCCGGTCACACAACTCAGCCACAGCTCCGAGGTGGTGGGAGACGAACAAGACTGAGCAGCCGATCTCCTTTTGCAGTTCTTTGAGAAGATGGATGATCTGCACTTCCAGCGTTGCATCGAGCGCAGTGGTCGGCTCGTCGGCGACGAGTAACCTTGGTTTCACAAGCAGTGCCATGGCAATGCAAACGCGCTGACGCATGCCGCCGGAGAAGTGATGCGGATAGGCGCCAATACGGCTTTGGGGGTCGGGAATTCCGACCCGGTGAAGCATCTCGAGAGCACGAGCGCGCTTTTCGCTCCGGCTTCTTTGTTCGTGGTGCTGGATATCGATCATCTGGCTCTCGATGGTCCGCACCGGATTGAGTGCGGTCATCGGATCCTGAAAGATCATGGATAGACGATCGCCGAGCAGGTTCCGACGCGCCTGAGCGGGCATTTTCAGCAGGTCTTTACCTTCGAACAGGATGCTGCCGGCTGTCACATCTGCATTTTCTGGAAGCAGGCCCATCACTGTATATGCGAGCGTCGATTTTCCAGATCCGCTTTCCCCGACGATGCCAACCACCTGTCCGGCTGGCACATTGAACGACACATTGCGCAGGGCGTGGACGCGCCCGCGTGGCGTACCGAAATCAAGATTTAGGTCACGGATCTCAAGAAGCGGCCGGGCGATATGCTGTGTGAGATCGTCGTGTCTCATAGCTCTTTCCGCAATTTGGGATCGAATATGTCGCGCAGCGCCTCACCCAGGAACGTGAAGCCGAGCGTTGCGATGACGATGGGAATGCCGCCGGCGATGACCAGCCAAGGGGTCTGGTTGATGTAGCTGTAGCCATCATTGAGGATAGCTCCCCAGTCAGGCGTCGGTGGTCGCACTCCCATGCCTAGGAAGCTGAGGCCTGCCTCAACCGCAATCACAGCCGGCACGTCCATGCTCACGAGAATGAGAAGCGGACCGATGACATTGGGCAGGACGTGAACGGCAAGGATACGCGTTGTTCCAGCCCCCATGCTGCGCTCCGCGGCAACGTACTCGCTGCTGCGCAGCGCCTCTGTCTGGGTGCGCACGACACGCGCATAAATCGGCATGGACGTTATTGCGATGACTAGAATGACGGTCGCCAGACTTGGGCCCAGAAGCGCGATGATGGCCAGCGCGAAAATGATGCCTGGAAACGAGCGGATGGTATCAAAGAAAAGCAAAAGCAAATTGTCCAGCCAACGAGGACCGAATCCAGCAATCAAACCAAGCACGACGCCGACCACCAGCGCACTGCCGAGTGAGGCGAAAGCAACGAGGAGCGGGATGCGCCCGCCCATAACCACGCGAGAAAACGAATCGCGGCCCAGTTGGTCGGTGCCCAGCAGAAATTCCTGTGAAGGAGCGGCTAGGCGCGGCCCTACCATGATCCGGATCGGATCATGCGTGATTATCAGCGGAGCGAAGATCGCAGCTGCTGCTATGAGTGTGACAAGCACTGCTCCGAGCACGCCCAGGCGGTTTTTGCGAAATTGCTTCAGGAAGGTGCGAAAGGCGCCGGTACCCTTGGCATCGATGGCTTCCGCACGGATGGCTTCAACGCTCGCCATGTCAGAGCTTTTCCCGGGTTCGTGGATCGAGGGCTGCATTAATAAGGTCCGAAAGCGTCGTGGCGGCCACAATAAGGAACGTGGTGACGAGCACGACCCCCATTACAATCGGATAGTTGCGCGTATTGACCGCGTTCACAATCAAAGCGCCGATGCCAGGCCTCGCGAAGACCACCTCGATAAAGACAGCGGATGAAAGAAGCCACGCGATGCCTACCCCGAGTATGGTCACGGTCGGAAGGATAGCGAGCGGCAGCGCGTATCGCGCGACGATGCGCCATTCTGAGATCCCGAAGGAGCGGGCCATGCGCACGTGGTTTTCTCCCAGGATCTCGAGCATGGATGCGCGTACCAGCCGTGATATGTAGCCAACCCAGCCAATGCCTATAGCAAAGCTTGGGAGGATGAGATGGACAAGTCCATTCCAGAAGCCATTGCCGGCTCCGATCGCCGGCAACCAACGCAGAGTCACGGCAAAAATTAGCAGCGCGTAGACCGCCATGACAAAGGAAGGAATTGCGATTGTGGCGACCGTCAAGACCCCCGTCACATGGTCCACGAAGGAGTTTCGCCGCACCGCGGAGTAGCAGCCGAGCGGTACGGCTACTACGACTGCCCATACGATCGAGACGAAAATCAGTTCGATCGTAAAAGGCAATTGTTCCAAAACAATGTCGGCAACAGGCCTACGGCTGAATACGTCAACACCCAGGTTGCCGTGAAGCAATCCACCGAAGAACGTGATGATCTGCACAACAAGCGGCTTGTCGAGTCCCATCTGCTCATGAAGCAACGCTCTCATTTCAGGCGTCGAGCGCGGGCCGAGCAAAATCGCGGCCGGGTCGCCAGGGACGGCGCGGATCATCAGGAACATAAGCGCCACCGCGATCACAATGATTGCGATCGCGAGGGCTACCCGTTTGAGGAAATAGAGCCACATCTTCTTGATCAGACTACGCCACTCTAAACCGGATTGAACTCGAGGTACAGCGGGACTCCGTCCGGGCGGGTTGCGGCCTGCATTTGTGTGGTGCGATACATTATCGGTGTGCCTCCATGGGTCAGGAACCGGTAGGCGCCGGAGTCCTCCATGAGGTCCTGCATCTCGAAATAGAGCGGTGCCCGCACCTTCGGGTCACTAATGGCGAGCGCCTGGGCGTTTAGCTCATCAAAGCGCTTGCTGCGGAAGCGCTCCCAGTTCCACACGCCGACCTGTTCGCTCACGAAAGCGGAGGTGGCGTAGTACGGGTCCGGCAGCATGGTGAATTCAGTGATAATGAGCTGCATATCCTTCCAGCGGTCGCCATCCGCTTCCGAACCAATAGTCCAAAACGAGCCGGAATCCTGGACCTTGACGTCAACCGTAATGCCAATCTGAGACAATTGCGCCTGTATCACTTGGGCGATTGTCGAACTAGTGCTGTCGTTCAGGCAATCGAGGGTCAAGGTGACATCGCTCACGCCAGCCTTTTCCAGGAACTCCTTGGCCTTTACGAGATCACCTTCCGGGGGAACAAGCGCCTTGTCGCGATGCCCGACAAGACCGGGAGCAATCATTCCCGTAGCGACGGTCGCCTGACCGGCATAGGCGGCATCCAGGACCTGCGGCACATTAATCGCCCATTGGACCGCCTTGCGGACATTGATGTCCTTCAGCTTCGGGTGATCCAGGTTCATGCCGAGCCAGGTATAAGAGAGCGAGGCATGTTCCTCGACCTTGGTGTCCGCGGGTGGGTTGGCCTTCAAGCTCGCAAGCGAATCCATGCTGATCGTAGTGAAATCGATATCGCCCGCCTGATACGCACGCTCCGCAGCCTTTTCGTCGGCGATCGGAACGATGCGAATTTCGTCAAAACCTGGCTTCGGCCCCGACCAGTCGGGATTGCGGGTAAGAAGGAGATGCTCATTCGCCTTCCATTCGGAGATCACATAGGGGCCGGAGAAAGCCGGCGGCTTCATGCCGAAACTACTGCCATCACCGGTTGCCTTCATCACCGCATCCTCAGAAACGATATGGCCGACCCCATAGGGAAGGCTGATAAGCCAAGCTGGCACGAACGGCGTCTTGAATACGATGACGCCCGTATAGTCATCCTCGATCTCGACACGGTCGAGCGAACCCCAGTCGGTCTTTACCGGCGAATTATGCTTGATGATGCGCTCAAAGGAGAATTTGACGTCCTTGGCGGTCATCTCGCCGTAGCCGCCAGTGAATTTGATGCCTTTCTTCAAGCGGAAGCGGATATGCGTCGGGTCGACCGGTTCGATCTTTTCTGCCGCCTCCAGATCCCAGCCCCACTCTGAGCCTGGCTTGAAATGCGTGAGCTTCGAATAGATGCAGTCCATCACGTTGACATCGGCTACCCCCGCATAGAAGCCCGGATCAAGCGTGAGGAGCTCACGGAAGACGCGCGCCTTGAGTAGCTTGCCTTCTGCGGCCCAAATGATCTGCGAGAGCGGCATGCCGGCAGCCACAATACCCCCACCGAGCGCTGCGCCGGTCTTGAGAAGGGTCCGGCGGCTCACACTGCCTACGATATTATTCATGATCAGTTCCCCTTTTTAGAGCGATTCCGTTCGGAGCGGGTCCGGCCATTAGGATGAGGTCGCAACGGCGCTGTTGTGCGTCAATGTTAAGGTTTTTTGAAACAGAGCTGTCATAATTCGTTCGGGGTTGCTCCAAATGCGTCGGTGGCTACGGCGCGATGTGTTTACCCCGCATGCTACTATCCGATTTGAATGCCTGGAGTGACCCTGGCGATTGTCGCCCAAGCCGCTTCGGCCAGCATGCCCTCTCGCCCGGCCTCGGCCCTGCTTCGTGATACGCCTGATCCGCGCGGCTGCAATGCTGCGCCGGCTGCCTAAGCAGATTGGCTTGAGCCGTACGGGGGTGCGAATCATCGACCCAAGGCCGGGCTACCGCAGTCAAGACACGGATCAACCGGTATCGCATCCAAATCGTGCGATGGCGTGGGAGGTAAACCACCAGAAGCGGTAGGGCGCGTCTATCTCCACGGGGGTTAACGCGTTCGGGACGGGGGGCTCTCATATGGCCCCCTCTCTAGCATCGCCTACGTAAAGCTCACCGCCTGCGGACATTGGTTAGAAGGGAACTCGGATCGTCAGCCCGGCGCGGACCTGGGCTCGCTGCGATGGCCCGAGATTGTGGATTCCGACGAAGCCGGCCGCGTATTCCAAACTGAAGCTGGCCACCCTTGGCGTCATTTCGCATGGGTCTGGAGGATGATGTTTCGGGATGAGGCGCAGATCAAGTGGCGGGCTGATCGAGATCAGCGCGCTTAGCTTTTCGCAGTCTCTCACCGGTAAGCTCGGCGCGGTAGGCGTTCTCGCACCCCAACGTCAGAAAATTCCGGAGCTTGATCGCGCTTGATCGCGTCAAGTTCGAGCCGCGGATTAAGGTGTAGATTTCGGCGGACTGCACTGAAGCAATCAATCCGCGCAGCTTTTTGATGCGCCCATTGCAGGCCTAGCATCGGATTGAGATTTGTTCGACCGCAGAGCTGTGCCACCTAGAGGCGGGTGCTCGTCAGGATGATGATCTGAAAGACCGGATTCCCCGACGCAAGCGAAGCAAGGAACGAAGAATGGCTGAGCTGTTCACTCCCCGGGGCATCATGCTGACCGTCTCAGCCTCAATCAGCTCGGCGATGGGGCTACGTGATGCCCTCGATTCGAGACTGATAAATCTAAGCCGAACTTGCCTTCTACAACTTCACAAGGAGCACAACGCGAATGTCCATTGTTATCAAGGGCGGCAAGATCATCGACGGAACGGGCAAGGAGGCTTTTTTGGGCGATGTCCTGATAGCTGACGGCCGGATTGTCGCGGCAGGTCTGGATATCGCAGGCTGTAGCGACGCGACGGTGATCGATGCGGCCGGTCACACGATCATTCCGGGGCTGGTCGACACACATGACCACATCTGCTGGGCGAGACTGTTGACGGGCCCCGTTCCTGGACGCCATTCTCGCAACTCACCGAGAAGGAAGCTGGTTTCTTTGACCTTACCGCCAAGGCGGGTCGCGACGTCGCCATGGGCGCCTATGCTTGTCGCAAGACCCTTCTTGCCGGCTTCACAACCATCCGCGACGTCGGGTGCTCAGGTTACAGTGACATCGTGCTACGCGAGGCAGTAAATAACGGCTTCCTGGTCGGTCCACGGATCCTTGCCTGCGGTGGCGGCGTCGCGATGACCGGCGGGCATGCCTGGACTGACGTCGTCGAGGCTGACGGGGTCGACGCCCTTCGGGTCGAGACGCGGCGACAGCTAAAAGCCGGCGCCGACCTCATCAAGATATTCGCAACCCGCGCGGGCGGCGGGGAGTGGTCCGGCGGGCCGGAATACACCGTCGAGGAGATGCGCGTCATATGCGACGAGGCGCGACAGCGCGGCAAGCACACTGCAGCCCACGCCGTAGGTGCGGAAGGCATCAAACGCGCTGTCCTTGCCGGCGTCGACACGATCGAGCATGGCTGTCTCATCGACGAAGAGGGTGCCGAGCTCATGGCCGAACGCGGGACTTGGCTGATCTCGACGCTCTATCCTTTCGAGCGTCAGGCAACGCGGGCGAAACAGTTCGGCTACCCGGATCACCTTGTGATTTCGTCCTCGGAGATTATGAAGGTCTATCCGGACAATCTCCGCATGGCCGCTCACAAGGGCGTTAAGATCGCGCTCGGTTCCGACTGCGGGATCCCCGACCTCACCCTTCATGGTGAAAACGCGCTCGAGATCGTTCTTTACTCTAAACTGGTCGGCGTATCAGCCGTGGAGGCGATCCACCGCGCAACCGGGGCGGCGGCCGAGGCAATCAAGCTCGGCCAGGAGATCGGTACACTGGTACCCGGAAAACTGGTCCGATGTGGTGGTCGTGGAGGGAGACCTCGAGGCAGACCTTTCGATCCTACTGCAGCGAGAGAAGATCAAGCACGTCTTCCAAAGTGGCGTCCAATCTGTGAAGGACGGCCGCCTCTCAAGCGACACGAGGAACTGACCCCCTTCATTGGTTTGCGGTTTCGTTGGTTTAGGATGCCGGTCCGGCCTTCCGCAGAAGGCCGGACCGGCGCTTTTCCCGGAGTCGGTAGCTGTCGCCGGGGTGGTGATCACCGTGGAATGATGAAGCAGGCGATCCAGGATCGCCGTCGCGACAACAGCGTCCCCAAAGACGTCTGGTCCGTCCTCGCTAAAGGCGGCTCCTATCGCAACGAACGCTCCGGAGAGTTGCCAGCTTAACAAACGATCACGATGCTTTTCGAGTTGCGAGGGTGAACGATGATGTGATGACAAACCGGTTGAGCCGGGGGGCGGAATAGCCCGCTAGGGGTTGTGAGCATGATGCTCGATGCGCCCAAGCTCGGCGGCACGGATGCGAATGCTGCGCCAGGCTTCCAACATCGGTAGCAGGACAGGAGCAAGCTCGCTCTGATCGATAAGAAGGCTCCGGACATTCTTTTCGAATGTAGTTCCCTTACCGGCGGGAACGAGCAAGCCGAACGTGTACTGATTGGGATCCGACCCGCGAACTTCATCAGGGCCCGCAGCCATAAGTGCTGCTTCAACGAGGCCGGACACATGGCTTGCACCCGACCGTTCTGTTCAGATCGTCATCAACCCCCTTGCAATGCGGAGAACATCCACACATGACCCCAAAGTCGCGAGGCCCTCGTCGACTAGGTCCTGCGCGAAAGGCGGTTCCATCGTCGGGACGATGACATCGCTCAGCAGTTTCTCCCAGGAGGCTTGAATGGGAATGCGAGCCGATGAAGCGAGGACGCATGCTCGTGGGTTCATCGGCAATTGCCGAAGCTCGTCTTGGCCGCGAGGCGATCCGCCAGAAACTACAACGTGCAGTTCGTCGCGGCGGCCACACTGGTTGCGATGCTGGCCAAGGCCCACAACGATGGCTCACTCGACAAGCAGTTGACGATCCTATCGCGGCCGAAAGCTCATCTGGACGAACTGGGCTATTTGCCCTTCGGGGTCAATGCCGCCCACCTGTTCTTCCAGCTCGTGTCACGGCGCTACGAGAACACCCGCTCCGTGGGCGAATGGGGAAGCGCCATTACCGCAACCTCGTTCGCCACTGCCATTGAAGATCTGGGCAACTTCAAGACGTCCCGGTCTGTTGGCGCCTGGATCGGCCTGACGACGCGCCGCTACCAATCCGGAGAAGTCGATTATGACGGCCATATATCCCGACGCGGCGACCGCCATTTGCGAGGGCTTCCCTACGAAGCGGCGTCGGTTATTCTGACGCGTAGCTCAACCGAGAGCACCCTGCGGACATGGGGCCTCAAGCTCCGGGAGAGGGTTGGCTTCAAACGAGCTGCCGTGGCTGTGGCGCGCAAACTGGCGGTGATAATGCATTCGATGCTCAAGACTGGTGAGTTCTTTGATCGAAATGCAGGCGCCACAGCATGAAATCTTGCGAATAGCGTTCAGGATCTGAGCGCCTGAGACGTCCCTGCCGGGACGTGAGCCGAGCCATTCCGCTGATGAGGTTGCACCGCTGACTCAGCAAAGTGCATCGTCCACATTGAAGGCTCGTCCGCGAAGCTCCATCATGCGGCGACCGATGTCGACCGCGAAGACAACCATGCACCCGGCAAACACGTTTCAAAGATCGAAAAGTGCCTTGACCCCAACTCAGCGATTAGACAACCTCATCAGAACAGAAGCTCGTCCTGCACCAGCCACGCCAACATGTGGGGCATCAGTTGGTTCAAGTTGTGCCCGAAGTGGGGAAAGAGCGCCAAGCTCGCATTCGGGATCTGGGTCTTCAGCCACTCTGAGTGGCGCCGCGCTGCCATGAGATCCTCGAGACCATAAAGAATCCGTGTAGGTGCCGTTATCGACCCGAGGTCGAAACCCCATGGCGACACCCATGATTGGGCGTCATCAACGTAAGCATCTTCCTCAGAATATGGCGAGTCGGGCAAGGCCAGCTGTTGCGCGATCTGGTCCCTCAACGGGGCCAGCAAACACGCAACGCGACGGTCATTCTCCGAATACAACTGTTTCTCAATTTCCGGATCGCGCAATTTGGAAGCGACACGCCTGTAGAATTCGCGAGATGACTCTGGGCCTTTCCGCGCCTCCACGATCTCCTCCCGCATGAGGGGGGAAGGCCCGTCAGCATAATCGAACCCTCCGGGACCAAAGTTCGGGCCGTTGCCGGCACTGCACACAGCCCGCGAAATGCGCTTGGGCAGCAGCGCTGCGGTGGCAAGGGCGAGCATGCCGCCCCCGGAATGGCCGTACACCGCTGCTATGTCAACCGACAGATGATCGAGGATGGCCTCAACAACCGGAACGATATCGCGGATCTTACGCCCGGGCTGAGGGGTTGAGCCCCCGTATCCTGGACGATCGAACGCAACGTGGCGACAGAAGAGCGCTCCGCTGGCCACATAGTTCACAATTTGGCCAAGGCCAGTGCTGGGAGTCCCATGGATTCCAACAACGAGCGGAGCGTCGGGCGGCCCAACCTCATATGCGCGGACGGTCCTGCCTTGTGGCATTGGGACCTCGAAGACGCGTGGAGTCAGGTACCTGTCAATGAAAGATTGCTCTTCCATCGCTCCAGACGATGAGGCTGTGTACGGATTCGCCCGGGAGGACGCGTCAGCGTGAAGTTGTTGGTTCATGATCGCTTCTCCTCATAATGTGCAATAGAGCTGCCCGGCTTGTCCCACCTGCGATGGGCAGATGGCCATTCAAACGCCGTAACTGATCGTGCCCACTGACGTGGCGTAAGTAACGGCTTTGGTCGACGTGCTCTCCGGCAAGGCCGGTTTGATCATCGTGCCACTGCGAAAGCTTGCCGCGCTTTGCTCATCGACGCACCGAGCACTTTCATGGCCCCATTCGGGTTGCCAACCGTTACGTCCTTTCTCCACGCAGGATCGTCTCGGCGGCATCAGCCAGCACCTGACAGCCAAGCACCAGGTCAGCATCGTTGGTGTTTTCGGTCCAATGGTGGCTAATACCGCCGATGCTTGGCACGAAAAGCATAGCAGACCTTAGTTTACGCCCCACGACCTGTGCATCGTGACTGGCGCCGCTTGGCATCCTCACGTAGGCGCCGGGTGCATGGCGCGCCGCCGCAGTCTCTATTGCTGCCTGGAAGGCCGGATCCATGTGCCATGGTTTGCCGGCCGCGGTCCGTTCAATGTCGGCGCGGCAACCGGTTTTGATCGAGGTCACTTCAACCAGCTCCCTTAACACCGCATCGAGGCGCTCTAGCACCGGCATCTCTGAATCGCGGAACTGGAAAAGCATCTCTGCCTTCCCCGGAATTATGTTGCGGGCCCCCGGCTCCAGTGTGATGCGGCCTGTGGTCCAGACAGAACGCGGGCCCGCTACTTCAGGAAAGCGCTCGGCAATTGCCATGGCCAGCGTAGCTGCAGCGACGCCCGCATCCTTTCGGATAGCCATTCGCGTCGTACCGGCATGGTTCTGGATGCCGTGGAAGACGATTGAGTACTGCCAGATACCTACGATACTGGTAACAACACCGATCCGCTTGCTCGAGGCTTCCAGCGCGTCGCCCTGTTCTATGTGTGCTTCGAGATAGCCTACGTGGCGTCCCGGTTCCACCAGAGATCGGGGAACGCTTGCTAGGCCAGCCTCACGGAGCGCCTCCCTGAGTGGCAGGCCGTGATCGACATTCACCGCGCGGTCGATCTCCGCTTCTTCGATGTCACCGACGAACGAACGACTTCCGAGCAAGGGGACGTAGTGACTTTCTTCATCCGCCCACGCGACTGCGGCGATGGGAAGACCGGTGCAGTCCGGCGTTTCCGCGAAGGCTCGAGCGATCTCAAGGCCGTAGATTACGCCGAGCGCTCCATCGAGCCATCCGGCATGATTCTGGGACTCTGCGTGCGACCCGATGAGCAGCGATCGCCGCTCCGAATGCGGCATGCCGAACACATTGCCGACACCGTCGATATGCGCCTGGAGCCCCACGGCTTCGTATTGTTGGGCAAGCCAGCGTCGGCTGTCCATGTCCTCGTTGGAATAGGTCGGACGATGAACACCGGTCCGGTACGCGCCGAATTGCGCAAATCGTCCAAGATCCGAGAGCAACCGCCCTGGGTTGATCTTTGGCATTGCTGCACCTTTCTGAAGTTCGTTACGGTAGCATTGCGCCTTTTGGATGGCCTCGGTGCGGTATGCAGTCGCCATCGATTCGATACTGTGAAAAAGCAGTGGGACGATCAAGCCGTTGCGTCTATCGACTGCCTTCACCACCAGCAACCAGGCCAGATCTTGAGAAGACCACCTCGACAGAGCCGGCTGTGGTGATGTACCGCGGGCTCATTGTGTCGAGTCACTTCCCAGCATAGGCTTGCGATTGCTGCATCATTTCCCCTTTAGTAATCCCAGGACCTCAACAATCCTGCAAAAAGCCGACACCGGAATCAGGAAAGCCTTGGCTGCGCCATGGCCGCTATTAAAGCCGCTTTCCAGGTCCTTCAATTACATCCTGAAACTCTCGCTCAACCTTGCCGTTAGCTGCAGGGTGGCCGTCCTATCCCCTTTATCGTGCAAAAACGGGCGGCCGCCGCTTTGCCCAAGGAAGTGCATTTTCTAGATCCCGCGCGACTCGGATAACGGTCGCCTCATCGGCAAACCTTCCAACGATTTGAATACCGATCGGCAGTCCCTTGGCGCTGATGAAAAGTGGCAACGATACAGAAGGCTGGCCAGTTACGCTGAATACACCGAGATATTGGCAAATCCCCGCGTCAAAAGTCATAAGCTCGTCAAGCGACATGTTCCCGAGATTCATAGAGTAGATATCATGTGGAGGGGCGGTACACGGCATCGTCGCTGTCAACAGAATATCAAAGCCCTGCACTGCCCTGCCCACATCGAAGCGGACTTTGCGGGCGTGCTCAAATACCTTCGCCGCGTGAGATAGCGGAAGCTTCTTCGCCCTCTTATAGATTTCCAGATTGAGAGGTTCGAGCGTAGTCTCATCCACCTTTCGGCCGAGAGCACTTGCGGCCTCATCCAGTCCGATATAGGTGAGATAAAATCCGCCGTAAACAACCTCGCGATATTCCGAGGCAGAGAACGGCGGGTCTATTTGCTCGACCACATGCCCCATTTCCTCCAGCATTTTGGCCGTTTCCGCCACCCGGTCGCGAATCTCCGGGTCGAGCTTCACCTCCCCCCATGAACTCAATGCGACGCCGACCTTCAAGCATCCGCCCGACTGCGACAGCAGCTCTTCAACGTACGGGCGTTCCGGTCGCGGAATAACGAACGGATCACCAGGGTAGCTTCCCGAGAGTACGTCGAGCGCCGCCGCCGCGTCGCGAACCGTCCGACAGAGAACGAACCGTCGACTTATCCCGTAACCTGGGTCCTGCCCATTTGGCCCACCGGAGACGCGGCCGCGCGAAGGATTAAGGCCCACAAGCCCGCAATAGGATGCCGGGATACGAGTGGATCCGCCACCATCACTGGCTGATGCGATGGGCACGATGCCGGCAGCCACTGCCGCTCCTGATCCAGAGGACGAGCCGCCTGCGGTTCGATCCAGATTCCAGGGGTTGCGCGTAATCCCGCACATAGCAGTTTCACTTAGGCCTGATGCACCTAACTCGGTCGTAGTCGTGCGCCCGACAATGCGGAGTCCTCCGGCACGGACCCGCTCCACGTAGTAGCTATCGACGGTAGGACGATAGCCTTGATATAGACGGCTGCCGCATTCATAAAGTCGGCCAGCCTCAGTCGAACTTATGTCCTTTCGCAGGAAGGGCACTCCCGCGAAGGGCCCTTCTTCTGAGCCAGACACGGTTTCGGCGTCGTTGTAAAACTCAATTACGGCATTGATCGTAGGGTTGATCCGATCATTAGCTTCAAGCGCAAGCCGGGTGAGTTCAAGAGATGTGACTTCACGACTACGGACTAGCTCCGCGAGCCCGGCAGCATCATAACTTGTATACTCATCCAGATTCATGTGGATCCTTCTTATCGCTCCAGAAGCAGCCAATTTCTCTCAATACAAGCCCAAAGTTTCGATGTTGTTGTCGTCTTTTTTTGCCCGCGGTTCGGGAGAGTTTCCGGGGGCACTTGCTCCTTCGGCGCAAGACGACGGGGCTCTCCTGAATGACCTTCCTAAACGCGGCGTCGGCTGCCCCTTTAGATCGCACAGCTTCCCATGGGAAAAAGTTCAATCCGAACCTGGACGTGCAACGGGCGTTCCAAAAAAACTGCCCGGATTGACGGCTTCAGCGCAAACTAGCCGAAAGCTACGCCGTGATCCGCGGCTCAAAGTTTACGCAACCAAGCGCAATCATGCTTCGGGATCGTCACGGTGCAGCTCGACCGTGAGCCTCTTGGCATTATCGACGAAGTCAAGTGCGCGTTTGCGCCGGGCCACGACATTGCCCAGTGCGTCGACGCAACAATAAGAACTGTGTTACAGTTCCACCTAGGCCGCTCGGCGAAGAAAGCATGGTCGGGAAAACATGGTCTTGGACGGAACCCTTCCGCCTGCGGCACGATCCTCTTTCACCGGGTGTCGGACCGCCTGAGGTGGCTCATCGACAACTACCGATCCCTTATTCCCAGGTTGGGAGTGAGTCGTGCAGGGGTCCTTCGGCGCATTGCTCAACCAACTGAGACTTGGCAGGTATCCGCGAACAAGCCGCTCCGCCCGGGAGCCGCCAATCAGATTAGATGTCGGCGGCCCGCGACGCCGGGAGGGCCGTGCTGAAAGATGTGGAGACGCCCGTTTTATCCCCTTGGCGGCTCTGATGTGACGTTGGCCGTCCACATGGGGATTTTTGATCGCGAAGCTGACTGCAAGGTCCTTTTTGCCTTGTCCAAGTTCCTGCCGGCTCTGTGGTTCTCTCGCGGTTAACACTTGGTCGCCGCATGTTAGCGTTCAGGACGCGGGTGTCTCAATGTAATCGATCGCTGGACCTTAGGTTAGAGCTGCCTCCCCATTTACGAGATCACCGACGCCATCGTCACAGGGCGGGTGTTGCTATGGGCTTAGCTGTGATCACGCAGCAGGCCAAACTGGGCAACGAAGAAATGCCGGCAGCCTATGTCGTAGACGGTTTTTTACGAACGTTTCGCACCGAAGCCATAGGCATCGGCCTTCACGACGGCGGCCGTGCGGGCCGCGTCAGCATCGAGGCAAGCTTCACATAATTACGACCGAGAGCGGCGAGATCAATCGTAAGATAGTCCCCTAGCCCCCGTATCGTAAGTACAGAATTTCGGCATTTTTGCATGTTCAAATACAACTTTAGGCATTGCTATCATGGTTGCGCTGGAAATTGAACGCAATATCCTGAGGCTACTACGTCTCGATACCGGATGAGTAATGAAGGGGAGCCGAGGTTCCAAGCCGGCGTCGATGCAACGCCTTCCAACCACAATCGCCTCCCATGCTTTCCTGTCTCCAATGTTGGACATCAGATGACTCCCAGTTCTCTGCCTACCTCCGTGAAGGCCTCGACGGCTCGGTCGATATCCGCACTTGAGTGTGCGGCAGACATCTGCGTGCGGATGCGGGCGTGACCCGTCGGCACTACGGGGAAGGAGAAGCCGATCACATAGATGCCGCGCTGGAGCATCTTCTCGGCCATCTGCTGCGCGATAGTTGCGTCGCCCAATATCACAGGGATGATCGGATGGTTCGTGCCAGCCAGCGTGAAGCCCGCCTTCGACATCTTCGAGCGGAAGCGGTCGGCATTGGCGTAGAGCCTTTCGCGCAGCACATCGCCTCGTTCGACCAAGTCGAACACCTTCAGCGACGCGCCTGCAATGGCGGGCATCAGCGTATTGGAGAAGAGGTACGGCCGCGAGCGCTGGCGAAGCCAGTCGATGACCTCGCGCTTGCCTGACGTGTAGCCGCCCGACGCGCCTCCAAGCGCTTTGCCGAGCGTGCCAGTGATGATGTCGATGCGGCCCTCGACGCCGCAATGCTCCGCTGAGCCGCGCCCATACCTGCCGATGAAGCCGACCGCATGGCTGTCGTCTACCATGACCATTGCACCATATTTCTCGGCCAGATCGCAGATGCCGGCAAGATTGGCGATGATGCCGTCCATCGAAAAGACGCCATCGGTCGCGATCAGCAGGAAGCGGCAGTCTTGGGCCTTCTTCAGTTCCTCTTCCAGCGCGACCAGGTCGTTGTTGAGATAGCGGAAGCGCCTAGCCTTTGAGAGCCGCACACCGTCGATGATGGAGGCGTGGTTCAGCGCGTCGGAAATGATGGCGTCTTCTTCGCCGAGCAGCGTCTCGAACAGACCGGCATTGGCATCAAAACAGGATGAATAGAGGATCGTGTCTTCCATCTTGAGGAATGAGGAGATGCGCGCCTCGAGATGCTTGTGCACTTCCTGCGTGCCGCAGATGAAGCGGACCGACGCCATGCCGTATCCATAGCGGTCGAGCGCAGCCTTTGCTGCGTCCCGCAGATCTTCATTGTCGGCGAGGCCGAGATAATTGTTGGCACAGAAATTCAGGACCTTGCTGCCGCCCGCGACTTCGATCGTGGACGACTGCGTCGAGGTGATGACGCGCTCGGATTTGTAGAGCCCTGCAGACTTCAACGCAGCCAGTTCCGCCGACAAATAGGCAATGAAAGCATTCTTCATCTGCAACTCCGCAGGAAATGGCATGGAGCACATCACTACGGCTCGACGCCCATGGTAACGTAGCCAGCTCCGAGCCCGTGATATTTCACAGGGATTGTGACACCGAGCAAATCGACATCATCACTTCCCGGGAGAGCGACGAGTCGGTCGCTTCGTTGAGGTAGGCGTCGTCGGCGCGTGGCGCGAGCCCGCCGGTGCAGAAAGTCGCGGCACCCTCGCGGATCGCGCTCGTCCTCCGACCGGTCTCCCCTCGGCCAAATCCACGATGTCCAGGGCGACGCCCCGCCGAAGCGCGCCTGCTCGACTGTTTGAGTTTGTGTGACAACAGCTCATGGAGAACGACACGAAGCCGCTCGCCAAGTTGCTGTCGCATGGTTCATTCCGATCATGGGTAGCTGACCGCAGTCGACCATGCCGGATCATCGTGCTTTCGCCAGTAGAGATCCTTGAGCCGTCGGGTGACGGATCCGACTTGCCCATCAGCGATCGCGGTATCGTCGATGCGCGTTACCGGCATAATGCCGCCGGCAGTCGAGGTGATGAACACCTCGTCAGCCCCTTTGATCTCAGCACGACTAACATCAACAGCCGTGGCCGAGAGCCCCATCTCGGCACAAAGGTCGAAAACAGTCCGGCGCGTGATGCCTGGCAGCACTCCAAAAGCTGGCGTTTTCAGGGATCCATCCTTTACAACGAACACATTGAAGCCAGGCCCCTCCGCAATGTGTCCGTTCGTATCTAGTATCAGCGCCGTCTCCGCTCCTACGTCGTAGGCGTCAAAAAGACCCTTCACGAGATCCAGCCAATGATAGTTCTTGATCGCGGGATCGATCGATTTGGGCGGTATGCGAACGGTTTCGCTGATTGCGACGTGCAAGCCTCTTTCCAGCTGTTCCTTGTTGGCAACCGACCCAAAAGGAATAGCAAACGCCATGAATCGGTTCTCCGCTTGGCGGGGATCGCGGCTGAATGCCGGCGATGAACCGCGCGTGCAGATCATCTCCACGTATGCTGACTTGTGCCCAGACAAAGCAACACAGGCTGCGAGAATCGATTCGATTTTCTTGCGATCGTAGGGAAGTTTCATTCGAAGACGCTCAACCCCCCCAAAGAAGCGATCAAGATGCAGGTCCAACCTGAAGAACCTGCCATTCCAGACGTGCACAGTGTCGTAAGTGGCATCCGAGTGCAGGAAACCCCAATCCAAAACGGAGATCTTGGCCTCGGACATCGGCAGATATTGCCCGTCCATGAAAGCGACGCCGTGCGGATACCGACGCCCATCAACATGATGCTCATCGACGGTTGGAAGAACAGGTAAGAGCTGGGTCATTTGTCTATCTTTCCGATCCGTTTACTCGGCCAGGTCAAGAATTGCCCTAGAGCTTGCGCTCGAAGTGGCTCGTATGCTCATCGCTGGAAGGCATCGTACGGCACCGGCGATGGTGACGTGGGAGACGCGACGTTGGGCACCAAATTCAGACAATCGGCGAGCTGCAACAGACATTCGTCGGAAGGAAGTGAAATGATTCGATCAGGCAGCCGCCCACCTATTTGGTCTGAGTTAGCCCCCTCTGCCGAGATAAACGCAAATGCGGCGCCGGACTCTCGCGGCGAACTCGGGGTGTCATGGGTTTGAGGCCTTTCCAGAAGGTTGCCTTCTCGACCTGGCCTCGCCAGGGAACAGCCTCCGCGCATTGCGTGCTATGGCTTGGCATCGGGCGCTCATTCAGGTGCAACTCGTAGCCGGACAGCTCAGCTGTTCCTGGGACACGCAAACGTTTTTCCGAGATTTGGGTAACAAGCTGGTACTGATCATCGCTTAGGCACGGTCGGAACGCCCACGCTCTGCATGGCTAACCGAGGCGTGACCGCCGTTTACGAAGTTTGTCTTGAGGAGGGGGCTGTCAGGCGATCGACAGGCATTTCGGGCAGCCCAAGGAGTGTTAACGCCGGCAACACCAGCACCGAGAATCCCGAGATAGAATGACTAGGGCATGGGACATGCTCCTTAGGGGCAGCGGCCTCTCCGAGGCCACTGCGCGCATGCCCCCTCAAGAACCTGAGAGTTCCGGGGCGGTTCCTCCTTCGGCGCCGGGCGAGCCTGTCTCTTCCTCGATGGCCTTTGACGCAGCGTCTGTGGCGCTTTGGATCGCACAGTTCCCGCGTCGAGTTCAATCCGAAGCTGGACGTACAATAGGCGCTTCAAAAAACGCGGCCCGGACTGATCGCTTCAGCGCAACCCGCAGAAAATTACGCCGTTATCCGAGGCTCGAACTTGACACGATCGAGCGCAATCATGCTCTGAAATTTTCGGACATTGGGGTTGGTATAGAGCTTTGTCTTGACGAAGACGTCAAAAGCCTCGACGTCCTCGACGGCCACGATCAGCACAAAATCGGCGTCGCCCGTAACCATGTAGCACTGGGTAACCTCCTTGGCCGCGCGCATCGCGCGCTTAAAATCGTCGACAAGGTCAAGACGCTCACGGTCTAGCTCTACCGTAAGGACAACGGTGAGCGATTTGCCAAGGGCCTTCGGATCGACCAGCGAGATGTCCGCAACGATCACGCCATCCGAACGCAGCTTGTTCACTCGACGCATGCATGAGGCGGCTGAGGAACCGACCAGTTCCGCGAGTTCGGCAAAGGAGAGCCGGTTGTTCTTTTGTAGGGCTGTGAGGATTCTTCGATCTAGGTCGTCCATCGCGATGCCAGCCATGTTAGGAACCTCCATAATCGCAAAAGCTTGCGCAACATTTATTGCAATTTGCCACGCAAGGTGAAACAGAATAGGAACAGGTCCAGCAGATTTGAAAATTCGTCGGGCTTTCGGGTCCAAACAGGTAGGTCCGGCGTGCATCCAATAGACTGACGATAGTTCAAATCGCACCGCTTTGTGCGGGCTGTGCTTCAAAAACCGGTGTATTTTGATGCAAACCTGCCTCCCCCATGCTCCATATTTCGTGATGAAGGCGAACCTCGTCGAGACCAATTTGGAGGCGCATGGCTGCGACATTTTCAGCACTTCCTTTGACCGGCGTCCCAATCCCGCCATCAGAGCGCGGACGGCGGCGGGCGAAGGTGTTTGCGGTGATGGCGTGCGCGGACCTCGACGCATTGTCGGTCACGCCCCGCGGTATCTCACCAGATACCAGGGGTTTTGGGACACTTCGCGCCGTTTCCCTTGATGCTCAGTTCTGCTGACGGGGCCGAAGATCGTTTTGCGAAAGATAGGCAATGCCACCTCTGGGAGAGAAGAGTGATAGATCTGCTCAGCGATACCGTAACCCTTCCCACCCAAGAGATGCGTCGGGCGATATTCGACGCGGAAGTGGGTGACGCCGGTTACGGTGAAGACCCCACGTTGAACCGGCTAGAAGCGTTGGCGGCGGAAATGCTCGGCAAGGAAGACGCCGCTTTCATGTCGAGCGGATGCCAGGGAAACCTTGCTGCGTTGCTCGCGCATTGTCCGCGCGGCCATGAGGTAATTGTCGGCGATCGCTCCGATCTCTACGACTTCGAGGCCGGAAGCGTTTCGGTGGTGGGCGGCCTTGTTCTTCACCCCGTATCGACGGAACCCGACGGACGGCTGTCCCTGGATAATCTGCGCTCGGCGATCCGCGACAAGAGCGATTACCAATGCGCACCGCCCGGGGTCATCGTGCTGGAGAACCCGCACTGTCAGCGTGGCGGGCGCGTCCTGCCTGCATCCTATATCAAGGAGGTGCGCGCGTTTGCTGACGAGCACGGCCTGCCGCTGCATCTCGATGGCGCCCGCATCTTCAACGCGGCGATCGCCTCGAACAGGACGCCGGCGGAAATGGCGGAGGACTTCGACTCGATCATGTTCAGCCTGTCAAAAGGACTAGCCGCTCCATTCGGCTCCATGGTGTGCGGAACAAGGCCCTTCATTGACGGGGTGAGACGCTATCGGAAGCTCTTGGGAGGCGGCCTTCGGCAAGCCGGCTTCATGGCCAGTGCAGGTATCGTGGCGCTTCAAACCATGGTGGACCGACTGATCGAAGACCACCGTCGTGCGCAGTTGCTGGCGGAGAAGATCCGTGACATTCCCGGCATTCGCCTCGAGCCGTCGGTCATCGATACAAACATGGTCTTCTTCCGGCTTGAACGGAACGGTCTGTCGACCCCGGAATTCCTGTCAGCGCTATCGCAGCGGGGCGTGCGGATGGGCACGCTTCACGAAGGCGTCGTTCGCGCGGTCTTCCACTATCTCGTCAGCGATCACGATGTCGAGGCGACCGCAAACGCCATTCGATCGGTTCTGCAGGCGGAGCCAAAATGATGGGTGGCGATGGCGCGCCTCCGTAGAAGAAACCTGAGTCTCAAGCCTGCCCTATCTATCAGGAAGTCGGTGATGCCGGACTACATCATCTGCCTTGAGGACGGAAAGAAGTTCAAATCGCTAAGCGCCATCTGCCGACCCACAATGGGCTGACGCCGGACGAATATCGCGTCAAATGGGGTCTGCCGGCGGATTGTCCCATGGTCGCGCCGAATTACGCCGCTACGCGATCGGCATTGGCCAAGACGATGGGCCTCGGCCGCAAACCGGTACAGCCGGAAATGCCTGCGCCGGCGAAGCGGACCCGCAGGAAGGTCGCAGCTTGATTTCAGAAATCGAGGTTCGTTCTGGAGCGCGCAGCTGCCATTGGCATAATTCTGCATCTGTCCGGAATATGAAAAGGCGCGGCTATTACCCCGCCTTTCCTTTCAAACAGCTTGGCTTCTCCAGCAAATCGCGCGGGCTTGCAGCAGTCTGCTGATCAAGCCGCCCGGTCGAGCTCTGCGCTCGCCCGCTCTTATCCCGCGGCGTCAGACCACCCGGGATCGATCGCGTCCATCCGCTGTTGCCAGCAGGCGGTAGAAAATTTAGCCGGCTTTGCTGAGGCTGCCAGCTGAGGACTTGCCAGTGCGGCGGTCCTGTTCGATTTCATAGTTGACCTTCTGGCCATCAGCGAGGGTCGAAAGCCCCGCTCTTTCAACGGCGGAAATGTGGACGAAAACGTCCTGACCGCCATTGTCGGGCTGGATGAATCCAAATCCCTTGGTGCTGTTGAACCACTTCACCGTTCCAGTCGCCATATGCGTTTTCCTTTGTAACAATTGCAATGTGGGCAGGCCGTCAGGCCAGTCCCGATTCATAACCGAAACTTCTGCGTTAGGCTTAGCAAAAACGAGAAATTTGCAAGGCTCGGTTTGACCGGCGGCTTTAACGCCTCATGTACCGTCCAGCGCCCGCCCGTAGGGGCTCACGTGACGACACGCTTTACGGCCCGATGCGATACCCGAGACGGGCCGAGCAAGAAGGCAAGAGTTACCAGCCACGGCGACGAGAAGGTGATCGCTTGGGGCAAATGGGGACTGTGGACGACGACGCTATCGGCCGGTTCGGGCCTCGCCGGTTTAGACGGAAGCTGGCCGTCGGCCTTCCCCGCGGCAGAGTTGAACTCTGCGGTCCCGGCCACTCGGAAGCGCGCTTCGCCAAGCCGGCTGGTCACGATTTTGGCCCGGTCGTCGAGAATGCTCACCCAGGGAGCGGCTTCCTGTGCCGCAACGTCTTCCAGGTGGACCGTGATCGAGTAGCCCTTGACGGGATAGATGTTGAGGCGATCGCCCAGCATCGCCGCGAAGTCACGGCTGTTCGAGCCCGCGCATACGACGATCGCGTCGGCCTCGATAACCTGCGCCGTGGCGTCTTGGGTCGAGTATGTTAGCCTGAACCGGCCGCGTCGCTCAATCTTTGTCACCGCCGCGTCGTAGTGGAAACTTCCACCATGCCGTTCGCATGCGCGGGCCAAGCCGGTGGTATACTTGTGGATGTCACCTGTTGAGTCAGAAGGTGTGTAGAACCCACCATAGAAAGCGCCCTGCAAGGCCGGTTCAAGGGACGCGATCTCGCCAGCCGTGACCGGTCGCCTGTCAAGGCCTCCTTCGACGAGGAGTTGATTGACTTTCGTGCCGTGGTCGAAGCCCGGCTTGTCCCAATAGACATGAAGAATCCCGCGACAAACGTGGTCAAAATCGATGTCCTCACGCTCAGCGATGTCAAACATGTGCCTGCGCGTCGCGATAGCCACGCGGGTGGTGGCAACAGTATTCTCACGGTACTTCGCGATGTGGGATACAAATTCCGCAAGCCAGCTGTACTTGTGCCATGTCGGCGCCGGGTTCATGAGGAGTGGCGCGTCGCGCCTCGCCATCCACTTGATGCCCTTTAAGAACGTCGACCAGTGGTTCCAGACTTCCGCATTGCGAGCCGAGAACTGGCCTCCGTTTGCAAACGAGGTCTCCATTGCGGCATAGCGCTGACGCTCTAGCACGGTGACGTCATGGCCGTGTTCCAAAAGGGCATAGGCTGTCGACACGCCGGTAATGCCGGCACCAATCACAACAATCTTGCGCATTTCGCTCTCCAGACAGGACAATTGGTTCGGGCCAGTCGGCCCGCGGCTCTTCCCCAAATCTGTCACTGTACCTGAGAGCTTAACCGGGTGGCTGGGCTTTCCCCTTCGGTGGACGCTGCGGGCGTCTCTCTCCAGATTGTTCGGCAGGACGGTCGCTTGTACCTGAGAGTTTCCTTGGGGGGTTGCTCCGTCGGTGTCGGCAACGTGCCGATCTCTCCCGTACTGCCTATTGAACGGTCCGTTTATTGCTCCATCCAACGATAGTTACAGCCCTGGCTTGCGCCTCAATGGTGAAGCGACGCATCATTTTCGCCGGCAAGCTGAAACGTGTGAACCAAGGATGCCCGTTTCTTCGGCAACCAGTGGGACATTCGAAAACCTCATGGAGCACATTTGAGGCACCCGAGCCACCGAGACCGCTTACGTCAGTGCGGCAGCGCTGGGACACCCTCTCGTCGGCTGAACGAAGTCGAATCGCAACTGCTCGCCGCCCGGTCAACAGAACTACTACAGGTACTCCACCGTACACCGCGCGCGCACCTGCCGGGTGCCAGATGAAGTTTTCAGAGGATCGAGACCGGTAATTTCTTTGGGTCAGGCGGCGCGCAGGAGTGGCGGTTGTGCTTGAACAGGGGAGGCACGTTCGGTTGTGGCTGTGGCAATGGTGCGCAGACACTCAGCGAATTGAAAGCCCGGCAGGAGACTACGCTCGCTGCCGGGCCGGTACTGCCTTGGGAGGAGGCAGAAGTCAGTTACTCGCGCATCAATTCCAGATCGCCTCGCCTAAAGCCCATAGCTCCCTGCCAGGGTCAGCGTCGGTCGTCTGAATCTTTCTCCTGGGGGGATACATTCGCGAGACGAAGCCTCATCCCCTTTTTGATTTAATGGTGCGGTTGATGTGCACCTACAAGTATAGATGCATAGAGGAGGACGGTTTGCGCCAAAATGCGTCGACTGCTGAAACGTGGACCGCACAAGGCGGCTTGGTTTGAAATATGTGCGCGAAGAGGACCCTCGTGGCGCTCGATCCTTGCGTTCAAACATTCGAGCAGCGCTGCGAGACAGACAGCCCATCCAGCCAGCCATGACGGAGCCCGTTTCTGGGTTAGCGGTGCGCAAATGTGGCAGCTTGGCTAGAATGGCGAGGGCATGTTTGGATGACTTGTGAAATCCAGCCCGCAGTCGATCGAGAAGCTCCCACAATGTCGAATAAAAAGATCTCCACTCGTACCGTTTCAACATAAGACGTTCCGTTCCCTGTGATCGGCTGCACTTGTTTCGAACCTTGGCACCCTGGTTGAGGGCGTGGCTGCTGCATGGCTGATGACGAGCATTCCTGCCCATTGAACCGACCGAGAAGCATGCGACCGTGCGCAAGCGCACCATCAGGATCGGCGAGCGGCTCGACGACCACATCGCGCAGGAAACAGGGCGCGCGAGGTCTCAAATCGATGACCGACGCCAGCTCGAAATGCAGCTTCCCGGGGATCGACGCAAAGAGTTCGTCGTCAGCATCGATACGGCTCATGTGCGCAGCGCCGCCCAATTCGGGGCGAAATTTTGAACTCGTCGTGGCCAGATGCGGCCGCGGTGGACGAGGCGAATCCGGTGGCCGCTATTTCATCACCGGCAGCACCGACCAAATGGCGATCCGGGATCGCACCCTTCATACCCTTCGGCGCGAAGGGTACTGCGGCTTCGGCGACATCGCTGTGATCTCGGACGGCGCAGAAATTCTCAAGCGGCTGCGCCGCGCCATGCCGAAGCCGACGGCCCACAACATCGACTGGTTCCATATCGCCATGAAGATCCAGCCCATGCAGCAGATCGCCGATCAGCGGATACGATCCCACACTGACCGAACCGGGGAGCTGCCCTCCATCGACAGGGACATCAGGGCCGTGAAGTGGCGTCTATGGCATGGTCGTGTCGATCGCGCCATCCGCGACCTGGATCGCAGCGAGAAGGCGAGTCTCGATCGCACGGCTTCATAGTCTCGGGTTGCAGCTTCTGACCTACGTCCGTTCCAACCGCGGTGCGATCGTAAACTATGGTAAGCGCTACCGAGCCGGCCTTCGCGTTGCCACGTCGCTCGCCGAGTCGACGGTGAACTCACTCGTCGGGAAACGTATGGTCAAGAAGCAGCAGATGCGCTGGTCGCTCCACGGCGCGCATATGCTTATGCAGGTCCGGACGGCCGAGATCAATGGCGAACTTCACGATAGATTGCGGGCACCGTTTCGACAGCCAGAGCCAAACGTGCCTTCTCTTTTCAAGCCTAAACCTCCCCTTCTGCGCGCCGCCTGACCCCAGAGAAATTACCGGTCACATGAAGCGGAAGTAGACCCAGACAGCACGGGCCACGATTTCGATCCGATAGCGGTGGCGCTGCTACCTCAATTTCCTTACCGCTCGATCAATGTGACAGCACCTCTCAGCCCTGTCTGGACAGCCCGAAGCGCGTCACGGAAACTTTTATTTCAAACTGAACTGCTCTGTGTGCTTCGCATTTCAGCAGTTGATGCACTTTGGCGCAAAACTTTCTCCCCGCACCGTCATATTCCTAAAAGAGAAGCAATTTCGTTGAGCAATGCGGGAGAATCCATAGCTACCGCAGAAGCGTCTTAGCCCCTCGACTTTAGGCGGCGGCCACCGAACGGGAAATTCGCTTAACCCAAGGGGATGAAACATGTTGAAGTTTGCCAAGATGGATGGGCAAGGATGAAAATTGCGCTCGGACCCGGCCTGTCAGGCTGATGGAGCGCGTATGGATCCAGCTTCCCGACGGAACCCGTCTGGCTGCTTGGCAGACAGCGGTGGAAGGGCGGACGACCGCTACCAAGCGCCGCATGCGGCCAATGCTCGGCTTCAAATCACCAGCATCAGCCGCGATCATCCTAAACGGCATCGAAATGGTCCACATGATGCGTAAGCGACAAGCGAGGTTCGCCTTCAATCCGAATCCATCCTTCTCGCGTCAGCCCTCTCTTCGCTCCCATTCAGCCGTTGCAACAAAACCAATGAAACGCCCGAGGACGGGCTTTCAACCTTTGTCATGAACGAGGTGCCGCGCACCTGGCCAATGCGATGCGGCAACGGTGAAGCATGTATGCCGCCAGTAAATGCGAGCGTCGAAGTCGAGGTCGAGTATACAGTTCGTCCAAATGTGCAATACGTTCAAGTTGTCCAAGTAACACTTAGAAAATAGTTGCATAAAGGCAACGTGTAAATTATATAACTCTGGCAAGCTAAGCTTTTGGCTTGCACAAATCCCTGCGAAGGATGCACTGCGATGTGCGTCTCTTTCGATCGTGGGGCAAAGACGGTCGTCCATCGACGTTCTTCCCTTTTTTTATTGAGAGGCACAAGTTGAAACCTCAAGACGGTTGCTAGGTCGCGAGCAACGAAGACGCAATACATCGTCGTCCGCCAAACTTCATGTCTTCAATGCTCTTTCGGCGGCTTGCTGAGGGCGTGCTATTGAGAAAGCCACATATGTCGGGGTCGAGTGATCTTGGGGATGAAAAGCGCCAGACCGAGCTTTCAAGCTTTGTCATGAGGGAGGTGCAGCGCATCCTTGCCCAATGCGATGAGGCGAGGCAGGGTGACAAGGCTGCTGTTGCGCCTTCGGGTCCTCCTTCCAACGATTTGACCACCGTGGCCGCCGAATTTCTTGGTAGGCTCGAGGCCGAAGCAGCGCGACGGCTAAATGCCCAGGCGTGTGAGATCGCTTCGCGACCTCGGCCAGCCGATCATCCTCTCGGGCATCCGGTTCAGAAAGATTACCCGAGAGAAGGAGCGCGCATTGCAGAGTGGGCCGGTCCAGTTGCGGGTTCGACGCATCTCGAGAGACGTTTTGGAATACCGCGATCCACGCTGTATTGGTGGCAGCGGCATAATGATGTGGTTGCCTTCCGGCGAGGCTCCCGCAAGCATGTATTTCCCCTGGCTCAGTTCATCGACGGCAGGCCCATGCCCGGAATTAGGCAGGTCCTTTCCTCGATCTCCGATCCCAGATTGGCTTGGCTGTGGCTGATCAGTCCGTCGCCCCTTCTCAAGGGTCGCGTTCCTATCGAATTGCTAAGGGAAGGTATGAACGCAGAAGTCGTCGCATCCGCCGCCCAGGCTGTTTCTCTGATTGGATCTATCTGACGATTGGCCGGATGCCGACGGCTGTCCGCGCATTATGTACGTGCGCACAACGCAGATGTGCCAATTGTGCGATTTGTTCAAATGTATAGTTGTTCAATTTGTGCAACTAATACTGACGATTTAGTGGTAAAAATGCAACTGATACTTCGTTATGCGCCTGGCAGACGGAATTTGAACTTGCACTAATTCGCCCAGCGAATAGCGTTCGAGCCGGGAAGGATGCATTGCGATGCGCATCTTTTTCGATCGTGGGGACAGGGAGCGGTTCGTCCATCGACGTCCTCGCCCCTTTCAAATCATTGAATGGAGATCAAGTATGAACATCAAGAGCCTTCTTCTCGGCTCCGCTGCGGCACTGATCGCAGTTTCCGGTGCGCGCGCCGCCGACGCCGTCGTCGTCGCCGAGCCGGAACCCGCTGAATACGTCAAGATCTGCGACGTCTACGGCGCTGGCTACTTCTACATCCCCGGCACCGAGACCTGCCTGCGCATCGGCGGCTATGTCCGCTACGACATCGGCGTCGGCGACGTTGGGTCCTACGACGGGGCGCGGACCCACGACGTCCAAGACGGCAGCGACCAGGGCACCTGGCGCAAGAACGCCCGCTTTGACCTAAGGACTTGGACCGGCCAGGAAACCGAACTCGGCACTTTGAAGACCTACACCGAGACCAAATTCAATTTCGGTAACCGCAACGCCTATTCGGGTCCCGACAGTCCCCAGAACTATGCCTTCAACAAGGGCATCACACTGAACTTCGCCTGGATCCAACTCGGTGGCCTTCGCGTCGGCAAGGACGAGTCGGCCTTCGATACGTTCATCGGCTACGCCGGCAACGTCCTCAACGATACGCTCGTTCCCTACGGCGATTTCGACACCAACGTCGTGCAGTACTACTTCGACGCCGGCAATGGCTTCTCCGCCGTGGTATCGCTCGAAGAGGGGTCTGGCGTCGTCGGCACGATCGACAGCTACGTTCCGCATCTTGTCGGCGGCGTGAAGTACACGCAGGGCTGGGGCGCCATCAGCGGCGTCGTGGCTTACGACAGCAACTACGAAGAGGTAGCCGGCAAGGTCCGCTTGGATGTGAACGCCACCAACGAACTGTCGCTGTTCATTATGGCTGGCTATGGGACCGACGACAACCTAACCGATGGGACCTACGCCATTCCTGCCGGCGGTCGCGGCTTCTACAAGCAGTGGGGTGGCAACTGGGCCGTCTGGGGCGGCGGCACCTACAAGTTCAACGAGAAGACCTCTTTCAACCTTCAGGCGGCGTATGACGAGTGGAAGAACCTCGGCATTGCCGCCAATGTCGCCTACGATATCGTTCCTGGTCTGACGATCACGGCCGAAGTCGACTATCTCCACGCTGGCAAGTTCGGGGATGTCAACTTCTCTAACTGGACCAATGCCGACAAGAAGAACAGCGTCGGCGGTCTGCTTCGCTTCCAGCGCTCGTTCTGAGCCTACGAGCACGTTACCGCGTTCGAAGCGGTAACTGCGAGCCTTCAATTCGCGGCTGAACCATTGTAGTGAGGCTTGTAGAGGTTGTCGGCGGATTGCTTGATCACGGACCTCCAATCCGAGCATTTCGTCGATGAGAAGGGCGCCTGTTCCCGGGCGCCCTTTTTTTAGGGTCTATCATCAGGCTCGCGCGAGCGAGATGGATCGCGCGCAACTGTGAGGCGGACCGCTCTCTCCATGCCAGAACGGCATGATCCGCAAAACGGCGCTGGCGGCAGTTCAACGTTGAAAAGCAATGGCTTCGAGCCAGCATCCGGTCACCCGAGGCCCGCCGGCAAGGAGTCCGCGCCGCCGCCGCCCGGGACCAGCTTCTTGCCCTTGGAAAGTTAGGCGTTAACTGCCGGCGGTTTCGAAAGCGCTCGCGCCGATCTCCTCGACTTCTATTGAGATCGGATTGCCGGTATATTCTGCCTCTCGGTTCATCAAGGCCGGCCCAAAACACGCGGGCGTTTTTTTTCGCCAGCGAAACCGCGACGATGGAGAGCCGCGCCAGCAGGGTGGCCACATCTCGCGGCTAGTCCAAGGGATCTGTTGCAAGTTTTTGATTATCAGCGCTGTGGCACGGAGCCTTGGATCATTTTCGGAAGGTTGCAATGTTCAAAGGCCGTCAGTTCGACCAGTCCGTGATCCTGCTTTGCGTGCGCTGGTACCTGGCCTCACAATCTGAGCCTGCGTCATCTAGCGAGCGCGGCATTACGGTCAATCACACGACCATCCACCGCTGGAGCGTTCGTTTCTCGCCCTTGTTGCTCGAGCGCTCAACCGGCGCAAGCGTAGTGTGACCGGCAAATGGCATGTCGACGAGACCTCATCAAGGTCCGCGGCCAGTGGATGTATCTCTATCGCGCCATCGACAATGTCGGTGACACAGTCGAGTTTTGGTTCAGCGAGTAGCGCGACCGGCCGGCGGCCAAGCGCTTCTTCAGAAAGGCGCTGGAGCGTCATCGCCGACCGGATCGCGTCGTCATCGACGGGAGCCAGACCAACCACGAGGCGATCGTTTCCTGCGACACCACAAATTGCAGGGTCGCGCCCGGCGCCGGCTGAAGCCGATCCGGATCCGCCAAAACCAGTATTTGAACAATCGGATCGAGCACGACCATCGGCGCATCAAGCGCCGTATCCGGCCGATGCTCGGCTTCAAATCGACGGCCACCGCCGCCACCATCCTTTCCGGCATCGAAGCAAGCCAGGCGAGGTACGCCTTCAATCCGAACTCGTCCCTGGCCGAGCAGTTCGAAATCCTCGCCGTCTGATTGACCTCGCGCCCCTATTCAGCCGTTGCAACAAAACCGCGTCAGACGGGCATTCTTGTGGATGTTCATTCGGTCCTCCGAGAATCACTGAAGCTTCGACAATCTCAGCTTTCTCGGTCGGGGACGAATGGACAACCTCCTGAAGGCTCTCAACTAACTATAGCTCCATAAGTCCGTGGAAAGGTACTTTAGACCGGAATCACAAATCATCACAGCGACGGTCTTCCCTCGCGGGTCACTCTGCAAGAGTTGGAGGGCCGCGGCGACGTTTGCGCCGGAGGAGAATCCTGCAAAGATACCTTCGAAGCGCGCGAGCTCTCTCGCGACCCGCTTCGCTTTGTCACCACTCACTTGCAAATAGCCATCGATTGGCGCGCCTTCAAGAAAGGCCAAATTTGGCATAGCGTATCCACCACCTTGGATGGGGTGCTCTGGGTGCGTAATGTCGTGCCCGGCGACCGCTGCGGCGCCAGCTGGCTCCACAACGAAACACCTTATTTCACTATTTCGCTCTTTGAGTGATTTCGTAACACCGGCGTACGTGCCACCGGACCCCAAAAAGTCGACGAACGCGTCGAGACTGCCACCGGTCTGTTCCCAAAATTCAAGACCTGTGTGATTGTAATGGGCGCGCCAGTTTCCGTCGCGAAAGAATTGATCTGCCCGAAACGCTCCTCGTTCAGCGGTAACGCGAACGGCTTCCTCATTCACCCGTTCCAGATCACCTCCTGAAACTTGGCCGGGAAGGGATCCAGGAAGTTGGTCAACAAGCACTACTCCAGCGCCGAGCGCACGCATCATCCTGGCGCGCTCTTCAGAATTTCCTTCGACATAACGGCGACGAATGGATAGCCCTTGATAGAGCAAACAATAGCTAGGCCGGTTCCCATGTTTCCGGACGTAAGCTCGACTACGGTCTGCCCAGGGCTCAAAATTCCCTGTGCTTCGGCTTCTTCAATAATCCCGAGTGCTGCACGGTCCTTTTTGGAGAAGCCCGGGTTAAGGTAGTCCAGCTTTGCGACGATTGTGCCGTCGACCCCGTGCATCCGCGTGAGTCGATCTAGCTTCACAAGCGGCGTGCTGCCGATCGCCCCTATAACCGAGTCATAAACTTTGTTCATCCCAGTTGGCCTCTGTGGTTCTGTCGCAATCGTGCTTTTGGTCACAACGGACGCTTTCGCGCCGATGATCATGCTGCAAGGATTTCGAACTGCTCTGCGATCGATATTACAGGCGAACCTCGCCTGCCGTTTGCGCATCATGTGAACCATCTCGATATCGGAAAGGACGGCATAGGCAGTGGGCATCGACTTGAAGCCAAGCACCGAGTGCGGCGTCTGATGCGCCAACGGTCCTGCTCGATCCGATTGTTGAGGTACTTGCTCTTGTGGATGCGGATCGGCTTCAGCACTTGTCGCGATCGATTCCGCGGACGGTGTTCGGCGTTGCAGGAAATGATCACCTCATGATTGGTCGCTGTCGTCGATGACGATGCGATCCGGTCTGCCGTAGCGCTCAAGGGCCTTCCGGAAGAAGCGCTTGGTTGCCGGCAGGTCGCGGTTCGCTGGAGAAGAACTCGACTGTGTCGCAGACGCCGTCGACGGCACGATAGAGATACAGCCATTGGCCGCGTAGCTTGGTGTATGTCTCGTCCACGTGCCACGTGCCACGTGCCACTTGCCGGTGACGGCGCGCTTGCGCGTTGAAGCGCTCCCGAAGCTGAGGCGAGAAGTGAACGACCCAGCTATCGCGCGGGCTGAGATCGTAGGCCAGATACCAGCGCACGCACTGCAAGATCACTGATCGATCGAAATGACGGCCTTTGAACATAGCAAGCGCTCCCCGAAAAACAGACGCCTTCAAGCCAGACATGGGTTGCCATTCCGTTTGCGACAGAACCCCGGCAGGAGCCGAAGCTCGCTGCCGGGCCGGACGCCTTGGGAGGCGGCGGAAGTAGGTATACTCGCGCATCGATGCTCGATCGCCGTGTTCCACGGCGATCGGGTCAGCTCTAGGCGCCAGACGTTGTGTCATCGCAATACGCGGATTAAACGCGTCCCTCAGGCTCATTGACCAGAGTAGTGGGGCCGACCCCAAGCAGAAGGCGTCTCGATCGTTGCTGGCCCAGCCGGCCATGATCTCGATCCTAGAAGAAAAAACTACCGTCGCCGCTTTGCGGCGCGACGGCGGACCAACTGCGGGCAGCTACCATCGCCGCGACAGCAAGCGCAACCACGATGTATAGCATCTCGGTCGTGCCGTCGCCCCCATCCGGGGCCACGCCGAAGATCCGCTCGATAAAATCCATGTCTATCTCCTTCCTGGAATGAAATGCTCACTGAGCCGCATGTTTTTCCTCGGTGCCCACCTAGGCCTTGCCGGTCCCGAGCAGCACGACGCCGGCGGTATTGAGCGCGACGTTGAGCGTAGTGACATCATCGTTCACTATCGCGTCCAACTTTTTGATCTCTCCGCCGACCTTCGACAAGATCTCATCCGCGACCTGCCGCGCTTGCAGTGTCGGCGCCGCATCGGCGATGGCGACTACGTTGACGAGGTCGATGAGCGAACCGACCAAGCCGCCCGGGTTGCGGACGTCTTGCGGTGTCTCGCGCCTGAAGTCGATCAGCGCTCCCTCGATTGCCTCGAGCCGCCCGACCAGTGCTTGCGCACGCTCGCCAAGCGATTTGTCACTGCCGACCACCCGCTTCTGGACATCCGCGAGCTGCCGCTTCAGGAGCCGCATGCGATTGACCGCCTGGTTAAGCGCCGAAAGCATGCCGAACAGCTCTTGTAAGAGCGCGAACTGCTCGGCGAAATCCTTTTCGGTCGTAGCTATTCGCGGATCCTTGACGACGGTGAAGCCGACCGTCTGGTTCTCGTCGTCGACTTGAAGCTCAACCTTGAAGCTGCCGGGAACCACCGCCGCGCCGTTCGGGTCCTCCTCCTCCGGCGTAAGAGGCTTGTACTTCCGGGTCCCCAGCGACTGGTCGAGCTTGGCCGGTCCAGGATACCTGAGATCCCAGACGAAGCGGTGGAGCCCGGCCCTTGTGCCGGGCTTCTTGTTGAAGGGCGCCTGCTTTTCGTCGCTCGAGAAGGAGACAATGGTCTCGCCCGCAGCGTCCTGGAAGGTGAGCTTGACCGGCCCCTCGATATCACTAGGCAGCCAATAATAAACGATTGCCCCGTCCGGCGGATTCTCGCCGCAGTCGAGATAGCGGCGATCGCCCCGTCCGTCCTCCAACTCCACGATCTCCGTGGCGGCGCCGATGCACCAACCAAGGCTGTAACTCATGCCGACCTTTGAGAAACCCTGCCCAACGATCCAGTTAAGCTTAGTCCGGACTGTGGGGCGCGGGCTCACCAGCTTCACGTCCTTCTGATCAGAGGCCAATTCGCGCAACGGCGTCACGTCATCCATGATCCAGAAGGACCGGCCATGCGTGCCGGCGACGAGGTCGCTTTCCTTGATTTTGAGATCGTAAACCGGGACCACGGGCAAGCCGCCGGCCATGCGCGACCAGTGCGCGCCGTCGTCGAGACTGAAGAAAACCCCGGTCTCGGTGCCGGCGAAGAGCAAGCCTGGACGCACCGGGTCGGCGCGCACCACGCGGGTGATCTCGCCCTTCGGGAAGTCCCCAATAACCGACTGCCAGCTCTTGCCACCGTCCTTCGTACGGAAGAGGTAAGGCTGGTAGTCGCCGAGCTTGTAGCGCGTAGCCGCAAGATAAACGGTGTCAGCGTCATGCGGTGAGATTTCGACGCACCCAATGTAGGCGAGCTCGGGCGTGGCTTTCGGCGTGACGTTGCTCCACTCGGCCCCGCCATTGCGCGTCACATGAACGAGGCCGTCGTCGGTGGACGCCCAGATCTCGCCTTTGCGGTGCCGAGATTCCACGACCGAAGCGCATATTGCATGCACCTCCGCGCCCAAGTTTTCGCGGGTCAAAACGCCGCCCGAATAGTCCTGCCTAGCGGGGTCGTTGATACTGAGATCGGGCGAGATGGCGGTCCAGCTCGATCCTTCGTCGCGGCTGCGGAAGACGTGGTTACCGCCGGCATAAAGCGTCTTCGCATCATGGGGCGAGAAGGTGAGCGGGAAGGTCCATGCAAAGCGGTAGCGCATGTTCTTCGGCGCGATACCGGTCGTCTTTTCCGGCCAGACATTCACGAGGCGGATCTGCCGCGTACGGTGGTCGTAGCGTTGCAGAGGTCCCGCGCCGTCTGGGCTCGAGCCGATCGCGCCGACGATGTCGGGATCCTCGGGATTAACCACGATGAAGCCGCTCTCGCCCGTGCCCGGATAGGTGCAGTCGCCCAGGCTGATCACGCCCCATTCGGTAGCGCTCGGGACCGAGATCGAGGTGTTATCCTGCTGGGTGGCGTAGACCCGATAGGGGTGCCGGTCGTCGACATCGATGCGATAGAATTGTGCTGTGTTCTGATTGTAGATCGAGGACCAGGTTCTGCCTCCGTTGAAGGTAATGCAGGCACCGCCGTCATTACCTTCGATCATCCGTTTGGGATTGAGCGGATCGATCCAGAGATCGTGGTTGTCGCCATGAGGCGTTCTCACCTCGGTGAAGCTTGCCCCGCCATCGGTCGACTTCCACATCTGGAAATTCGTCACGTAAACCGTATCGGCGTGTGTGGTGTCGGCGAAGACATGGGTGTAGTACCAGGGGCGGTGGATCAGATCGCGGTTCTGCGAGACGTGGATCCAGTGGTCGCCATAATCGTCGGTGCGATAGAGCCCAATCTTGTCGCCCTCCGCCTCTATGAGGGCGTAGACGCGCCCGCGCTGGGCCTCGTTCCTGCAGGATGCCGACAGCGGCCGAGCAGGTCACCGGCATAGACATCGTCAAGGCGCAGATCCACATCCCGACGGCTTCGCCATCGGCACGCCGGGATCGGGCGTGCCGATGCAGATGGACATCAGGCTGAACGGCCATGCCTTGCAGTGCCGCATCACCACCGAGGATCCCGAGCACAATTTCATTCCGGATTACGGACGCATCACCGCCTATCGCGGCGCGACCGGCTTCGGCATCCGCCTCGACGGCGGTACCGCCTATTCGGGCGCCGTCATCACCCGTTTCTAGGATCCGCTGCTGGAAAAGGTTACGGCGTGGGCGCCGACGCCGGCGGAGACCATCGCCCGCATGAACCGCGCCTTGCGCGAGTTCCGCATCCGCGGCGTCGCCACAAACCTCACCTTCCTTGAAGCGATCATCAACCACCCGAGCTTCGCCGACAATTCCTACACGACCAAGTTCATCGACACGACGCCGGAGCTGTTCCAGCAGGTCAAGCGCCAGGATCGCGCCACCAAGCTGCTCAACTATCTTGCCGACGTCTCGGTGAACGGTCATCCCGAGACGCGCGGGCGGCCGCAGTCGAAGGCGGATGCGGCGGCACCGGTGGTGCCGTATCTCAACGGCAACGTGCCGGGCGGCAGCAAGCAGAAGCTCGACGTGCTGGGGCCGCAGAAATTCGCCGGCTGGATGCGCGAGCAGAAGCAGGTGCTGGTCACCGACACGACGATGCGCGACGGCCATCAGTCGCTGCTCGCGACGCGTATGCGCACGCATGACATCGCGGCCATTGCCGGCATCTATGCGCGTGCCTTGCCGCAGCTCTGGTCATTGGAATGCTGGGGCGGCGCGACTTTCGACGTGGCCATGCGCTTCCTTACAGAGGATCCGTGGGAGCGGCTCTCGCTGGTGCGCGAGGCGGCGCCCAACCTGTTGCTGCAGATGCTTCTGCGCGGCGCCAATGGCGTCGGCTACACCAATTATCCCGACAATGTCGTGCAGCATTTCGTCAAGCAGGCGGCCGCCGGCGGCATCGATCTGTTCCGCGTCTTCGATTGCCTGAACTGGGTCGAGAACATGCGCATCGCGATGGATGCGATCGGCGCCGAGGGCAAGCTGATCGAGGCGGCGATCTGCTATACAGGCGACATACTCGATCCGGCGCCGCGGCGACGGTGCTGGCGGCGGTCGACAGCGGCGTCGATGCCATCGACGCGGCGATGGATTCGCTTTCGGGCAACACCTCGCAGCCATGTCTCGGCTCCATCGTCGAGGCGCTGAAGGGCACCGATCGCGACCCCGGCCTCGATCCGCAATGGATCCGTCGCATCTCCTTCTACTGGGAAGCGGTGCGCAGCCGGTATGCGGCGTTCGAGAGCGACCTGAAGGGACCGGCGTCGGAATCTATCTGCACGAGATGCCGGGCGGACAGTTCACCAACCTCAAGGAACAGGCGCGCTCGCTTGGGCTGGAGACGCGCTGGCACGAAGTGGCGCAGGCCTATCACGACGTCAACCTGATGTTCGGCGACATCGTCAAGGTGACGCCGTCGTCGAAGGTCGTCGGCGACATGGCGCTGATGATCGTCAGCCAGGATTTGGCGGTGGCCGATGTCGAGAACCCTGACAAGGACATCGCCTTCCCCGACTCGGTCGTCTCGATGCTGCGCGGCGATCTCGGGCAATCGCCCGGCGGCTGGCCGGAGGCACTGCAGAAGAAGGCGCTGAAGGGTGACAAGCCGATCACAGTGCGGCCCGGCTCGCTGTTGAAGCCGGCCGATCTGGAGGCCAGCCGCAAGGAGATCGAGGAGAAACTCGAGCGCAAGCTTTCGGAGTTCGAATTCGCCTCGTGGCTGATGTACCCGAAGGTGTTTTCGGATTCGCCGGTGCGCAGGAAACCTATGGGCCGGTCAGCGTGCTGCCAACGCCCACCTATTTTTACGGCATGACGACGGAAGACGAGATCTTCGTCGACATCGAGAAGGGCAAGACGCTGGTGGTGCGCTGCCTGGCCATCGGCGATGTCGACGACAAGGGCATGGTCACCGTGTTCTTCGAACTCAACGGCCAGCCGCGCCGCATCAAGGTGCCCGACCGGGCACATGGAGCTTCCGCCGCCAAGGCGCGGCGCAAGGCCGAGCCCGGCAATGAAGCGCATGTCGGCGCGCCGATGCCGGGGGTCGTCTCGGCGCTTTCGGTTGCTGCAGGCCAAGCGGTCAAGGCCGGTGACGTGCTGCTGTCGATCGAAGCCATGAAGATGGAGACGGCGCTGCACGCCGAGCGCGACGGCACGATCACTGAGGTGCTGGTCAAGGCCGGCGACTACATCGATGCCAAGGATTTGCTCGTTGTTGTTTAGGCTGCATGCCCATGTCGAGAAGCTCTTGGACTCCCGCCTTCCCACTGATCAATCTCTGAGAATCTTTCGGCTCCATCGACCGGCAGCAATCTCCTCAGCTTTGCAGCGGTCGAAGGCCAGAGGGCAACGCGGATGGAAGCGACAGCCGTTCGGCACGCGCGCGGTACTTGGAACCTCGCCTTGCAGGGCCGGCAACTCGGCGCGACCTGTATTGGCGCCAATCTGCCGGGTAGGGTTACGCAAGGCGACGGTTTACGGATGGCGGGGGTTGAATGTGATCTCGTCGGCGCTACCGATCTCGACCAATTTTCCAAGATACATGACGGCAATTCTGTCGGCGATCAACCAGGCAAGCGGCAAGTCGTGGGTGATGAACAGTAGCGCCATATTGTGCTTGTCGCGAAGGGCTACCGAGACCTGAAGAATCTGTGCGCGATCGAGACATGGAGCATCGACACAGGTTCGTCGGCAACGATGAGTTCCGGCTTCACGGCAAGCGCACCGGCAATCACAACCCCGCTGGCTGCCCGCCGGACAGTTCGTGCGGGAAGCGGGAAAAGAAATCACCGGGAGGATTGAGCCCGGCGGCCGCGAGCGCCTCGCTCACCCGGTCTTCAAGCGGTTTGCCATTCTCGACCAACCGCAGGGAGCGCAACGGCTCTGCCAAGCGGCCTACCGTCGTCTTGCCGCTGCCCGATTCCCCGACCAGGGCGACAATCTCACCTCGTCCGATGTTGAGGTCGATCCCGTCCACCGCGCCCACGGCACCGGCAGGTCGGCCCAGGAGACGGTCGAACAGCCCGCCCTGGATCGGAAAATGGACCTGCAGGCTCTCGAGAAGCAACGTGGATGGAAGGCGCAACCTGAGGGTCGATTCACAAGTTGGGGGGATCACCGGGTATTGGCCGAATGGTCCGTTTGCCGCTCGCTGGGTTCGGGATCGATTCGATAAGGCGGGTGTAGGGGATGTTTAGGCTGGGCGAAGATCTCGGCGACAGGGCCATCCTCGACGATCCGGCCCGCATACATGATCATCACGCGATCACAACTCTCAGCCACGATAGACAGGTCGTGGGTGATCAAAATTAGGGCAAGGCCAAGCTGCGATCGCAACTCACCCAGCAGCTCGCCGCATCATCGCCGATCGGAAGTCGGTTACCGCGACAACAATCGACGCACCAAGCAACAAGAATACGCCTTGTAGGACAGATAATCGCTTGCGTTTAGTGCTTCCGCGGTAGTCCGCCCATGCCCGGCCAGGCGTCCTGCGCTACGGTCCAAAGGACGCTGAACAAATCCGAGGGCGCTCGGCGGCCGGCGCACAGTCGAAGCTGTGTTCGATTTCGAACCGCTCTTTTCCTGCCCCCGTTAGTGCCCTCTCACAACTCCGTGTGCCGCATTGACGTAGCACACCCTCTTGTATACTAGCTAGTGTCCCAGCAGGCAGGTTGATGCGAGGAACGAGGGGGTCAATGGCGAAGATCGTCAATATCAATAGAGATCCGGGCAATCTTGCCGAGCGCGCGTATGACGAGATTAAAAGGCGGATTTTCGATTTTGTTTTAATGCCTGGAGATCGTCTGTCTGAGTCGGATCTTGCCCAGCAAATCAATGTCAGCCGTACGCCGCTTCGGCAGGCGCTGCAGCGGCTACAGCAGGAGAGTTTTGTTGAGGCGCTCCCTAGGGTGGGCTGGCTGATTGTGCCGCTCAATTTCGAGAAGTTCGACGAACTTTACGATTTCCGTATCTTGATTGAATGTTTCGCCGCCCGAGAGCTTTGCACCGCGGGAAAGGACTGGCCAGAATTGCAGTCCCTCGCGCTCATCTGGCAGGTGCCCGCCGCCGAGCGATTGCAAGATGCAATAAAAACAAGCGCGTTGGACGAGGCATTCCATCGAATAATCGTAGAGAGCACTGGCAATCGAGAAATGATGCGCACGCATCGCGAAATTACAGAGCGCATCCGCATCATTCGCCGGCTCGACTTCACTAAGGATAATCGAGTCACGGCGACGTATGACGAGCATGCCGAAATTCTTACCGCGCTTCAAAATGGGTGCTCTGACGACGCGCAACGACGGCTGACGTCCCATATTGAGATCAGCAAGCGGGAAGTACGACAAATCACCTTAGACATGTTGCAGCGAGCGAGGAAATATCGGCCTCTCATGGGTCAGAACTAAAGTAGAGACCTAGCACGACACCAACTAAATTTGGAGACGAATTCGTGACTGCCAATCTATCAGAACATCACATCCGTCTCGAAAAAACGACTGTGACTTATCGGAAGGTCAGCGGGCACGAGATTCTCGCCGATGTTTACCGGCCAAAGGGCAATAACGTGCGCCCAGTGATCGTTTACATTCATGGGGGCGCCTTAGTCACAGGCAACCGAGGGCTGACGACCGAGAACCACGTCTTAGCGCGAGTGCTCTCCTTGGCAGAGGAAAGTCAGTTTGCGCTTATCTCGATCGATTATCGCCTCGCGCCAGAGACGAAGCTCCCGGTGATCGCCAGTGACATAGAAGCAGCTTTCGCTTGGTTGGAAGCAGAGGGCGCTAAGCGTTTCCATCTCGACGCAGAACGGATCGTTGTTGTTGGCGACTCTGCTGGAGGATACTTGGCTTTAACAACGGGATATCGTGTTCAACCTAAACCCAGGGCCCTTGTCGCGCTGTACGGTTACGGCGAATTGACTGCCGACTGGTACACCCAGCCGAACCCGTATCCCAACTATAATCTGGAGCAAATCACGGAAGAGGAGGCGAAGGAGCAAACAGATGGGACGGTCATCTCTGACGCGCACCTTCGGAAAGGGAACGGCGGCAAGATTTATATGTACTACCGCCAAACTGGGCTGTGGCCTCAGGAGGTCAGTGGATTCCGCCCCGAAGCGCTCCGCGAACACATTGCGCCATATGAGCCAGTCAAAAATGTTACGAGTAGTTATCCGCCAACACTGCTGATCCACGGTACTCATGACACGGACGTCCCCTTCGAGGAGTCAGAGAAAATGGCCGATCAATTCAAGAAACACGATGTTTTCCACTTCCTGATACCGATCGAAAAGGGGGAACATTGTTTCGACGGCGGTAATCCAGCGCAGGTCGAGGATGCTTATAAGTCGATGAGGGAGTTCGTGCTCAAGTACCTCGAGGCGAACTAAAAGAGCACGGAGCGTTGCTTACCACCGCTTCGGGAGTCAACTGCAAATAGTCATAGCAGCGATCGTTAGTTTCGCAGCGGGGAGTTCTTTGCCATGCGATCTGCCAACCCGAGACAGTAGCAGCCATTCTCGGCGCGCACCGCGCAGGTACTAATACACCTGCGCAGACTGTCGCGCGTACCTATCAAAGGATTCGCGACTATAACGATCCCGCCGTCTTCATCAGCCTGTGCGACGAGAGAGACGCAGTTGCGCAAGCCGAGAGGCTCACAGCATCCGAGAATGCTGTGAGCCTGCCGCTTTATGGGGTGCCGGTTGCCGTCAAAGACAACATAGATGCCCTAGGCTTTCCAACTACTGCGGCCTGCCCTGCCTTCTCCTACATTCCGACGCAGGACTCCGCCGTAGTACAGCGCCTACGCACGGCCGGCGCCATCATTGTAGGGAAAACTAATCTCGACCAGTTCGCGACAGGCCTTGTTGGAGTGCGCTCGCCTTACGGTATCCCCAGAAACCCGATCCGCAACGATCTCATACCTGGCGGGTCGAGTGCAGGCTCGGCGACTGCGGTCAGCGCTGGTCTCGTGCCGCTGGCGCTTGGCACAGACACGGCCGGATCCGGCCGCATACCGGCGATGCTCAACAATATCGTCGGGCTGAAGCCGAGCCTCGGCATGATCTCAACTACAGGCGTCGTGCCGGCGTGTCGCACCCTCGATTGCGTCTCTGTATTCGCCCTAACGGTCGATGATGCCGCCCTTGCGCTTGGGGTTATGGCGGTGCCAGACCGCGCCGATCCCTTTTCGCGCGATCGGCGGCTTGGTGCGATGTCGCCATTTCCCACAAATCTTCGCCTCGGGGTGCCGCGAAACGGACAACTGATTTTCTTCGGTGATAGTGAATCAGAGGCTGCATATGTCGAGGCGTTGAGGCGCTGGACCACGCTTGGCGCCGCGCTCGTCGAGTTCGATCTCGAGCCATTTTATGAGACCGCACGCCTTCTTTATGAAGGTCCATGGCTTGCCGAGCGCTATCTCGTGACTCGCAACCTGCTCACATCTTTGCCGAATTCGATCCATCCTGCAGTCCGTGAAATCACCGCCGCCGGCGCGAACTTCACTGCTGCGGAAGCATTTTCCGCATCTTATCGCCTGCAAGAACTGCGCAGAATCGCTGAGCTGACCTTTGCGAATATAGACGCAGTGGTGCTGCCCACAGCACCGACAGTCTATTCCGTTACGCAGGTAGTTGCGAATCCGATTGAACTCAACAAGAGGCTCGGTACCTACACCAACTTCGTCAATCTTCTCGACCTCTGCGGCCTTGCATTGCCGGCTTCGATGCGATCAGACGGTATTCCGTTTGGCATAACGCTTCTTGCTCCTGGAGGCCGCGACGCGAACCTAGCAAGCATCGGACGCGTGTTTCACGCCGATACAAAACTAACCGTCGGTTCAAGGGGGATTGCACAAACACCGCTTACCCCGCTGCCCGCAATTGGAGGTGGCGAGATACCCATTGGTGTGGTCGGTGCGCACCTGTCAGGCATGACTTTAAACGGCGAGTTGAAGGCTCTGAACGGGCGTCTGATCGAGGCGACCAGGACCGCACCGGACTATGCATTGTACGCGCTCGACACCTCGCCGCCGAAGCCCGGGATGCTGCGCGTCGAAGCGGGCAAGGGAGCAGAAATCGAGCTCGAAATTTGGTCGTTGTCCGCGTCTGCATTCGGAAAGTTCGTCAACGCCATCCCGCCCCCGCTGTCTATCGGCACAATCAATCTGGCAGATGGCAGGGTTGTGAAAGGTTTCATTGTCGAATCGGAAGAGGTAGGCGGCGCCCACGACATTTCCGCCTACGGCGGCTGGCGCGCCTTTGTGGCGGACGTTGCAAGGAACTGACGGTGATCGGTCTGCGATCGCATCGGTGAAGAGGCCACTGAATCCTGCTTGGCCAGCAGTAACCTTCTAAAGGAGAACAGGAATGAAATGGAATAAAAAGTGGTTGCGCGAGGCTCTGCTAATAACCGCGAGTGGACTTTCACTCATCGTAAGCCCAGTGGGTGCAGCAGAGCTTCCGGGCAAGGGGATTTCAGTGCAGCCCGCCGACATGAATTTTGCTAATGAATGGTTTCAAGAAGAACTCGTGATCATGGGCATGGAAGAGCTTGGCTTCGATGTCAAGGAATCTGCTTCTATGCAACTCCAAGCGGCGTTTATAGCGGTGGCTAGTGGAAACGCGACTTTCCACGCGGAATTCGCGGATCCCATACACAGGACGTTTTACGAGAACGCGGGCGGCAAAGCGAAGCTACAACCCGTAGGGACCTTGATGGAAAACGGCACGCAGGGCTATCTCATCGACAAAAAAACCGCTGACACGTATAAAATCAAAACTATTGACCAACTCAAGAATCCCGCGATCGCAAAGCTGTTTGACATAGACGGCGATGGAAAAGCTGACTTGTATGGATGTGACGCAGGTTGGGGCTGCGAGCGTACCATTGAGCACCAACTCGATGCCTACGGTCTTCGGAATACCGTGAACCACCTGCAAGGCTCATATGAAACGATCATCGCCGATGCGATACAACGCATCAAAGAAGGCAAGCCTACGGTATACTACACCTTCACTCCATTTTGGCTAAGCAGCATCTTACGGCCGGGGCACGAAGTTGTTTGGCTGACCGTTCCGTTCACCGCCCTGCCTGATGATCAAGCTGGCAGCGTGACGGAGGTGGCCAACATTGGCAACACTGGGTTTCCTATCATGACAATGCGCGTCATGGCCAACACGGAGTTCTTAGATAGCAATCCGGCCGCGCGTAAATGGTTCGAGCTGTTAAGCGTTCCGGTCGAAGACGTCAACTCCGAAAACGTTCTTGTACGCAAGGGTCAGAATACCCGAGCAGACATCCGTAAACATGCTGAGCAATGGAAAGACGAACACCATGCACAATGGGACGCATGGATAGCCGAAGCGAAGTCGGCTGCTCACCACGAGTAGTCCTTATGCGGAAGAGTGGGCGAGTGCATTCGTCCACTCTCGGCATGTCCTCTTACTGCGGCCCGGAGCCTATCCGGTCTCAATGGGGTCGAGCCACTCGGCTATCTCGCCGACGTACTCACCAGGATGGTCAACGGCCATCCAAACAGCCAGATCGACGACCTGCTGCCTTGGGCTTACCCGGGCGCCCGAGCTAAAGGCCGTGGCCTGAGAACAGTGTCCATCGGGTGCGTGGCCGCCGGCAGTTCAAGCGTTCGCTTCACAATCTGCGGCAGGCCGCGCAGGGCTCTCAGTTTGGCCTTGTAGGCCGCGAGCTCCCTGGCGGGATCGGTAAGGTTACGCTCGGCGAGGTCACCGATCATCGCTGCGATGGAACCAGTCAGGCACAATCCCAGTGCCTCCAGATATCGCCCCAGACTTTGGGCTCGAAGCCCTGCGATAGCGCCATGCGCAGTGCATTTGGCACCGCCGCCGGCGGCAGCGGGGGAGCAGGCGATCTCACGCCGCTTCGCGACCTGCCGGATTCGTAGCACTCGGGGATCCGGATTGCTGTCGAAAGAGAAGCTGCTGGCGGGTGATATTCCAGCGGGGCTAGCCCGGATATCTCACATAGTCTTTCGGCGCGAGGCTGGCGGCAGCGATTTTGCGGGCGCTTGAGCTGCGGGCAAGGGATGTCCGCCGCTTGGAGCGGTTGGTGTTGGTTCGGCGCTGTTTCCTTGGCTGTTGGCGGGATGGGTGGATGGGGCCGCTCAGGCGGCGGCTGCCAAGAGCCGGGCATAGGTCAGGGCCCATTCGCGCTGGAAGGGACAGGCGGAGTTCATGGCCAGCTTGATGCGGCGCACCGAGACGCTGACCAGGGCGCCAATCTTGAACAGCTTGAGACGGATGGTGGCGCAGCTTGCCCTGGCGAGCCGTGTGTCCACCAGGCCGATGCGGCGCAACGCGCAGATCAGCACATAGGCCATCGAGGCGAACCAGAGTCTGAGCTGGTTGGCGCGCAGGGTGGCGGCAGAGGTGCGGTCGGCAAACAGGTCGAGCTGGCATTCCTTGATGCGGTTCTCCATCTCGCCGCGGGCGCAGTAGAGGTCCTCGTAGAGGCATTGCGCCGGCCAAGCCTCGGCGTCGAGCGAGGTGACGACAAAGCGCGGGTTGGCCTCGCCTTGCGTCCACTCGGCCTTGGCCACGACCCGGCGCCGGCAGCTCCAGCTCTTGCGCGTGGTCCACAGGAAGTCCTTGAAGCGGCGGGCGGGCCGGCTGGTGAGGGCACTTTCTGCCTTGGCCGCCTCCAGTTCAGCCGCGATGTGGCGGACCAGCCGAACATTGCGGGCCAGACCGAACAGGTAGTCGACGGCGTTGGCCTCGCACCAGGCCATCAGCTCCTGACGGGCGAAGCCGGAATCGGCGCGCAGCACGATGCGGACCTTGGGCCAACGCTGACGCAGCTGGCGCACGATGCGCTCGATCTCCTGAACCGCGCCAGCGGCCGCGTCGATGTTGGCGGGCCGCAGCTTGGCGCACAAAAGGTGATCGCCGCAGAAGATGTAGAGCGGCAGGTAGCAGTAGTTGCCGTGTAGAGTAGGCGACGAGCGCCAAACCGCCTTTCAGCGGCCGGTTTCTCGTCGCCCCTCCCCGAACCGGACGTGCGCCTTTCGTTACGCATCCGGCTCTCCAAAAGACATGGCAAAATCAGGCTTTCCCATCCATGCGAGGCGGTATCGGCAGACCGGGGTCCACGCGAGCAGATACTGCTCGACCGAACCTTCCCGCCAGACCCGCCATGTCGGGCGCACGCGACTGGGCAAAAACGCATCCCGCATGTCGCGCAGTCCCGCCTTCGGGCGTTTCATCCGCAGCCAACGCCACATACGATCCCGGACGTACCAGTCGAGACTGGTGAACGCCCGGCCCGCATAGGCGCAGTAGCGGTAGTAATTCGCCCATCCGCGCAGGATGGGATTGAGTTCCCGGAGCTTTGTGCCAAGACTGACTATCACCGAGTTGCGCTTGGTGAGTTGCTTGACCTTGCGACGCAGATCGACGGCTTTCGCTTTGGGGATTTCTACGCGCGGGCCGTATCCGTAGCGCTTGTCCCATCGCATGGCGACATGGAATCCGAGGAACTCGAATCCATCCGTCATGGCCGTGACCCTTGTCTTTTCGGGTGACAATTCGAGGCCCGTGGTCGCCCGCAGATACTCGGCCAGCGCGGCTTTTTCCGCGATGGCATCCTTCTGCGTACCGGAGACCAGAACCACGAAGTCGTCCGCATAGCGGATCGGCAGGAACACGCAGCGACCAGCGTCACGGTCCCGGCTTCGCGCTTTGCGTGCCGCGATCACCCCGAGTTCAGGGTTATCGGGCCGGGCCTTGGCGCGTTGATATGTCCACCTTTCATAGCGCTCCTCGATCGCACTGAGTGCGATGTTGGCGAGCAACGGTGAGATAATCCCGCCTTGAGGGGTTCCGTTGTCCGTACGGAGGAACTGATCTTCCGCCAGAACGCCGGCTTTGAGGAACTGCCCCACCAACCGCGTCACCCGCCGGTCGGCGACACGTGCGCGCAGCCGGTTCATCAGGTGATGATGGTTGATGTTGTCGAAGCAGCCCTTGATGTCCCCTTCGATGACCCAGTTGTACGGCATGCCCTCCCGGCGACCGTCCTTGCCGATCTTTTGCGGCAAGAGGGCACGCCGGATATGCTCCAAGGCGGCATGCGTGCTCCTGCCGGGTCGGAACCCGTAGGAGACATGCCAGAACTGCGCCTCGAAGATTGGCTCCAGAAGCGTTTTGACCGCACACTGTACGACGCGGTCCTTGACTGTCGGAATGCCCAGAGGTCGGAATTGCCCCGGTTTACCGGCCTTGGGGATGAGCTTGCGCCGCGACGGACTGGGCCGATACGCGCCGGAGCGCAGTTCGGCCTGTAGCCGTTCGAGGAAGCGTTGCTCCTTGCCCTTCTTCCGGATGCTATCCGCAGTCACCCCATCGATTCCAGCGGCGCGTGCACCTCGGTTCGAGGCGACATGCCGCCATGCGTGACGAAGCATGCGGGTGTCGGTAAGCCATCCCCACATGTCCCGCCAAGCATCGTCGGGATATGCCTGACTCCACTGATAGAGTTTGCGTTGAACGCCGAGTATCCAAGCATCGTCGGCTTGACGATCCGTGTCCACAGATCGTTCCTCCGTCTCGCGTGTCTATCGTCTTCCTGCTTCCCTTCGCCGTGTGCGTGGCTTTCCCACGCCCGGACTACTACGGAAGCTCCGCCCTCGGTGTCGTCCTTCTCCGGCCGCTGCGGCTAGCCCAGTTCCGTGCTGGGCGGACGGTCCGAGTTCCCGCGTTCCGATCTTCAACCTTCGTGTCGTTAGGTGGTGGGCTATACTCGTGGCGATGCGGGAGATGGGCCAAGGAGAAGGCGTCCCATCTTGAGCACGCTATGCGCGCCCGGCAGTGGAGAGCTACTAGCCCCACCGCCTCGGATCGCTTGACCTCCGCCGCCATCACGGCCTGAGAGGCAGTCTTCCATGATACACGGGCTTCAAGCACCCACTTCGTTACCTCACCATGAACACTGTGGTAGCCCGGCGTACAGTTGATGGTCCGTACCCGGTTCAGTTAAGGCCGATCTGCTGATGACACCCCACCGGCAGCACCCGGTCGAGCTTCTCGGCCCCCTTCCGCCTGCTGTTCTCCCAGCAAGGGGGCGGCATTGCAGCCGCCGGTCAAAGATCAGCAAGTTTGGGAGATGAGTTCTAAATCATGTTCACCTCCCGCGCCGTCGCGGCGCACAGTAGCCGTGGAAGAACCGCCCCTCCTGGTTGCCGTGCAGGGGATCGTCCGTGGCATCCAGATCCAGCACGATCTCTTCGGGCGGAGCGGCGTGCGCGCCCATGAACAGCTCGACGAACAGCGCCTCGATCGCTGCCGGATCATGGCTGATCTTGTGATAGCGCGAAGGCTGCGGCCGGCTCAGCTCCAGCCGGTTGAGCGTCGACTTGCCGGCAACGGCCGCGCATTTCTTGTGACGGCGCGCCTTGAGCTTGCCGGCCAGCACCGCCAGCTCCGGATCATGGCGCAACTCGTCATGGTCGTTCAGGTCCTCGTAACCGAGCGCCAGCGCCAAGACGCGCTGGCCCACTAGCGTCTTCACCTCATGCTCGATCAATGCCGGACGGCGGGCATCCACGAAGCAGCGGGCAAAGCGGCCGACCAGCCCGATCGCCCGGTCCGCAAGCCCCAGCAGAAGCGCGCCGGCGTCGGACGTGATCGTTCCACCGTCAAAACCGGCCACCACGGCGCGCCTTTCAACAGGTGCAAAATCAAACCGTTCCAGTGTACACTCTGTTTGCATCGGGGAATACCTCTGCTCAAGGTAAGTCTTTGTCGCAGAAGCATTTTCCTTGATTCGGAGCCCCGATGCACTTCAACTGTGTGAGATATCCGGGCTAGGCCGCGGGAAGGCGATGGCGAAGAGGAAGAGCCAGAGAACAATATCACTGAGGATCAATCGGCTTGAGCGTATCGGTGCCACGTGGTGACTGAGCAGCAGTCTGCAAATCATGACCAGGACGACTGATTCCAGCTGCGCGTCGGCATAGGCCGGCCGGGTCAGGCGCCGAAAGCCGCCAGCGACAAGGTCATAGGGCCGGCCACAGGTGCTGGTGCTGATGTGCATCGCCCACTTCCAGCCGATCACCCGCGCCGAACTGTCTTCGTTTTTCAGCAAGGAGATCAGCCGCGATTTCATCGGCCATTTTGCGCGGTGCGGGCCTGATCGCGTCAGGTCGGCAAGGTCGCGGTCCACCCGATCATCGGCTACCGCACGATCCGCGCGGTGCGTGAGCTGTCCGGCCGTCCGACCTTCCGTACCTACGGGTTATGAAGACGATGGGGTGGAAGCGACACGACGCACACGAGAAAAAAGAGATGTCCAGCGAATGCTGGTTGATCGGGAGCTGGATCATCTGCCGGCGGAGGCACGCTGGCGCTAATGGATGCATCGCGTCGAAGCGACCACTTTTGCCGCCAGCGAGCCGGTCACACGAGAGACACTTGCCCGCATCGTTGGCAACGGCTGCAGCATTGATCTTCTCACCGACGACATCCGCGACGAACTGCAGCTCGACCAGGCCGATCGAACAGGCGGCGCAGCCCACGGTCACTCATGCCTGCGCCAAAGGCTGCTTCGGCACCCAGCAGCGTCACGGCCTGCGCCCAACCCAGCCGTTGCGCCAGCAGGGCGTCGGCGAGCCATGCCCCGACGGCGCGCGCAAAGCCGTGGCGTTCGACGGCGATGAATGTGCCGGTCAGCGTTGCGACCATGCCAGTGCCGGCCGTGAGTTGCCGGAGATCAGCCGCCAGGTCGCTGACCACATCGTCATCCCGGGCGTAGCCAAACTCTTCCAGCACCGTAGCGAGGTTCTTCTCCGTCAGCAATTCGTCCCCGGGCCGGGCTGCCAGCCGGCGCCAGGCGAGCAGCAAAAGCCCGCCGGGACCAGGGCTTGTTGATTTGGGGGGCGAAAAATCGCCCGGCCGTGCGAGCAGCACGGCGTCGCGCAGCGCGTTCTCATCCTCGACGCGGCCGGCCTGCCGTGCCGTTGCCGTGGCCGCCGAAAGCGCCAGCCGCTGCCGCCAGGTGCCGGCCCACCGCTCCTGCCGGCGGACCACCGCATCGAGCGCGCCGATGGCGGCGCCGGCGGTATGCGCGAGGTCCTCAATCTCTTTTCCCGCAAGACTTTGCGCATCCGGGATGGCCCGGCGCAGCCAGGCCCCGGACAGCTGCCATGGGCGCGGTCGAAGGGGTAACGGCGAGCGGGGCGTGGTGGCGCGGAGAGGGTTTGGGTCGCAGAATCATCATTGAGCAGCATGAGTCAGTGCGGCGCTTATGGCAATCGATTTGCTTTGAATCCGCCGCGCCTGTCGACAACACAAAACGATCGATAATCTTGCATTATCAGTCGTTTTGAAAAAGGCCTACTGCAGCACCTGTGCCATATTCCTCAGCGCCCCGCTGCAGGGCGCGCGACCGGAATTCCTTGGCGTTGTCGACATGGATCGCGTCGGGAAACCCGCAGATCGGCCATTCCGCATCGATCCCCAGCCCGGCAAGCCAGGATTCTTTCGGTTGCACGACATGCTGGATTGCGAGCGCGACCGAAACCGTCGACGGCGCCTCGAGCGTCAGATAGAAGCCCGCGACCGTGCGGCTTGCGACGTCGATGGCGAGCGTCAACCACGGCCTTTGCAGTGGCCGGCGATACTGGCGATCGACGATAATGACATCGACCAGCGTGTGGTCTATCTGGACAACGTCGAACGCACACTCAGCGGCATATTCTCCCGGCACCGGCCGGAAGCGATCGCGGGCTGCCTTCGAGCCTTCCCGTGCCTTGGTCAATTCAGCGGGGTCCATCGCCGCAATCCGCGCTTTCACCGCATGCCAGGACGGCGCGCACGCCACGCGATCGGCAGTGCCTGCGGATCTCCTTGTGTAGCCGATTGATGCTCGGCTTCTGGCGTGTTTTGTAGAAGTCTTGGAGCGCTTCGGCGATTACCGCTTCGGTCTCATCCGGCAACCGGCGGCTGCCTTGTCTCGTGCCGCCCGGGCGCGGCAGCAGCGAACTCGTGACCGGATGCTCCCGATAAGCCCTGATCGTTCGTAAAGCCGGGTTCGCTTGAGGCCGAGTTCACGGCAAGCCCGGAAGAAATCGGACCGGCCGGGGCAGTCGAGCGAAACCAGTCTGCGGATCACGGCTTCCCTTGCAACCGCCTCATTCCAGGCGGCATCATCAACCGTCTCCTTGTCGGGCCCATGAACCACAGCCGGCCTCGCTGTAAAAGTTCGTCCGCTCGAATGTTACGAAAAATCCAGTGATTCGGCTAGAATCCGCCAATGAACTCCGAAGATGATTCGCGCCAAATCAATAACTTGCCGTCCGTTGATAAAACGCGAGCGACAACCTGCAAACCGTGCTTTTCGACCACCGACAGAAGCTTCAGCGCCAGCCCGCTCGGCCGCTTGGCGCCGGTCTCCCACTTCTGCACCGTCGATTCCGACGTGTTGAGATAGCGCGCGAACACCGGCTGGCTGACGTGGTTGCGCTCGCGCAGCGCCTTGATCTTCTTTGCGTCGAATATTGTTGGCCGGGACAGGCAGGCTTCGTCGAAGGAGCGCAGGGTCTGCTTGTCGACCGTGCCGGCGCGCACCATGCCTTCCACCGCGCTGTGGATCGCCTCGAAGGCGTCGCTCTTGAAGTTTCGCCTCACCGTCATCGCCAATCTCCATCAAAGTTCCAGCAGTCAATTCCGCGTCCAGATCCTCGGTCGATTTGCGCCGCTAGAGCGCGGCCAGACCGCCCTCCCCTCCCCTGCCCATGGCCGCCTGGCTTGTCACGTAGTCTCACGATTTCCGGCCCAAATGCCGGCAGCCAGGGGGCCTTTCAATGTGGTACGTGCACATCTCCGACCGACGCATTCAACCCGGGCGCCACCCTGTAACCGGCCGGTAGAAGATCACACGCACCGACGGAACCAGCTGGTTGAGATAATCGAAATCCCGAACGTTGCCGGTCAGGACCGTCGCCCCCAGCAGACCGGCCTGGTGAAAGATCAGCGCATCGTTGAGGAAGCGGCGTTCGTGCCCCTCCCCTTTCGGCAGACGGCTCAGACGCAGCAGCAGGCCAGCAAGCATGCCGGCGCGTCCCCAGGCGGTGGCGTCGGGTGCTTGTAGCCGGTGCGCTGGAATATCCTCGATAGTGTCCACAACCGCTTTCAGGACCGACTTCGTCGTGGGATGCGCCGGATCGAGCCGGCCGAACACATGACTGAGCTCGGCAAGGCAGACCGCCGAGTGCTGACAGACCCGATAGGTCAGAAGCTCATCGACCGCTTCGGGCGTGCGCCCCTGCAGGACATCCAGATAGACGCTCGTGTCGAGAAGCAGGGCACCGCCGACAGACGGCTGGTCCCCCGCCCAGGACAGAGCGGAATCCGGCCGCCTTTCCAGCCCCTCCGTACGGCGCTGTGGCTTGAGGGAACGCAGTGCGCTCCCGAGATCAAACGCCAAGATCGATGTCCGCCGGGATGCTGCCCTTGCGGCCGACGAGCCTTGCGCCAAAATCGTCCTCGAGGGCCAACCGCGACAAGGCGAGCTCCAGAAGTTCGGTGTCCGAAGTCACATGCGCGCTCTTCTTTGCCGCCTCGATCAATTCCGATGGCACCCTGCCGGAAAGACGTGTGTTCTTGGCCGCGCCAAGAAGGCCAACCGCCCTTGCCTGCTCAAGCACCAGACGGTTGCGGGTGTGGGCGATCCGCTCCTCGCTTTCGGCTGCCGTTGCGCCACGTATGCTCATCCTGGATTCTCCTGTTGAACGAAACATAGAGGATGTTGAACGCAAAGGCAATGAACGGTAAGAGAGGGCAAGCCTTAGAAGCAATCGCCGCATCGTACATAGATAGTGGAGCGCCGCCCGGCGCTGGGAGAAGCGTGCCCGGCCCATTGTCGTGCGTCGCGGGAAGCAAAACTCGGGGCTATGGTCAAGCGTCTCGCGGTGGACAATTCGGCGGTTTGGTCGCACGTTGTGCTCTCAGAACCGCACCACTGCGACATTCCAATGAACGAGAGCCCCGATGGGCAGCACCGGTAATTTGATGACGCCCGTCGACGCGACCGACACCGACGACCTGCCTGACATTGTCGACGTCGTCATGGAAATGGGGCGCCCGGATGAGGCTCCCTCCCCTCCCCCGCAGGTCCTGGATTCGCGACAAGCATCACTGCCCGCGCATCTCGAAAAGCTGGCCGACCGTGCGCGCGATTATGTCGAGGCCGCAAGTTCGGCAAACACGCGTCGCGCCTATGCCGCTGACTGGAAGCATTTTTGCGCCTGGTGCCGGCGCCAGTCGTTTGATCCGCTGCCGCCAGACCCACAGGTTGTCGGCCTCTACATCACGGCCCAGGCCTCGGGATCTGGTCGGGATAAAAAGTCGGTAGCGACGATCGAGCGCCGCCTGTCGTCGCTGACCTGGAATTATACGCAACGCGGTCAACCGCTCGACCGGAAGGACCGGCATATCGCCACCGTGCTCGCCGGCATCCGCAACAGCCACGCTTCCCCTCCCCGACAAAAGGAAGCCATCCTGCGCGACGATCTCATTGCCATGCTGGAGACGCTAGACCGTGGTACGCTGCGCGGCCTGCGCGACCGCGCCATGCTGCTCTTGGGCTTCGCCGGCGGCTTGCGCCGCTCCGAAATCGTTGGCCTCGATCTCGCGCGTGACCAGACCGAGGATGGCCGCGGTTGGGTCGAGATTTTCGACAAAGGTATTTTGGTTACATTGCGCGGCAAGACTGGCTGGCGCGAGGTCGAGATCGGTCGTGGCTCCTCCGACGCCACCTGCCCGATGGCCGCCCTGCAGACTTGGCTAAAGCTCGCAAGGATTGGGCACGGACCGCTATTTCGACGCGTCACTGGCCAAGGCAAGGCTGTTGGCGCCGGGCGATTGAACGACCAGGAGGTGGCGCGCCTGGTCAAGCGGGCGGCGCTCGCTGCCGGCGTGCGCGGTGACCTATCGGAAGGCGAACGCGGCCAGAGGTTTTCTGGCCATTCCCTGCGCGCAGGCCTGGCTTCCTCGGCCGAGGTCGATGAGCGCTACGTGCAGAAGCAGCTTGGTCACGCCTCGGCGGAGATGACACGCCGTTACCAAGGCCGTCGCGACCGTTTTCGCGTCAATCTAACCAAGGCGTCTGGATTGTAGGGAACGAAGCCTCCTCCCTGACAAATCTGGTTCGAGGGTCGCGTTCCAATAGCTCGACGCTGACCAATTCCATCACGCCGTCCTTGCAAATCAGGAATTGCACTCCATAATCGCGAGGATGATAAAGCGCCGGATCGAAACGCAACTCGCCGAACTTATAGACGCGATCCCAGAGGTGGCGCTAATTGGGCCGCGCCAGGCAAGACTACGCTTGCGCTCGAAATAGCCGAAACACGGCCGTCGATCTATCTGGATCTCGAGTCCGATCCGGACAGAGCCAAGCCCGCGGAGCCGGAGCTCTACCTCGCCGAGCATCAGCACGAGTTGGTGATCCTCGATGAGGTCCATCGGCTTCCAAACCTCTTCCAGAATCTTCGTGGCTTGATCGACCGCGGTCGCCGGAGCGGCAAGAAGACCGGGCGCTTTCTGCTGCTGGGGTCCGCTTCTATCGATCTCCTCAGGCAGACTGGCGAGACGCTCGCCGGCCGTATCGCTATATCGAAATGCATCCGAATGATGGACTGGAGGTGCCGGCCGAACAGTTGAACCCTTTGTGGGTGCGCGAAGGCTTTCCCGACAGCTTTCTGGCGGCGAGCGACCGCGCCAGTCTTCGGTGGCGGCAGGACTTCATCCGCACGTATTCGAACGCGATATCCCGCTGCTCGGGCCTCGCATTCCGGCCGAAACGCTGCGCCGCTTCTGGACCATGCTGGCACATCATCAGTCTGGCCTCCTCAACGCTGCCGACTTCGCCCTGGCCCTCGGAGTCGATGGCAAGACAATTGCCTCGTACCTCGACCTGCTAGTCGATCTGCTGCTGGTGCGAAGGCTCGAGCCGTGGCACGCCAATGTCGGAAAACGTCTGGTCAAGTCGCCGCGGGTTTAAGTGCGCGACAGTGGCGTTTCCCATACGCTGCTTGGACTGGCAACCTTTGAGGACGTTCTCGCCCATGCCGTGGCCGGCGCCAGCTGGGAAGGTTTTGTCATTGAGACATTGATTGCGGTCGCACCGTCGGGCACAGAAGCCAACTTCTATCGCACATCCGCCGGCGCCGAGATTGACCTCCTCTTGACCCTCCAGGCAGCCGCCCTTGGGCGATCGAGATCAGGCGCAGCCTGACGCCAAAAGTGGAGAAGGGCTTTCATCTGGCGTGCGAGGACGTAGATCCGAGCCATCGCCTCGTGGTGTATCCAGGAGCAGAGCGCTTCCCGTTGAAACATGACGTCTAGGCAGTACCGCTTCATATCCTTGCGAAAACGCTGGCCGAACTTGGCTGATCGGCCAGTTGGGGTCGACTACAGCGCGCATTTCATTGGAATGGTCCTCACTCCGATCGCCGAGTCGAGCTGATTTACATTGCTGGGCGATGCTAGCACGCGCGGAAATGGAAGCTCCTGCTGCCTAAGGACAACTTCAAAAGAGAGCTTTCTTGTCCGCTGACAAAATCGGCGAATTGTACAGTTTATTCAGTGCCTTGAATGAGATTATGTTCGGCATGCCGCGCCGGTATGCGTCAGAGGCATTAACCTATTGTTAACTTAAAACTTCTTGCCGGCACGAACGAATCGGACATAATGACGCTTGCTTGGCCACATGCCGCCAAAAATCGTTTTTAGAGAGTCCTGATCGAATGAACGTGAGTTCGCCCGTTCCTGCGAAAAACCCATTGCTGTTCGAGAAAAGCATTCTCGACCAAGGGGATCAGATATCAAAGAAGCTGCACCTTCTCTCAATGCAGCGCTTTCCTCCCCATGCCAAGAAAAATTTGCGTTCTTTTTCGTTGGCGGAGGTAGCCACGTATCTCGCTGTTTCTCAGAGCCATCTAAAGAAATTACACCTAGAAGGGAAAGGCCCAGTCCCTGAAACCTCGTCTTCTGGCAGACGATCCTATACGGCGGGGCAGATGATCGAGCTTCGCCAATACCTCGACCAACACGGCCGTTCCGATGCTCGCATGTATGTTCCCCATCGTCGGCCGGGCGAGAAACTTCAAATCCTTGCTGTGGTTAATTTCAAGGGGGGAAGCGGCAAAACAACGACAGCAGCTCATCTCGCCCAGTATCTTGCTTTGACGGGACACCGTGTATTGGCTGTCGATCTTGATCCCCAGGCGTCGCTGTCTTCATTGCACGGGTTCCAGCCAGAACTCGACCAGACAAAATCACTTTACGATGCGATCCGCTACGACGACGAGAAGGTTTCTCTCTCGGAAATCATCAGGCCAACGAATTTCCCTGGACTGGATATCGTCCCAGCGAACCTTGAGCTGCAAGAGTTCGAATACGACACGCCTTTGGCGATGACGGACCGGACGTCTAACGTGGGAAGGGCCTTCTTCACGCGCATCTCCACGGCCTTGGCCGAGGTTGACGCCCTGTATGATGTCGTCGTTATCGATTGCCCCCCGCAACTGGGTTATCTGACGATTACAGCGTTAACCGCAGCGACGTCGGTCTTGATAACGATCCATCCGCAGATGCTCGATGTCATGTCAATGGGCCAGTTCCTGCTGATGCTCGGGAATATTCTGGAGCCAATCCGGGCAGCGGGTGCCGAGGTGAACCTGGAGTGGTATCGCTATCTCATAACGCGGTACGAGCCGACGGACCAGCCGCAGGCGCAGATGGTAGCGTTCCTCCACACGCTTTTTGGTGAGTTCATCCTCAAGAACCAGATGCTGAAATCCACTGCGATTTCCGATGCGGGGATTACCAAGCAGAGTCTCTACGAAGTCGAAAAAAACGCGATGACTCGTTCCACATACGAGCGGGCAATGGGTGCACTCGATGTCGTAAACGGAGAAATCGCCACATTGATTCATAAAGCATGGGGGCGCTGACTTGTCCGCTGACAAAATCGGACTTTTGCGCAACGCTTTCAAGGGACTAGGTGCTCTCCAGAGGTAGGTTGAAATGGCACGTAAGAATCTTCTTTCCGGCCTCGCAGAAACGGAGGCAGACGCCCAGCTGGCATCTAGCTCAACTGCGGCCTATCCGATTCGTGGTGCTTCGAAATCCATGATCCGCTCCGTCAACGAGTTGGCAAAGCAGGCGGATGCGTACCTCGAAGGTGAGCATGTGGTCGAACTCGACCCTGACGCTATTGACGGGTCGTTCGTTTCCGATCGCTTAGATGACGACAAGGAACAATATCAGGAACTGCTGGAGGCGATTCAGCAGAGGGGTCAGGATTCGCCGATTTTGGTGCGCCCACACCCTGCTATCGCAGGCCGGTTTATGATCGTTTTTGGGCATCGGCGCGTTCGCGTGGCCCGAGATCTCCGACGGAAGGTTAGGGCAGTCATCAAGGAGATTGACGACAAGGCTCATGTCATTGCTCAGGGCCAGGAGAATTCTGCACGTGCAAATCTTAGTTTTATCGAGAAGGCGATGTTCGCAAAGCGTCTCGAGGAGCTGGATTACGACAGAGATGTCATCTCGTCAGCATTGGCTGCGAACGCTGCCGCCGTCTCAAAAATGTTGTCAGTCGCCTCCCGGATCCCGCCATCTGTCATAAGTAAGATTGGATCGGCTCCATCTATAGGCCGCGAGCGGTGGGTTGAGCTATCCCTGCTCGTGGGCAAGAAAGCGGACATAGTCGATGAAATCCTCTCCGAGCCCGAATTCAGTGGGTTAGAGAGTAACCGTCGCTTTGAGCAGTTGTTCATGGCCCTGAACGCAAAGGACAAACGCGTCCGCAAGGCCGGTGTAAAGCCCGGTGCGCAGTCTTGGGCTCCGGATGACAGGTCGGTTAGCGTCAGCGTTCAGAGAGCAGGGAAGGCCGTTACGATCGCCGTAAAGGAGACGGATGGCATCCGCTTTGGAACTTGGATTTCCAACAATCTGCAAGGGCTCTACGAGGCCTTCAGAAAGTCGGAGAAGGCAGCAACAGGAGACTGAAACCGCAAAAGAAAAAGGCCCCCGAACGTCGCCGTCGCGGAAGCCCTTCTCGTAGATCGCACTTCGAGAATCTCATTTCCGCGAATCACTGTCAAGAGACATAGCGTCGGTTTTCGGCGAGCGGATTTCTTTTGCCTTATTGAAAGGTGAGGGAAATGGAGAGGGGATACGCGACGACGCCCTTTGGGCGGCGGCCGATGACGCTTGCCTTGGTGCAGGCGAACACGGCAGCACGAGAGATTCCTAAAGGAGCTCTTGTCGAAAAATGGCAGGTCTATCGTTGGTTGTGCGAAGGCAAGACTGTCGTAGGTGTGGGAGATCGCGCTCTGGCCGTGCTGAGCGGGCTCTTGTCTTTCTATCCGGACGACCAAATCAGCGAGGAAAACGGCCTGATGGTCTTTCCTTCGAATGCGCAGCTGTCGCTTCGCACACACGGCATGCCCAGTTCCACATTGCGGCGACACTTGGCCGAGCTGGTGAGTTGCGGCCTGGTCATCCGCCGGGACAGTCCAAACGGGAAAAGGTTCGCCCGGAAGGGAAGGGGGGGTGCGATTGAGGAAGCCTTTGGGTTCTCGCTGGCGCCGCTGCTGGCACGGGCAGTTGAGTTTCAGCATGCTGCCGAGCAGGTGCGCGCCGACAGCCAGGCGCTCAGGTTAATGAGGGAGCGGATTACGCTCCATCGTCGCGACATCCACAAACTGGTCGAGGCTGCGATCGAGGAGGGCGTTCCTGGCGACTGGGGAGCAGTCTGGAGGCGCTTTAGAGCCATTGTGGATGCAATCCCGCGGCGGGCAGGGCTCCCAGAACTGGAGGAAATTGTTGCCGACCTGACCAGACTTCATGATGAAGTTGATATCATGCTGGAAAACTTCATGAATTCCACGAATCCTAGCGCCAATGAGTCCCAAAATGAGCGGCAGCAATCTGATTCAAACACAGACTCCATTTTTGTATTTGAACCGGCTTTCGAGAAAAGCAGGGCGGCGGTCGAGCCAAGGCAGGGAACCGATGAGAAGCTGAAAAGCTATCCGATAGGGCTGGTGCTGAAAGCGTGCCCCGAAATTTCAGACTATGCGGTGCACGGGATTGGAAACTGGCGCGATTTGATGATTACCGCGGCCCAGGTGAGAGGCTACCTTGGGATTTCGCCCTCAGCATACGAGGAGGCTTGCCATGAAATGGGCCAGGAGGTCGCCGCCATTGTGATTGCCTGCATTTTGCAACGCGCCCAGCATATCAACTCGGCTGGCGGTTATCTGCGGGTGTTGACCGATAAGGCGAGGGCAGGGCAGTTTTCCGTCGGACCGATGCTGATGGCGGCGTTGAAGGCGAATGGCGTGACGGCGAGGATGGCTGGATGAGAAATGCGAGCGCCGTGTGCTTGACGACCATGTTGGGCGGTAGTTTAGACGCGCCTACGATGATAGATACGCACAGAGCGTCCCTCACAGCGGCCGAGGGTTTTCCTGCCCGGAGAGGGGAGAGGGCCGGGCCTTCCTCTTCGGTCGACTCTTTAGCCCGTGTAGGTTTTCGGGCTGCAGGAATCAGCGATCCTTGATCTGCGGATTCCCTTCCAAGATTTCGAAAGGATTATCGTTCATTTTGTTCGTGCGACAGGCACAGCGCTTTTCGCTTATTTCCGTTGCCAAAAGCGCCGGCATGGCCGATCCTGCGGGCGATGATTCTGCGACCAAAGCCCTCCATATCTCGCCACGCTACACTCTCCGGGGCCTGTTCAGCCGTGTCCGTAGGCGCGGTGCCGATCTGGCTTCGCCGAGCAATTCCGGGTTCGCAAAGCCTTGCAGGGAAAGATGTTGAGGACGTCGCACTCGCCGCGGGTGCCGCCATCGGCGCGCTCGATGCGATGATCCGCCGGCAGGAGCGGTGGGCCGGCACCTGGCGGCAACGCTTGGCGCTTTCGGCGGCCGCGGCAACGACGAGGCAGGCAGGCCGCGTCGAGGATGAAAGCGCCCTGCGCGACGCGGTGCTGCTCACGCGACCGGGCGACAATGTCGGGCCAGCCGGCAGGATGCTATTGGTCTGGCGTCGGCTGGCCCGAATGCCTGCGGAGAGACTGCTGACCGAGTCGAGCATCGGCGCGGTGCTGGATGACCTCGGTCTGGCGCACAATGACGAGGGCGTGAGCGACCTGATTAACGATCTTCGGCAACTCGTCGCCGGTGAGGGGACGGTGGGAATGACGACTGGCGCCATCGTGCTCGCCGAACACCACGGCTTTGGGCGCGCCCTTGGAGCCTGGCTTGCCGACGCCCTGCTGGCTCAACGGCTAGGGTGGACACATGCAGTACCGCTCTTGGGCACCGAGGCGGCTTTGGGCATCAATCCGCGCCCGCCGCGCCGCGCGAGTACCGTTGTTTCGGCAACAAGTATCGAGGGGGGCTCCGATCGGACGAAAAGCCTGCTCGCCTCCCAGGCGCGCGCTGCGCTGCGCGCGATCGATCTTTCAGCTGAACTCGAGCGCCGCGCGGACCGGCTGCTTGCTGTCGCTCCGAAACTCAGAGCCAAGGCGGCGGACGCTGTTGTCGACAAGCTCCTGTCCGACGATGCGATCGTTGCCTCGGAAAAGATCGCCGGCATGAGCGACCGTGGGCTGCGCCGCCTTTTCGACCGTTTGGTCGAGCTCAGCGCCGTTCGTGAGCTATCCGGCCGTCCCACCTTCCGCATATACGGGCTGTGAGGACGATGGCGGAAGCGATGGGCAGACGAGGAAAGGGGCAGCCAGACGGTCGATCAGGCGAACGCCTGTTTGATCGTGAGCTGGATCATCTGCCGCCGGAGGTGCGCTGGCGCGAATGGATGCATCGGGTCGAAGCAACCATCTTCGCCGCCAGCGAACCTGTGACGCGCGAGACGTTGGCGCGTGTCGTCGGCAAGAGCTGCAGCATCGACCTACTCATCGACGACATTCGCGAGGACCTGCGCGGCCGGCCCTATGACCTGGTCGCGGTCGCCGGGGGCTGGAAACACCTGACTCGGCCGGCCTATGCCGACGCCATCCGTGCGGCAGTTGGTGGCAGTGAGAAGGCGGTCGACCTGACGCAGCCCGAAGTGCTGGTGTTGATGTGCATCGCTTATTTCCAGCCAATCACGCGCGGAGAACTGTCATCGTTCTTTGGGAAAGAAGTTTCGCGCGACCTCATCGGCCATCTGCGCGGGGCCGGCCTGATCGCTTCCGGTCCGCGTAGCCCGACGCCGGGCGCGCCCTACACGTATGTCACCACAAAAGAATTCCTGCTGGAGTTCGGGCTCGACACGCTGCGTGACCTGCCGGATTTCGAAGCTCTCGAAGATGCTGGATTGCTGTCCAAGGAGAAGCTCCTGGCCGGAGATATTCCGGTCAGTCTGGCGAGCTGGGGAGGGGATAATGAAGCCGACGTTGCCGGAGGTGAGTTGCGTTGAGGAGATCGACTTCGTTCTTCCTCTTTGCGGACTGATCGTATGGTAAGAATCACGAGATCATGGAATTCGACGTCGCGTTCGACCAGGTTGGCGGAAAATCACCAGGTTCGTTACGCCGGGTTCACCCCTTTCACCTATGGGAAGACCACGGGTTTCCTGGGGGCACTTTTTAGTTGGGGTACCTTCCTAGGATCTCGCGGAATAGAAGCTATCGAGAACGGCGCGCTTCTTAGCATTCGGGGATATTCCGGACATGCATCGACGGTTTCGAGGATTTGGGGACGTCCCGTGGAAGAGCTTGTAAGATGGCTCCCGACCTTGTGCGCCGTGTAGTGGCCACCGGCTCATGACCGGTGAAGATGCCGGTTTGCTGCAAACACTTAAAGCTAACCTGAAACGCTCTAGCCGACAGACAGCGTTAAGGAAATACATGCTCCTTCGATATATACATTTGTCTTGAGGTTAACGTGACAAGGCTGAAGAATGCCCGCGGGGAGGACACAATTCTAATGGGGAGCCATAGGTGGCGGTAACGGCATCCAAGGGCTTCACCGTGTCAGCCCGTACGATCCTAGAGCTTGGCGCAGAGCTGATCAGCAGTGACGCTATCGCGCTGTATGAACTGATCAAGAATGCCTACGACGCGGGCTCAAAGCGCGCTGTGGTCGAGGTTACTAATGTCTTCCGTTTCAGCTCTCTGCGGAATCAGCTTGCCCGCATAGACACGGCAGTCGAAGGATTGGGCGGTGACGCCCAGTTGTCCGAAGAAGAGTTACTAGAGAAGGTGACGGCGGAGATCGTGGGCCTTGTTGACCAGACGGCACCGGAGGATGCTCGCAGCCAATTTATCACCACCATTCGATCCTCCGCGAGCCTGGCTGAACTCCGAGTACGACTAGTGGAGGGCTATCAGAAGGCGAACCTTTTAGAAATCGTCGACACTGGCGAAGGCATGTCGATGAATCAACTCCGCGGGGTCTTCCTGACGCTCGGCACGAGATCGCGTTTGGAGACAGCTGGCCAGCGGCACTTCGTGGGCGGAAAGGGCATTGGACGATTGTCGACGATGCGACTGGCTAATCACTTGACAGTCGTAACCACCCGATCAGCTGAGGCATGCTGGAACCTTCTTCGCATCGACTGGACCATGTTCAGCCACGCATCAGCGGATCGGCTTGAGGACGTTTCTGTCGTCCCGGAGCAGGGACCTGCCAAGGATGATCCGAGCGAGCAAGGTACGCGCATTCAGCTGCGTGACCTCAATGCGGATTGGGACCGTGACCGCGTCCGTCGAATTGTGGATGGGCAGATGGACCGCCTATTCGATCCATTTGGAGATAAGGCGCGCTATCCCATCCTAATTCGTGTGAATGGCGTTCAAATTCCCATCCCAACTTTCGATCGACGGCTCCTGGCCGAAGCGCAGGCTAAAGGGAACATCGTGTACTATATCGATGAGTCTGGACCCCATTTTGTTTTCACGATCGACTACCTCGCTTACGGCCGCACGATAACAGTCCACTGGGACGAGACGGACTTGCTCGGCATTACCTCCAACGAGGATGTATCGTTGGCAGCGATGCGATCACTTGGCGGCTTCACGGCGCACTTCCACTGGTTCAATCGTCAGAAACTGACACAGCTAGACGGTGTTGGTACCCGTGCCGAGGTTAGGGACATCGTGAACCACTGGGCGAACGGCTTGCTAATGTACCGAGACGGGTTTCGTGTGAACCCTTACGGGGGTCCGAACGACGACTGGCTCGGGATTGACTTCAAGGCGCTGGGATCTAGCGGTTACAAGGTCAATCGCAAGCAGCTCATTGGAGCAGTAAACATTTCGGCCCACGAGAACTCTCTCCTCGTCGACCAGACTAACCGGGAAGGTCTGCGAAACAACGAGGAGAAGGTTCTCCTGGTGCTCATGCTTCAGAAGGCGGTTACCGAGACCTTCAGAAACTTCCTCAATGCTGTTGAGCGGGAAGAGCGAGCCAAGGCTCGAATGGATGTCAAGGACACGACAGCCTTTCTAGAGAATGTGTCTGCTCGCACGCGGCGCACGTTGAAGCAAATACGAAACCTGGTGCCCCACAGCAGCGCTGGGGACATGGATTTCCTCGATGCGACCTATGGGGAACTAGAGGAACGTCTCCGAACCGCGCGGGACGCACTGACGACCGCTGAGCGCGAGCAGCGGGATCTAGTGAATTTGGCTGGTATCGGACTGCTCGTGGAAATCGTGTCGCACGAGTTGGGGCGCGTGGCCAGACGGACGCTAGACGTCGTGGGCCAGATCGATCGGCGCGCCCTGCCAAGGCAGGTTTCAGCGACGTTTGACACGGTCGAGAGTCAGATGCTCGTCATCCGCAAGCGGTTGGACATGCTAGATCCGCTCAGCCCGTCCGGGAGAAACAGACGTGAAGTCTTCGATCTACGCGAGCTGGTTTCTGAGGTACTCGCGTCTCACGAGAACCAGTTCCAGCGTCATGAGATAGAATACACGCTCGATGCTGGGCCGCAGCCGAACGGGAACTTCAGCATTCGAGCAGTTAGGGGGATGATCGTGCAAGTGCTAGAGAATTTGATCGACAATTCTGTATTCTGGCTCAAGCAGAGGGCGCGGGCCGATCCCAGTTTTCGCCCCCGCATCAGAGTCGAGATCGACGCCGCAGACCAGGAACTGCGCTTCACCGACAATGGCCCAGGAATCGCGGTTGCTCGTGCCGAGGAAGTTTTCAAACCCTTCGTGTCGTCAAAGCCGTCCGGCGAAGGCAAGGGGCTTGGCCTCTATATTTCGAAGGAGATAGCACGGTATCACTCGGCTGAGCTCTACCTATTGGATGCTCCTAGAGACGGGCGTCTCAATACCTTCGTACTCGATATTGACGGACTGAACTGATGGACTTTGCTCAGGCTCAGGCGATCTTCATCGCCAGCGGCGTCACCAGCGCGCTCATCGTCGACGACGTTTTCGACAAATTTGAGGAGTTTGAAGCGGAGGACTTGGAGCGTGCGTATGCTCTGTTCGAAGCTAGTGACGAAATTCTGCCAGCGTTCGAGGAGGCCGGTGGCGACGCGCCAAACGATCCGGAGGACCTTGGTGCCAAGTTACACATGAATGCTGATCTCCGGAAAGCGCTCTTAGATGCTCGCGATGGGCCGGCCGGCCCTCTGCAGGAAATCGGAAACGCGATTTTCGGTCGAGTTGCTACCGACCTAGCTGGCCGTTTGAAGCCCATCAATGACTTGATCACGGTTCTGACCCAGCTTGGTGTCGAGACGACGAGGGCAGGCAGCGATGGTCCTGGGGGAAAAGACGCTCCGCGATTTCCCCTCATCTTCATGGACTATTACCTAGGATCGAAGGGTGCCCCCTCGATTGAGAAATCACGCCAACGCATCGAAGAGATCGTCTCACACTACGGACCACATGAGATGCCCTTGGTGGTCCTCATGTCCTCTGAGTTTAAGAAGGAAAAGGAGGCCGGCAAGTTTCGCGAACGAGCACGGCTGCTCGGGTCGCAATTCAAGTTCGCTAAGAAGGCGGAGTTTGAGAACGATAACCTTGAATTCGTTTCATCTCTTGCATGGATGGTGAAGTTCCTGTCTCAGACCAGGACAGTTGGGGCCTTCGTCAAAGCGTGGTCAGGCGCTCTGAAGGACGCCGTTACCGAATTCGAGGTTGGGATCGGAAAACTCGACTTGCAGGACTATTTTCAGATCCGCACGAAGCTGGGTGAAGACGGCGCCCGCCGCTTTGGGGAGCATGTGAGCGGTTTGTTCGATAGCTATCTTCGTCGGCTGGTTGAAGATCGCCCCGCGCTTCGGTCCGCAACGGTCGCGATGAGTTCCCTGTCTTTCGAGGGCCGTCCGCCCGCGCCGTTCACGCCAAGCGAGATTGTGGTGCAGATGGCGGACGCTGCGGCCTTTCAGTCGCTTCTTGAATCACCCGCTCCCGCTGCAGGCAAACTCGACATCGAGCTGGGGGACGTCTTTCTGAGGGAGACCGGCACAAAGACTAAGCGTGTAAAGTCAGCTTGCGTCGTCATCTCGCAGGCGTGCGACCTTGAGCACGGCAAGACTGACACCGTTTTGCTCCTCAACGGTATCGTAACGAAGCGAAGCAGTGCGAAGCTCGATCGTGCCGGGAGCAACAGGCCGATCATCCGAACCGACCTTTTTCTACATGACAACGAGAATCTTATCATCGACTGGGACGCATCCGCGCTCGAAGCCATCCAAGTCGGCGAGTTTCCAGCCTGGGTAAAGAAGATGACCTACGAGAAGGTCGCGAGGCTCCGGCCCATGCAGGCGCTCGCATTGCAACAGAAGTTCGCCACCCATCTCACCCGAGTTGGTCTCCCCGAAACGCCTCCTTCGTATCGCTATCCAAACGTGGAGGTCATGATCTCTCGAGGAAATACAAAAGAAAGGTTGCTGGGACCGATTAAGGGCGGCGACATTGCCTGTGTGATTGGCGACGACAAACTTGAGGCCGTACTCCAGGATGCGCTTCTTGCAAACATCGCAAAGCTCCTGAGCGAGGTCGAAAGCGCAGATCTCGATCAGGCCCAATGGGATCAAGCCAAGGAGCTACTTTCCAACTGGGAAAAGCGTGAGAAGCTCCAGACGCTGCCACTGAAGGGAGGTAAGGCACAGGTGGGCAACATTGCGGTGCTCGACCGTGAGTCCCCTCTTGGCCCCGCTGATGGCTTGCCGACGGGTGTTTGGTTAGCGATAAATCTCTACGGCTAGTTAGAGAATGCAGAGGAGGCAGCCTTTGGGCTCTTCTGCTTTCCCGCAACTCGCGCTGGGATGGCGGACAGCGGTAGAGACTACCCGTGAGCGCTCCGGTCGTTCAAGTTCGGCCAGCGATTCACTGCTGCACATGTGGGGCCTTAGGTACGCCTCCGGCGAGGGCCGCCTTGCGGGAGCATGGCCCGGTAGCGAAGCTGCGCTCTTAAGGTCGTCCTTTCGAGCGTAGTTAGCAGCACAGCATGAGCCATGTGACGTTATTGACCGGACCGGAGCGTCGTCGTCGTTGGCGTGAAGAGGATCAGTGCCGGATCCTGGCCGCGGCATTCGCGCCCGGGGCCATAGTGGCGGCGGTAGCGCGTCAGTACGATGTCGCAACCAGCCTGATCTATAAGTGGCGCCGCACGGTGAGAGCCCGCGAGACGGGCTTTGCCGAAGTTGTCGTGGTTCCCGATAAGCCTTTCGCCGCTTCGGTGCCGGCGGCGCCACCAGCGGTGATCGAGCTGGAGATCGCCGGCAAGGTGCGGCTGCGGATACCGCTGACCACGCCGCCGACACTGGCGGCGGCGATGGTGAAGGCGCTGGGCGTTTCATGATCCCGGTTCCGAGCCAGGTGCGGATCTGGTTGGCGGTTGGCCGGACCGATATGCGTCGCGGAATGCAAGGCCTCGCTCTGCAGGTTCAGGAGACGTTGGGCCGGGATCCGCATGCCGGCGATCTTTATGTCTTCCGCGGCCGCAACGGCAACCTGATCAAGATTATCTGGCATGATGGGCTCGGCATGTCGCTATATGCAAAACGGCTCGAGAAGGGCCGGTTTCTATGGCCGTCGCCGGCGGACGGCACGGTTTCCATATCACCGGCGCAGCTCGCCTACATGCTCGACGGGATCGATTGGCGCAACCCGCTTCACACGTTCCGCCCGCAGCGCGCGGGCTGAGTTTTTCTTTGAGTTTGCGCCATTTTCCGCGAGTCAGCGGACGCGTTTTATGATTCACTCCAGGGCATGGTTGCCACCGCCCAGGATGCTGTTCCGGACGATATTGGCGCGCTGAGAGCAGCGCTGACCGCGGCGCTGGCCAGAGCCGAAGACGAGGCCGCGCGCGCTGCGCTGGTCGAGGCCGAACTGGCGGTCGCCAGGGCCAAGGCATCGGATGATGCGGCGCTGATCGCGCATCAGCATCTGACGATCCGGAAGCTGCAGCGGGCGCTGCATGGTCAGAGTTCTGAACGCTCAGCCCGCCTGCACGACCAGATGGAACTCACCTTCGAGGAACTCGAGAGCACCGCGACGGAAGACGAGATCGCCGCCGAACAGGCCGCGGCCCGGACCACCGAGGTGGCGCCTTACATGCGCAAGCGACCGGCGCGCCAGCCATTTCCCGAGCATCTGCCGCGCGAACGCGTGGTCGAGCCGGCGCCGGCCGCTTGCCATTGCTGCGGCGGTCATCGGCTGCGCAAGCTGGGTGAGGATATCACCGAGACGCTGGAGGTGGTGCCGCGGCAATGGAAGGTGATCCAGCACGTGCGGGAGAAGTTCACCTGCCGCGACTGCGAGACGATCAGCCAGGCTCCGGCGCCCTTCCACGCCACCCCGCGCGGCTGGGCCGGTCCCGGCCTGCTGGCGATGATCCTGTTCGAGAAGTTCGGCCAGCATCAGCCGCTTAACCGCCAGGCCGAACGCTATGCCCGCGAAGGCGTGCCGCTCAGCCTGTCGACGCTCGCCGACCAGGTCGGCGCCGGCGCCGCGGCGCTGATGCCGCTGTTCAAGCAGCTCGAAGCCCATGTGCTGGCCGCTTCGCGTCTGCACGGCGACGACACGACGGTGCCGGTCCTGGCCAAGGGCAAGACCGATACCGGCCGATTATGGACCTATGTGCGCGATGACCGACCGTTCGGCGGCGCCGATCCGCCGGCGGCAGTGTTCTACTATTCCCGCGATCGCCGAGGCGAACATCCCGCGACGCATCTCGCCGGCTGGAGCGGCATTCTGCAGGCCGATGCCTTTGGTGGTTATGGCGATCTCTATGCGACGGGTCGTCAGCCGGCGCCTGTTCTGGAGGCCAGCTGCTGGGCCCACAGCCGACGCAAAGTGTTTGAGCTGGCCGATGTCGAAGCGGCGGCGCGCAAGAAGGCGCACGGCGAGAAGCCCAACCTGGTCTATCCGCTGGCGGTCGAAGCCGTGAAGCGCATCGATGCCCTGTTCGATATCGAGCGCGCGATCAACGGCCTGTCGCCGGCCCAACGCCACGCCGTGCGCCAAGAGCGGAGCGCGCCGCTGGTCACCGAGCTCGAGCGCTGGATGATCAAGACGCGCGACAAGCTCTCGCGCGGGCACGACCTGACCAAGGCCTTCAACTACATGCTGCGCCGCTGGTCATCCTTCACCCGGTTCCTCGACGATGGGCGGATCTGCCTATCCAACAATGCAGCCGAGCGAGCCCTGCGCGGCATCGCCATCTCGGGGTCATTCTGCCCATGTTGGGCAGGAGGTCGAGGTCCATTACCGTTGGCACCCGTATTTCGGACATCGGCTTCGCTGCGAGAACAGCGAAGAGCGCGCCAACGGCCGGATCATTCATCTCGTCGTCGCGCCCGGGCATGTCATTACCGCTCCGGCCTGGATGATCGATCCCGTGGCTTGCGCGGCGATGGACCTGGGCTCCCCGCGCGTATCGCTTGCCGCGCTGCTTGAGCTTCACAAGCTCTTGATCGAACGCCGTTTCCGGCGAGGCTGTCCGGATGGTTTCACCATCGCGGAGGCGCAACATGAGAACCCTGCCACCACCGACACGATCTCTCGTGGTCGTTCGCCAACTCAGCTTGCCGCTCGACTCGCAGAAGCTGAACGGGCTGAGTTCAGCGCAACGGACCATAGTGATCGCCCGGCTCGCCAACGTATTGATGGCCGCCGCCGGCGTGGCAACGGAGGAGGAGAGCTGCGATGACGAGCGGTAATCTGATTCCGACTGCCGTCCTCAAGCGCAAGGCTGTCGTCTATGTGCGTCAGTCCACTCAGGCGCAGGTCCAGCTCAACCTTGAGAGCCAACGTCGGCAATATGAGCTTGTCGACCTCGCGCGGCGCTGGGGATTCCGCAAAGTAGAGGTGATCGACGAGGATCTGGGACGAACCGCAAGCGGGGCTGTGGAGCGTCCCGGTTTCGAGCGCCTGGTCGACGATCTGTGCACCGGCCATGTGGGCGCCGTGCTTTGCCTGGAGGCGTCCCGCCTGTCGCGCAACGGGCCGGACTGGCATCGGCTGCTCGAGTTGTGCGGCGAAGTTGATGCACGCGTGATCGATCTGGACGGAGTCTACGATCCGGGATTGCCGAACGACCGCCTGCTGCTCGGTATGAAGGG
>NZ_JAMYLH010000026.1:0-79190 GCF_040317925.1 Mesorhizobium sp. M1348 | reverse complement strand
CCCCGGGGGTGGGGGCCGCGCGACCCCGCCACGGAGAGGGGGACTGCGCCCTACGAAAGGCCCCCTCGCCGGCCGCTTCGCGGCCACCTCTCCCCCGCATCGCGGTGGGCGAGGAACCCAGGTCTTGAGAGGTCGGCGCGCGACCCCCTCTGTCGCCTTCGGCGACATCTCCTCCACTTGGGTCCCCTTTGGGGGGGAGATCGGCAGTTTCGCCGTCGACCCTCGCTTCCTCGCTGGTCAAAATCCTCGCGGCTTGGCACAGTCGGGCAAAGAGGAGCTTGTCCATGCCGAAGACCGCCAATGCGACGAAACCAAAACCCTGGGCCGAAATGGCGACGCATCTGGTCGATGTCGCCATGGGCCGCAAGCCCGCCGATCTCGTCATCCGCAACGGGCGCTGGGTCAACGTTCATTCGGGCGAGATCATCGCCGGCACCGACGTCGCCATCGCCGGCGGCCGCTTTGCCTATTGCGGGCCGAATGCCGGCCACGCCATCGGCCAGGGCACCAAGGTGGTCGATGCCGGCGGCCGCTATCTGGTGCCGGGGCTTTGCGACGCGCATATGCATGTCGAGAGCGGCATGGTGACAGTGACGGAATTCTGCCGCGCGGTGATTCCCCATGGCACCACATCGATGTTCATCGACCCGCATGAGATCGCCAACGTGCTCGGCCTGCCGGGTGTCCGGCTGATGCATGACGAGGCGGTCGCCATGCCGGTCAACGTGCTCGTGCAGATGCCGTCCTGCGTGCCCTCCGCCCCGGGGCTGGAGCATGCCGGCGCCGAGCTGACCGTCGCCGATGTTGCCGAGGCGATGACCTGGGAGAACATTATCGGGCTCGGCGAGGTGATGAATTTTCCCGGCGTCGCCGCCAATGATCCGGTGATGTCGGGCGAGATCGCCGCGACGGTGAGGGCCGGCAAGACCGTCGGCGGGCACTATGCCTCGCGCGATCTCGGCCTGCCGTTCCACGGCTACGTCGCCGGCGGCCCGGAGGACGACCACGAAGGCACGCGCGCCGAGGACGCCATCGCCCGCGTCCGCCAAGGCATGAAGGCGATGCTGCGGCTGGGCTCGGCCTGGTACGACGTGGCCTCGCAGATCAAGGCGGTGACCGAGAGCGGGCTCGACCCGCGCAACTTCATCCTGTGCACCGACGACAGCCATTCCGGCACGCTGGTGCATGAAGGCCACATGGACCGGGTCGTGCGCCACGCCATCAGCCAGGGCTTGAAGCCGGTGACCGCGATCCAGATGGCGACGCTCAACACCGCCCAGCATTTCCGGCTGGAGCGCGAGATCGGCTCGATCGCGCCGGGTCGGCTCGCCGATCTGCTGATCGTCTCCGACCTGGCCGAAATGACCATCGACGAGGTCTATGGCCGCGGGGTCAGGCTGGCCAAGGGCGGCAAGCTCGAAATCGACATTCCGGCCTATGATTATCCAAAGACGGCGAAGAACACCGTCAAGCTCGGCAAGAAACTCAAGGCAGGCGATTTCGACATCGCGGCACCCATGGGCGCCAACGAGGTCCGGGTGCGCGTCATCGGCGTCATCGAGAACCAGGCGCCGACGCGGGCGCTCGAGGCCGATCTTGCGGTCGAGGACGGGCTGGTCGCCATGGACCGCCGCAACGACGTTTGTCAGATCGCACTGGTCGAGCGTCACAAGGGCACCGGCGGCGTCACCAACGCCTTCGTCTCCGGCTTCGGCTATATCGGCGACTGCGCCATGGCCTCCAGCGTGGCGCACGATGCCCATCACATCATCGTCGTCGGCACCAACAAGCAGGACATGGCTCTGGCCGTGAACCGGCTGGGCGAGGTCGGCGGCGGCGTCGTGCTGTTCTCCAAGGGCAAGGAGCTGGCGCTGGTCGAAATGCCGATCGCCGGGCTGATGTCGGACGAGCGGGCGGAAATCGTCGCCGCAAAGGCGGACCAACTCAGCGACGCCATGCGCCAGATGGGCTGCTCGCTCAACAACGCCTATATGCAGCACTCGCTGCTGGCGCTGGTCGTCATCCCGGAGCTGCGGATTTCCGATGTCGGCCTGATCGACGTGACGACTTTTCAGAAGGTCGATCTGTTCGTTTAGCGCCGTCGAAATGCTGGCTCGACAAGTCGCAATTTCTCAGCTTCCCGCGATCCCTTTCAGGGGCAAATCGCGTACTCTGAAGATTAGCCGAAACATCCCTCGCTTCGTCATCCCAGGGCGGAGCAGGAGCGAAGCGACGTCGCGGAGACCCTGGGATCCATGCCGTTACATCTGTGGCACACGAAAGCGGACCAGAATTCGAGCGCCTTGTGGCACCGGCAGACATTCCAGCGATGATGACGTGCGAAGGGCAACGCGCTGTTGCTGATACAAGCTATTCCGACCGCAGCAATCTTCGGCAGGTGTAATGGCATGGATCCCAGGGTCTGCGCTCCGCTTCGCGTTCGCTCCGCCCTGGGATGACGAAGGCTTATGCTTAATCGCCAGCGTCGGCGGCCGCTTCACCCGCCGGTGGCGATGGTCAGCACCTTGAACGGCGTGGTGATGACGATTTCGGCGACCGAGCCGACGGCCTTGCCAAGGCCCTGGCCGAGATTGTCGAGCTGGGCCGGCGCGGTCTCTTCGGAGGCGAGGCCCGCCGGGGCGCGCAGGCGGTCGCCGAGCAGCTGCACCAGGAACGGGTTGTCGGCGAATTTGGCGTGGTTCAGCCGGTCGCCGCCCTTGGTCTTGGTCAGGTCGACCACCGAGACGCCATAGCTGGCGAGGTCGGCCGCGTCGCCATAGTCGCCGACGCGCGGCTTGTCGCCGGAGATCAGGGTCGACAGCCTGAGCGCCCGGTCGTCGCCCGAAAGCAGCACGGCGAACGGCTTGTCTGGCTTGCCGTAGCGGATCATCTGCTTCTTGAACACGTCGACGTCGATGTCGGGCGAGGCAAGGATGACATAGCCGAGCTTGCCGCCGAGGTCGCGCTCGCCGGTGATGGCAAGCTGGCGCAATGCTTCCATGGTCACCCAGGTTCCCATCGAGTGGGCGATGATATCGATGCTCTTGGCGCGGCTCTTGGCGAGCATGCGCAGCGTCGCTTCGAGATCGTCGCGCGCCGCATTGGCGCTTTCCTTGTCGTAGATGTAGCCGGTGGTCTTGCCGCTCGACGCCCAAGAAAACAGCACCGGCGTTCCCGGGTATTTGGTGTCGTGCGCGATCTGCGTCAGCCGGTAGATGCCGTCGTCGAAGCCGTTGTTGAAGCCGTGCACGAAAACCAGCGCGCGGTCGCCGCGCATCGCGATGTCGGCGCCGACCGCCTTGGCGAATTGCGGCGCGCCTTCGTAGAAGGTGACGCCGGTCGCCGTGAAATCCTTCGCCGGATTGCTGTTGGCCGAGCCCTTGACCCGCTCGATGGCGCCGAGCTGGTGGATTTTGGGCACCGTCACCTCGACGCTGGCAAAGCTGGTGGTCGGCGAACGGTCGCCGTCGAACACCTGCCGGGGCTCCTTCGTTGCCCTTTGCCGGGTTGTAGCGACGAAGATCTTGTGCGTCGCCGCGATATCCGAAGCAGGCACGGTGATCGTCGTCTTGTTGAGCAAGTCGTGCGTGTTCTGGCCGGCGCAGCCTGCCAGCGCGAGCGCGAACGCAACGACGAGAAAGATCTTCGAAGGCACGATCACGCGGGCTCCCGCAAAGGCGACGTCGAGCCGGAGACGTCTTGGCCTATTCGATAGAGGCAGAGGCCGGTACGGTCCAGTTCAAACTGTTCCGATGGTGCGGCAAGGGTCAACAATGACTGCTGCGCAATGCAGCTATTGTCCGACCGAGGCGATGCGGTCTGTCACCTCGCGGTCGCTGGCAAACCCGTCATCCTCGCGCAGCTTCTGGCCGATCAACTGCACCAATTCCGGATTGTCGGCGAATTTGGTGTGGTTGAAGCGGTCGGTTCCCTTGACGCTGGAGAGATCGACGACCGACACGCCATAGCTGGCGAGGTCCGCGGCGTTCTTGTAGTCGCCGACGCGCGGCCGTGCGCCGGCGATCAGGCCGGAGAGCCGCAGCGCCCGGTCGTCGTCGGAGAGCAGCAGGATGAACGGCTTGTCCGGCTTGCCGTAGCGGCGCATCTGGCTCTTGAACACGTCGACGTCGATGTCGGGCGAGGCCAGCACGACGTCGCCGAGCTTGCCGCCGAGATCGCGGTCGCCGGTGATGGCGAGTTGGCGCAGCGCCTCCATGGTGACCCAGGTCCCCAGCGAATGGGCGACGATGTCGATGCGCCGCGCGCCGGTCTGCGCCAGCATTCTCAGCGTCACTTCGAGCTGGTCGCGGGCAACGCTGGCGCTTTCCTTGTCGTAGACGTAGTCAGTGGTCTTGGCGCCCGACGCCCAGGAAAACAGCACCGGTGTGCCCGGATAGCCGGAATCATGGGTGATCTGGGTGACGCGGTAGACCGCGTCGTCGAAGCCGGTGTTGTAGCCGTGGACGAAGACCATGACGCGGCCGCCGCGCGCCGCGATGTCGGCACTGAGCGCACTGGAGAATTTCGGCTGGGTGTCGTAGCCGACGACCTCGGAAGCCATGAAGTATTTGGCCGGATCGTCCGACTTGCCGCGCGAGCGGCGCTCGATCTGGCCTGTCTTGTGGATGCCGGGGACGGTGACGTTGACGCGGGCATAGTTCAGCGTCGCCGAGCGCTCGCCGTCGAAGACCTTGTTGGGGTCGTCGGAGCGCTTGCGCGTGGTGGCGATGAAGATCGAGTGATTGCCGGCGATTTCCGTCACCGGCACCGCCATCATGGCGCTGCCGAGCAGTTCCTCGGTTTGGCGGCCGCCGCAGCCGGCGAGCAGCGCGGCAAGAACAATGATGCAAATCGTCTTCAAGGGCACTTAAGCAATTCCACTCCGGCCTAACCAAAGGCCCATCCACCTCCGCCGCACCTCCCGGACAGGCGAAGTGCGGCAGAAGTAAGTCGCAGGCGCCGAAATGCGCTCAGCGCCTAGCGACTGCCATCGCAGTGTTGCGCGAAAGCCAGAACGGCGGCAGGAAGGCCGGGATGTTGGAAAACGGCAGCACTTCCGGCTTCAGCCTTATGCCGAGCACGTCGGTCATGAAGGCGCGGCGCGCCTCGATGCGGCGCCAGGCTTCGGGATAGCGCGCGGCGATCTCTTCGCGCAGCGCCTCGTCGGCCAGCGCGATGCCGTCCTCGATGTTGGTGGTGAAGTAATCGGTGCCGGTCGCCGGAATGATGTCGACCTGCAAGGCCATGCCCGACTTCAATCTGATGTCGGAGCCGGAAAATACCGGCGAATGCATCCATTCGTCGATATGGATGAGATGGCCGGGATTGAGCGATACGCCGAAGAACGGATCGCCGATGCGGTCGTGCACCGCTTGCCACAACGCGCCGCCGGGAACACCGATGCCGACCGTCTCGTACCAGTCGACGACGGCGCAGAAATAGGGCGCGACCAGTCTCTCGACATAGTCCTGGATGCCCCTTGGAAGCTCGGCCGCGTCCTCGACCAGAAAACCGGCGCGGGCGTTGAGCGAGCCCCGGATGCCGTAGGCCATGGTGATCGGGTCGCCGCGCTTGATGATTTCGAGGCGCGGGCTTGGCAAGCCATAGGCCGCGCGCCTGCCGGCCGACAGCATCGGGTGGCAGCATTGCGGCAGGCCGTTGATGCCCATCAGCCGCGCCGCCTGCAATTCGGTCATTCCGGGTTCGATGCTTTGCAGCACATTGCGCAGGCCTTGCGAGGAATAGGTCGCGGCGAATTCGAACGCGGCCAGCTGGTCGGCCTCGTTGATGGCGCGCAGGCCGTCGGCAGGGTTCATCAAAAGGTTCGCCGCGTTGACGATCACGCCCCTATCGCCGGCAAGGCTGCGCAAAGTGTCGGCGATGAAGGACGGCAGGTCGAGCGTCGTTTCGCCAAAACCGGCATCGCCGGAGCCGAACGGCTTCCAGCCGATGGCGCCGATGCGCTGGCCGGCCTTCAGGCCGCAATCGACGAGGATGTCGGCCAGCGCTTGCGAGCGGTCGCGCGGCTGCGCCGGCAGCGAAAACGTCTGGTAGAGCACGCGCTCATACGGCCCGTCGCAGATCTCGGCATAGCCCCAGCCCTCATTGCCGACCAGCAGTTTCGGCGACTTGCCGGGAACGATGACCAGCAGCGTCTCCTCGAAGCGCGGATCGTAGCCGCAGAGATAGGCGACATTGGCCGCATGTTCGCGGTCGCCATAGACGACGAAGGCATCGAATCCGCCGCGCGCGACCAGTGCCGCGATGCGGGCCTCATAGGTGGCGCGCGTAACCAGCGGCATCACCGTCGGCTCGCCGAACTCCGGCAGCGACACGGTTTTCTGGGCCACCGATGCGACAGGCATGAACAGGCGCTCCTAGCGGCCAACGAAGTTTTGGGAACACCCTTTCGGGGTGGCCGGACAATGGCTTCGCGAGGCCGGATATGCAATAGCGGGACCGAATTCGGCTAGCCTGTGGGGTGCTCTTGCCATGACCAGTTTCTCCTCTCGCGTCGCTGCCGCCGCTGCCGCGATCCGCGAGATCTTTCCGGAAACGCCGCTGCAGGAAAACGACTATCTGTCGAAGAAGACCGGCGCGCGGGTGCTTCTGAAGCGCGAGGACCTGACGCCGGTGCGCTCCTACAAGATCCGCGGCGCCTTCAACTTCTTCCGCAAGACGCTCGCCGCCGGCAACGCTGCCGAGCTGTTCGTCTGCGCTTCGGCCGGCAATCACGCGCAGGGCTTTGCCTTCGTCTGCCGCCATTTCGGCAAAAAGGGCGTTGTCTTCATGCCGGTGACGACGCCGCAGCAGAAGATCGACAAGACGCGGCTGTTCGGCGGCGAATTCGTCGAGATCAGGCTGGTCGGCGATTTCTTCGACGACTGCTACCACGCGGCACTCGAATTCACCGAAACTGCCGGCGCACACATGGTGCCGCCTTTCGACCACAAGGACATCATCGAAGGGCAGGCGACCGTCGCCTACGAGATATCAGGCCAGATGCCCGGCGCGCGCATGGCTGATATCGTCATGCTGCCGGTCGGCGGCGGTGGCCTGGCCGCTGGCGTCACCCATTATTTCGCCGACCAGCACCGCGAGACACGTTTCGTCTTTTGCGAGCCGGCCGGCGCCCCGAGCCTGAGCGAGAGCCTTGCCGCCGGAAAGCGGATCAAGCTCGCCAAGGTCGACAATTTCGTCGACGGCGCAGCGGTGGCCGAGATCGGCCGCGAGCCGCTGCGCCACCTCAGGGAATTTGCCGCCGACACCGTGCGGCTGATCCCGGAAAACCGGCTCTGCGCAACCATGATCGAAATGCTCAATGTCGAAGGCGTCGTGCTCGAGCCGGCGGGCGCGCTGGCGATCGATGCACTCAAGGATTTTTCCAGGAAGGAAATCAGGGGCAAGACCATCGTTGCTGTGGTGTCCGGCGGCAATTTCGATTTCGAGCGGCTGCCGGATGTGAAGGAACGGGCGCTGCGCTTCGAGGGCTTGAAGAAATACTTCATCATCCGCTTTCCGCAGCGGCCCGGCGCGTTGCGCGATTTCCTCGAATTGCTTGGCCCTGACGACGACATCGCCCGCTTCGAATATCTGAAGAAATCGGCGCGCAATTTCGGTTCGGTGCTGATCGGCATCGAAACCAAGGACCGCCGCAACTTCGACCTGCTCAAGGCGAATTTCGATGCCGAGAGCGTCCATTACCAGGACATCACCGACAACGAGACGCTCGCCGGGTTCATCATATGAGCAGCAACGATCTTCCGAACACTCCGGCGAAGGTTTTTATCGCGCTGTTCTCCGGCATCAATGTCGGCGGCAACCGCATCGTCAAAATGGCGGAACTCAGGTCATTCTTCGAGCAGCTCGGCTTCTCCGATGTCGCCACCTATGTGCAGAGCGGCAACGCCGTCTTCCGGTCGCCAGAAGGCGATGCAGTCACGCTGACCAGGCAGCTCGAAGCGGAATTCGAGAAGAAATGGGGGTTCCATTCGCGCATCATGGTGCGCGATCTCGGCTGGCTCGAGCGGCTGGCGGCGGACAATCCCTATCCGGAAGTGGCCGGCGAGCCGACCAAGCTGCACGCCTATGCGCTGGAGCACCAGCCGACCGCCGAAGAGATCGCCCGGCTGGCGGAAAAATGCACCGGGCCTGAACGCTTCGAGATCAGGGGCGACGTGCTCTACCTGCATGCGCCCGACGGGCTCGGCAAATCGGTCTTTGCCAATCTCATTCCGCGCGTTCTGAAGGTGCCCGGCACGGCGCGAAACTGGCGCACCGTGCTGATGCTGCTGGAGATGGCCAACGCCGGCCGTTGATAGGTCTTCTACGCGGCCGGAGCGCGTTTCCAGTCGAATGCCAGCTCTTCACGGAAGGCGAAGCGCTTGATGTGCTCGGCGACGACCGTTTCCAGGCGCTCGAGCGAGCCGGCTTCATCGGTCGTCACTGCAATGTGCAGCGCTGCCGGGTCGGCATCGAGAACCGTGCGGCCGAGTGTCAGATCGATGGTGCCGTGGTTCGGGTCGAATTCGACGGGAAACTTGTGCGCCCAATGTTTGCACAGCTGCTGCAGATAGCGGCTGGCATGTTCGGTGGCGACGTCGACATGGCTGCTCGGCATGAATGAATTCTCCCTGGGAATGCGGACGCGAAAACCGAACCAGGGCCCTCCTACGTCCGTTCAAAATGGCGTGATCGGCTACCAGCTGCCCGTGTTCGGCATCGACGCCCACGGCTCGGCCTTCGGCTTTGCCGGACCTTTCTGCAACAGCTCGATCGAGATGCCGTCCGGCGATTTGACGAACGCCATGTTGCCGTCGCGCGGCGGCCGGTTAATGGTAACGCCATTGTCCATCAGCCGCTGGCAGGTGGCGTAGATGTCGTCGACCTCATAGGCGAGATGGCCGAAATTGCGGCCGCCCTTGTAGTCTTCCGGATCCCAATTGTAGGTCAGCTCGACCAGCGGCGCCTTCTCGGAGATGCCGCTTCGCTCGTCTTCAGGCGCGGCGAGGAAGATCAGCGTGTAGCGGCCTTGCTCGTTTTCATGGCGGCGCACTTCCTTGAGGCCAAGCTTGTTGCAGTAGAAATCGAGCGAGGCATCGATGTCGGCGACGCGGACCATGGTGTGCAGATAGCGCATGATTTCCTCCTTATGTTGCGTTGCGGCGCAACATAGGGGCGGCCCGGCCAAAGGGCAATTGGCCACGCTTGCCGGCGCCGGCAAACGGCAAATCCGCTATTCCTGTACGGAACCGTGAAAAAAGGCACGTCAGGTCTTGCACACACCGGAAGCCGCGGTGTTAATCTGATACCAAGAATCAGTTGCAGTGTTTCTTGAAAAAAGGGGGCGTTCTTATGGGGGAAAAGGCCTCTTTCATGGGGCGGGACGGGGCCGGTAACGATGCGTTGAAGCGGGATGAGAGCGCCGATACGGCCGATCTCGTCGAAATCGCCGGCGCCATCAAATGGTTCGACGTGGCCAAGGGCTACGGTTTCATCCTTCCCGATGATGGTTCTTCGGGCGACATCCTCCTCCATGTGACGTGCCTTCGAAAGGACGGTTTTCAGACCGCCCTGGAAGGCGCCCGCGTCGTCTGCCTGGTCAAGCAGGGCGAGCGCGGGCTGCAGGCCTTCCGCGTGCTCTCGATGGATGTCTCCACGGCGGTGCATCCGGCGGAGATGCAGGAGCAGCGCACCCATGTCGCGGTAACGCCGGAAAGCGGCCTCGAACGGGCGCTGGTGAAATGGTTCAACCGCACCAAGGGGTTCGGCTTTCTGACCCGGGGCGAGGGCACCGAGGACATTTTCGTCCACATGGAGACGCTGCGCCGCTACGGCATCACCGAACTCCGGCCGGGCCAGGTGGTGCTGGTCCGCTTCGGACGCGGCGACAAAGGCCTTATGGCTGCCGAAATTCATCCCGATATGGGTACCTTGCCGGTCTCGCATTAGTTCCGGCCGAGGATTTCATATGGCTCACAGGAACCGGCTGACGGCGGGCGCGCTCTGCGCCGGGATTTTCCTCATCGTCGCCACAAGTGCGTTCTTCTATTTTCAGCAACCGAGTTCGGCCGACGGCAAGGCGATGATCCTTCCCATCGACCCGGCGCCGCTTGTCGCGGTGACGAAGGCCGGCGAGCGTTCTTTTTCCGTCGAAATTGCCGACACGCCCGCCGAGCGCGAGGCCGGCCTGATGTTCCGCCGCCACATGGCGGACAATCACGGCATGCTGTTCGTGTTTGGTATGCCGCAGGATGTGAGCTTCTGGATGAAGAACACGCCGTTGCCGCTCGACCTGATCTTCGTCGGCCAGGACGGCCGGATCCGGGCGATCAGGCAAGGCGAGCCGCAGTCGGAGGCGATCATCTCGCCGGACGAGCCAGTGCGCTTCGTACTCGAGCTCAAGGCAGGCACCGCCGCCAAAAAGGGCCTTAAGGACGGCGACCTGCTGCGCCATCCTGCCATCGGCACGGCGCCCGGGCCGGCCGTGCCGCCGCTCCACAAGGGCGATGCGCCGAATGTCGATTCCGACTGAACGGGCAGGATCTTCGGCCGATGCAGTTCTTCTCCCATGACGGTTTCGACCTTGCTTTCCTTGACCGCCAGCCGGCATCGGGGCAGGGCGATCCGGTGCTGATGATCCACGGCTTTGCCTCGAGCCATTACGTCAACTGGGTGTCGCCCGGCTGGTTCAAGACGCTGAACGACGCCGGCTACCGCGCGATCGCCTTTGACAATCGCGGCCATGGCTCGTCGTCGAAAAGCTATGACGAAGCGGACTACACGCCGGCAAAAATGGCGTCCGACGCGGCAGCGCTTTTGAACCATCTCGGCATCGAACGCGCCCATGTCATGGGTTACTCGATGGGCGCGCGCATATCGGCGTTCCTGGCGCTCTCCGACCCGGACAAGGTGGCGACGCTGGTCTTCGGCGGTCTCGGCATCGGCATGGTCGACGGCGTCGGCGACTGGGATCCGATAGCCGACGCCCTTCTGGCCGAGGACCCGGCAGGCACCAGCGACCCGCGCGGCCGCTCGTTCCGTGCCTTCGCCGACCAGACCCGCAGCGATCGCCGGGCGCTCGCCGCCTGCATCGCCACCTCGCGCGAATTGCTGAGCGAGGCCGACATTGCCCGCATTGCCCAGCCGACGCTGATCGCCGTCGGCACCAAGGACGACATCGGTGGCTCGCCGGATGAGCTTGCCGCCTTGATGCCCAACGCCAGGGCTTTTCACATCGAGGGCCGCGACCATATGCTGGCCGTCGGCGACAAGACCTTCAAGCAGCGTGTGTTGGAGTTTTATGCCGAAAATCCGCTGTGAACTGGCGACAGGTGCATTGCCACCATTGGGAAAGCGCGCTGTCGGGCGCGATCGCAACAGGCAGCTAGTGGTGAAAGCCTGACGCATGGTACCAGAAACTCAACTACCGCTCAGGGTGGAAAGCTGATATTCGCTTCGTTAGGGTTAAGGCATGACGTTCGACCCACTACTGATCACCCTCATTGCGCCAGCGGTCCTAATCGTCGGCTCCGCTATTGGTTTGCGGTTTGGGCTTCCCCTCTGGATCGCCCTCTCCATGACCGGGATTGTTCTGGCTGTGGGCGGATATGTTCTTCGTGGGGGTGTTAATCAAAGCTGCCTCATCGACGAGAGCGAGTGCGTTGGCGCAACAGCTACCGCCTATGTCATTTCGGCATTCTGGTTCGTGGCCGTTGTAATACTAATGGTCAGTGCGGCCCGGAACATGCGAAAACATAGCGGGCGCGCAACACGCAAGCCTTGAGGGTCCGCAAAGGGTCGAACCCTGCCACTAGAACCTGTCCGAGTCATGCCTCAAGCGCTTCGATCGACCGCGCCATGTTCTGCCTGGCCTGTGCTTCGAACCGCTGCCGGAACTCCTCGGTGTGAAAGATATGCGGGCGGGCGAGGAAACTCTTCAGAACAGCACTGCGGCCGGCACGCCACATCGGCTCTTCCACCCAGCCATATTCACGGCGAACCGCCTGTTCATAGGCATCGAAGGCGTCAGGCGTCGCACCCAGGATCGCCAGGTCCATGTCGAGGAACAGCGCTGCGTCGCGGACGGCATTGCCGTCGCCAAAGTGCGGCAACTCATGCGTGGCGGTGGCGATGATCATCGCCGTGATGCGGCCGACGCGCTGCTCATCCGTGCGGCCGGCGAGCTTTTTCTCGGCAAGGGCGGCGCTCTTGGCTTCGTTGTCCTTGGCGCGGCTGTCGTAGATCGCGTCGTGAAACCAGATCGCTGCTTCGACTGCTTCAGGATCATGCAGCAACGCCTTGTAATCATTGGCCAGCGCCAGCATCGCCTCGATGTGGCCAAGGTCGTGGTAGTGGCGATCTTCGGCCTCATAGAGCGCGGAAAGCTCGCGCTTCAGCGTCTCGTCGATCAAGGTTGCGTTTTCCATGGCTGCTTGAAATTCCGCCAACCAAATCCATTTGACGAAGCACTAAGGAAAATTGAGTTCACCCGTGCTATGATCTGGCTTATAGGTGCGGCCGGAGAATAGGCAAGCCGCCAACCGAGACATTGGATGGCCGAGACATTGGATGGCCGGAGACATCAGATGAACAGCGTTACGATTTCCCGTCCCACCAGGGTGCAGCCGGTAGATCCGATCTGGCGTTCGATCCGCGACGAAGCGATGGAAGCGGTCAACCGCGATCCGCTGCTGGCGGCGTTCCTCTATTCGACCATCCTCAATCAGGAAAATCTGGAAGAAGCGGTCATTCACCGGCTGGCCGAGCGCCTCGCCCACCAGGACATCGGCTCCGACCTCATTCGCCAGACGTTCAAGGCGATGGCGGCCGACGACAAGGACTGGTCGACGACGGTGCGCGTCGACATCCAGGCCTATTACGACCGCGATCCGGCCTGCGACCGCTTCATCATGCCGGTGCTCTACTTCAAGGGTTTTCATGCCATCCAGACGCACCGGCTGGCGCATTGGCTGTGGAACCAGGGCCGCCAGGATTTCGCACTGTATCTGCAGAGCCGGTCGTCCTCGGTGTTCCAGACCGACATCAACCCGGCCGCCCGCATCGGCAAGGGCATCTTCCTCGACCACGCCACCGGCCTCGTCGTCGGCCAGACGGCGGTGATCGAGGACGACGTGTCGATCCTGCACGGCGTGACGCTGGGCGGCACCGGCAAGGCCGGCGGCGACCGCCATCCCAAGATCCGCTACGGCGTGCTGATCGGCGCCGGCGCCAAGATCCTCGGCAACATCGAGATCGGCCATTGCTCGAAGATCGCGGCCGGCTCGGTGGTGCTGTCGCCGGTGCCGCACAACAAGACGGTTGCCGGCGTGCCGGCCCGCGTCGTCGGCGAGACCGGCTGCGACCAGCCTTCGCGGCAGATGGACCAGCTGTTGCCATCGCAGACGATGGACCACGTCGTCAGCTTCGACATCTGAGCGCTCGGGCAGGGGCTTGGGCAAGGGCTTGTCGCGTCGGACCAACTATCGATGTCGGCGCCGCCCCTCGTCTGCCTGCCGGCATCTTCTCCCCGTATAGTGACGGGGAGAAGGGGCTGACCGTAGCGTCGGCGCCCTTTCAGCAACGCTGGAGATTGGCGAAATCCTTTGTGAAGGCGTTCCTTCTCCCCGTCACTATACGGGGAGAAGTGCCCGGCAGGGCGATGAGGGGCGGCGCCGACTTGAGGCGATTGCCCGTCTTCTCTCGTCGGCTTTGCCTTTACATGGTCATTGTCGACGTGTCAGAAGCGCGCTCAAACGAGCAAGCGACGATCGGAGAAGACTGTTGAAGCCGGACGAAATCAGAAAGCTGGACGCCTATTTCAAGCGCACCTTCCAGAACCCCAAACTCGAAGTGAAGGCGCGGCCGCGCAAGGAAGATTCGGCCGAGGTCTATGTCGGCGACGAGTTCCTCGGCATCGTCTTCAAGGACGAGGACGACGGCGACTATAATTTCTCGATGGCGATCCTCGACATCGATCTGGCCTGAGCCGGGAATTTAGCTGGCCGGACCTGCTTGTTGCAGGCGGGACCGCCTGACGGAGCGCAAACCTCGGAGACTGGCTGGAGCATCCCTCCCTTCGTCATCCCAGGGCGGAGCAACGAGCGAAGCGACGCGGCGCAGACCCTGGGATCCATGCCGTTACCTCGCGGCAGTGCTCCGTTCTGACCAGAATCGAATGCTTCTTGGCACCGGCTGAGCGTCCTCTACCAACCAGTCCCGCGAAAAAGTTCGAACCACTCTGGATTGGTCTTCTCGATCAGCTCGATCTTCCACCGGCGTGGCCAGCGCTTCAGCGACTTCTCGCGCTGGATGGCGTTGCGAATGTCGAAATGTTCCTCGTACCAGACCAGACGCTGTACGCCGTAGCGGCTGGTGAAGCGCGAGCCTTCGCCAGATTTGTGCTCCGGCATGCGGCGGCCGAGGTCGTTGGTGACACCGATGTAGATCGTGCCGCGCTTCTGGCTTGCAGTCATGTAGGCATAGCCGGTCATGGCTGAAGGGTAGTAGGCATTGTTGCGTACGCAAGCACCGTTCTGAGCCGCTGCATTCTTCGACTGGCGTAACGGCATGGATCCTAGGGTCTCCGCGACGTCGCTTCGCTCCTGCTCCGCCCTAGGATGACGAAGGCGTGGTGGGCCTACAGCTAATCGCAAACCCTGGAGATTGGTAGCCCGATTGGCGGGGCTCCAGCCCAAAGCCCTTCAGGGCCGGTCAAAGGACCAAGCCCTAACGCCCAGTCTTCAGCACACGCGCTGCCTCGCCCGAAATCGCCGCGTCGAGCGCCTGCCAGTCGCCGAGGAATTCCCGGGGGAAGCGGTAGGTGAGGCTGAGATTGTCGCCGACCAGGATGTCGCGCTCGCAGGGCGCCAGCGATTCGTCCGCGCTCGGGCCGCTCAGGCAGCGGGCGACGAACGGATCCCTGCCGGGGCGGTCGGCGACCGCCAGCACTTCGTTGAGATAGCCTGATTTTTCGCTGAAGGCGTAAAGCGTGGTGCCGCCAGGGCCGGGCGTACCCGGCTTGGCGATCAGCGCGCTGTAAATCGGCGCGAAGCGGCCGCTCATGTCGCGCGACATCATCTGCGGCTCGAACGACAGGAAGACGATGTCCTTGCTGGGTCCGGTGTGATTGAAGTCGTTGCGGGCAGCCTCGCTGTAGCCGTCCATCTCGGGATAGCGCAGGTAGAGGTCGAGCCGCGAGGCGATGCCGTCGCGCCGGGCCTGGGCAAAGCGGATGACATTGGCCGGCACGGCGATGATGTTGTTGCCGATGACGACCTCGTAGACCGTGGTGTCGTCGGTGTACCCGGCCATGGCGATCGAGCGGCCGAACCATTTGCCGCCGAGGCTGATCGCCACCGAAAGCAGCGCCAGCGTCGCGAACGCATAAAACACCCGCTTCATCAGCGTCGAATCGACGACGCTGAGTTGCGGGCCCTCTGTGGCGGCTGCCTGCTTCATCGCGATCCTCGTTTGCCGTCCCGCCGGGTGTGCCTGGGCGGCACATCTCGGCGCGGCACGGCTCTTGCTTCGCAGCTTTTGCAGGCGACTGTGCGATTTCATGGTAAACGGAAGGTAAAGATGGGCCCGGTCGAACAAATCATCTTCAGTTTTATGGCTGGGCTGACGGCTTGCGGCCTGGCCGGATCGGCGATGGAGCTGATCGCCGGCCGTAGGCTTGCCTTCGTCCAGCCCTATGTATCGTCGAAGCACATGCTGCGCTCGCTCGCCGCGACGGCTTGCGCCGGGCCGCTGATGTTCGTCAACGAGGCGCTGGACGCCTGGCGCGAGCGTCGCATCTCGGTGCTGGGGCTGATCTCCTGCGGCTGTACCGCAACCATCTGGGCGCTGGCGCTGGGCATGGTGGTGATCGCCATTGCGTCCTGGGCGGCTTCGCTTCTAGGGTCTGGCAGCTTGTCGGTGTGAGACGATCTGGAGACAGCAATGCCGATCTACGCGATTGACGGAAAAGCGCCCGCCTTCGAGGACCCCGACAGCAACTGGATCGCGCCCGACGCCACTCTGATCGGCAATATCAGGATCGGCCGCAATGCCGGCTTCTGGTTCAGCGTCGTCGTCCGCGGCGACGACGAGCCGATCGTCATCGGCGCCGACACAAACGTGCAGGAGCACACAATCATGCACACCGACGCCGGCTTTCCGCTGACCGTCGGCCAAGGCTGCACGATCGGCCACCGTGCCCTGCTGCATGGCTGCACGATCGGCGACAACAGCCTGATCGGCATGGGCGCCATCGTTCTGAACGGCGCGAAGATCGGCAACAACTCGATGGTCGGCGCCGGTGCGCTGGTCACCGAAGGCAAGAAATTTCCCGACAATTCGCTGATCGTCGGCTCGCCCGCGCGCGTCGTCAGGATGCTCGACGAGGCCGCAATCGCCAGGCTGCGCGCCTCGGCCGCGCACTATGTGGCAAACGGCAGGCGGTTCAGGGCGGGGTTGAAGGAAGAACAATCGGCGATGCCCATGAAATAACGGAGCCGGGCCTTAGGATACCGAAAGCATAGCCCCTCCAAGTCAAACCGGCTGGGCGGTCGGCCGGAACAAGATCTCGTTGATATCGACGTCGTCGGGCTCGTTGATCGCGAAGGCGACCGTGCGGGCAAACGTATCTGGCCCCACGGCGATCTTGCTCACGAAGTCCCTGGTGCCCTGTTGGATATCCTGCTCGCTGATATGCTCGAGCAACTCTGTGCTGACAGCGCCCGGCGAGATCACCGTAGTCCGGATATTGTAGGGCTTCACCTCTTTCCGCAGACCCTCGGACAGCGCACGCACGGCGAACTTGGTGGCGCAATAGACTGCCGCACCCGGGTCGACCACATGGCCGTAGACGGACGAGACATTGATAATGTGCCCCGATCGCTGCTCCTTCATGTACGGAAGCGCGGCCGCGATGCCGTAAAGGACGCCCTTGATGTTGACGTCGATCATCCGGTCCCATTCGTCGACCTTGAGCCGTTCGAGCGGGGCTAACGGCATGAGGCCCGCATTGTTCAGCATCACGTCGATGCGGCCGAATTCCCGGACCGCCGTGTTCACCAGGTTCTGGACCTGGCCGGCGTCGGTGACGTCCGTTGTAACGGCCTTGGCCTTGAGCCCAGCGGCGGTCAGTTCCTGGACAAGGGCGTCGATGCGGTGTGACCGGCGTGCACCCAGCACCACGGAAGCGCCTCGTGCGGCAAGATGGCGTGCCGTCGCTTCACCGAGGCCACTGCTGGCACCGGTGATGACGACGACCTTGTTCTCGATTCCTTCGGACATGAGATTCTCCTAGACAAGAATTGAAAGAGTTCAGGTGCGGGGGCCGGCCGAGGCGGCGAGCAAGGCCGAGCCCGTGAGCAGGACCGCGGCGAGAAGGAAGGCGCTCCACCAGCCGGCCACGTCGAACAGCAGGCCTCCTGCAATAGCGCCGCCCGCGATCGCGAACTGGATCAGGGCGACCTGGAGTCCGCCCCCGGCCTCCAGGTCTTCAGGGATGAGCGTGGTCATCCAGGTGTTCCACGCCACCGGGATCGGGGTCGCGAACAGTCCCCAAAGAACCAGCAGGCCGGCCGTAGCGCGTGCATACGGTCCAAAGGCAATCAGCAGTAGAGCGAAGACCGCGAGTGCACTCGGCAGCCCGATCAGCACGGCTGTGAGGTGCCGCCGGAGTATGAGGCCGACGATCGACAGTCCCGCCAGGCCACCGAGGCCGACGCCCAATAGAGCCATTGAGAGGGTGTTCACCTCAAGGCCCGTCACGTTTTCCAGAAACGGCCGCAGATAGATCGAGAGCGCGTTCTGCCCGATGAAAGCGAGCCCGGTCGCGCCCATGCCGATGGCGAATCTGCGATTCCGCAGCAGGCCGAACATGCTCGACACCGAGGCGGCCTCCATCGGTGGCATCTTCGGGAGAACGGCCAACTGCCACACGAGCGCCGCAAAGCCGATGGGGACAGTGACGAAAAAGGTCCCCCGCCATCCGATCAGCGATCCGAGGAAGCTGCCGACAGGCGCGGCGATCACCAATGCGAAGGCAGTGCCACCCTGGAGCAAGGCAATGGCCTTGGGCAGGTCGGGTCCCGCGGCCAGGCGGGCCAGAATGGCCGTCGACAGTGACCAGAAACCGCCGATCGCGATGCCGACCAACGCCCGCCCGGCCAGGAAGACCAGGAAGTTGGGAGCAAGCGCCACCGCCAGGCTCGATACCGCCAGCACTGCCGTATAGAGCAGAACCACCGTCCGTCGATCGACGTTTCGCAAGAGCGAGTTGCCGAAGAGGCTGGTAACCACGGCGAAGAATCCGGACACCGCGATTGCCTGGCCTGCCTGACCCTCTGAGACGGCCAGATCCTGAGCGATCGGGGTGAGCAGGCTGACCGGCAGGAACTCCAGTCCGACCAGAAGGAAGGTCAGCAGCGACAGGCAGACCACCGCAGACCATGGGGTCGTCCCGCCGTCAGCAGCGGCGGCCTCGTCCAGCGCGAGTTCAAAAGTCATAAGGCAGTCTCCTGTCCGTTCGCGAACTAAGTAGTCGGGCTGGTCAAATGCGACTAGCGGGTATAATTTTGATGTGGTTGTGAATGAGGCTCATCAATGCCACGCGACGAGTTCGCCGAAATGCGCGCGTTCCTGGAGATCACCCGGACGCGGAGCTTCACCCGAGCAGCCGCCAAGCTCGGCGTCACTCCTTCGGCTCTTAGCCACACCATCAAGTCGCTGGAGTCGCGGCTTGGCGTTCGTCTTCTGTCTCGCACCACGCGCGACGTGGCCCCGACGGCGGCCGGTCAACGCCTCAAGGAAGGCATCGAACCGCATTTCGAAGGGATCGCGGCTGAGGTCAGCGCTCTCGGCGTCCTGCGCGACAGGCCGTCCGGCAACATTCGCCTGGTGTGCACCGACGATTCGGTCGACATTGTCTTCCGCGCCCGGCTGCCAAAGTTCCTGAGCGACTTCCCCGATATCAATGTCGAGCTGGTGGTCGATAACGCCTTCACCAACATCGTCGAGCGCCAGTTCGATGCCGGCGTGCGGCTGGGCGAGTCCATTGCCCGGGATATGGTAGCCGTGCGCATCGGAGCGGACGTGACCTACACTGTGGTCGGCTCACCCCATTACTTCGCCCACCGGACACCGCCGGAGACGCCGCAGCAGCTGACCGACCATAACTGCATCAACTACAGGCTGCCGACGTCAGGATCGGTCTATGCGTGGGAATTGCGGGAAGGCGCGCGCGAGTTCAGCGCTCGGGTCGAGGGGCAACTGACGCTTAACAACATGGGGCCGGCGATCCAGGCCGCGCTTGACGGTGTGGGCTTGGCCTATCTACCGCGCGAACTCGTCCTTCTACACATTGAGAGTGGCCTTCTCCAGGAAGTCCTGACCAAATGGTGCCCGACGTTCCAGGGTTACCACCTGTACTATCCAAGCCGACGCCATCCCTCTCCGGCGTTTTCCGCCTTTGTCGACGCGTTCCGTATCAGGGGCAAGTAACAGCGTTTCGACGGCGAACGACAGCTAGGTATCGCACAAACGGTCGTGCGACAGCTTGGATGACGAAGCGCGGTTGGAGGCAAAGCCGAGATAACTGTATCGAGATGTGTTCCGCCGGAAATGGTGGAGCCGGCCCGGGGACGGGGCCGGCTCCTTAAACCCGGTCGTTGGGGACGGGGAGGGTGGGGACTCGACCGGGTTTTGCGTCGCGTCCTCAGCGGACGCTGGCGACCGCGTCGGAGCGGCCGTCGTTGATCGTCACCCAGGCGCCGGAATTCCGCTCGGACTGGCGCTTCAGGTAGGTGTAGCTGGTATTGGTCCAGGACAGCACCTTGGGCTGGAGATTGTCGAGGATGAACTCTCCAAGGCTAGTGCGCACGGTCAGCACCGCATGGCCGTCGCCATTGCGCTGGCGCACCACCGTCATCAGCAGATCGCCGGCCGGCACGCCGATGCTCATCAGCTCGCGGCGCTTTTCCAGCGCATAGTCCTCGCAGTCGCCGAAGCCGTTATTGGGAAAGGACCAGACTTCCTCCTTGCCCCACATTTCCATGTCGGTGCGCGGCGCGACCTTGCTGTTGACCGAATTATTGACCTTGACGATCATCGCCCACAGCTTGCGGGTGAGCTCGACGGGTGCCCGGCCAGGCGTCCTCTGATTGCATTCCTGCGGAAGCTGCTGGCACAATTCGTAGTGACCGACCGGCTGTGTGGTGCGGCCGCCGGTGTGCATGAAGGCCGGCTCCGCCGCGTTTGCAGTCCCCCAGCCGAAAAGCTGCATCGCTATTGCCGCCAGCAACAGCTTGCCCCTCATCCTGTTCATTATTCAGTCTCCCCGTTTGAGGAGACAATGACAGGGCTGGATTTATTTGACGCAAAAGCGCGAAGTAGACATTAAGTAAAACGCCAATAGAATAAACATAAAATTTGATGCAATTGAGTATAGAATTGTTTAAGGATTCCAGCCGGTGCGTTCCCATGCTTCGTCGCATCGTTCGAACAGCTAGGATGGCAGGACAGACGGGGGGCGCGAAGGATCGCCAGCCTCTCTTCCCGATGGCGCTAACGCTTCCGCGTCAGCCGCGCGGCGAGCTGAATTCGGTATCGAGCGTTTCCGGCCGCTGGATGACGGCGAACTCGATGGCGACGCCATCTTCGAAATGACGCACCACCTGGCCGCGCATGGTGCCCAGCGTCACCTGGACGCCGATGGCCGGCTTGACGTCGATCTCGATCGCCGCGCCCGACAGCGACAGGTCGATGATGCGGCACTGGTACTGCCGTCCGTCGGCAAGCTGCAGCACGCTCGTCGGGTTGCGCGGTGCGACGCGTTCATGGCGGCGGTCTTCCGGCAGGTCGAGCTCGTGCTTGTTGGCAAGCCAGGTCAGTTGCGCGGCGAGCTTGTCCCTCTTGCGCTCCGACGCGATGACGGTCATCGCAAAGCCATCCTGCAGGGTGCGGGTGATGACGCCTTCGATGCGGCCGATGTGATCGATATAGGCAATGACCTTTTCGCCAGCCAGGCCGGCGCGCTCGGTGCGCAGCGCAACGTTGCCAGGCGACATGTCGACCACCTGGCAGGGATGTTCGGTGCGGTCTTCCAGCATGAAGCGTCCGTAAATCTTCACGCGGACGCGCTGAAAGTTACGCCTTTCAGCTTGGGACGGCGCATGGTCGACCGCCGCTGACCTCATCACTGCCATACCCCGTTCGGCATTCCGCGCATGGATGCGGGGAATTTCAGCGGAAAACTACAACAAAGCAGGTTAACAAAGGGGAAAGCCCGGCGCTGTTGCTTTAATCTTTGGGCATCATTCCTCGCGTCCGCCGTCGAAGACGACCAGGTGACGGATGCGGCGGGCCTGGCCGAGCGCCGAAATCGTCTCGGGCGGGTCGAATTCCGATGGGGCGAGCGAGGGAACCTCTATCGCCGGCCGGTTCTTCAGGAACATCGGCTCCTTGTCGGGATCGACGACACGGATCGAATCGATCAAGGCGTCGAGGACCGGGTCGGCACCCAGCCAGAAAGGCTTTTCGACGGCGCTTATCACGCCGAGGCAGCGCGGGCTCTCGACCCCGCCGTCGAGCGGCAGCGCGAGCAGCTCGAACCTGTTGGAGCGACCAGTGCGGCTGAAACCCTCATAGGTGATGAGGGCCACCGATTTCAGGTCGAAGACGCCGTCGGTCAGCTTCGAAATCAGCCGCTGGTCCTTCTCGCGCCACAGCGAAGGGAATGAAAACCCCTTGAGTTCGCGGCCATAGACCGCGCAGAGCCTGGTGCCGGCGAGCCGGAACACCGCTTCGCCGCGCGTGTCCTTTTCCAGGATGAACGTGTCGGCCAGCAGCGACTTGATATCGGCCGGTTCGACTTCCGAGCGCTTCGGGGCAGGGCGTCCGTCACGCAACCGGTTCCAATAATGGAACAGCGTGATCGATCCGGTCTGGTTCATGCTAATGCTGCTCCGCGCATTCTGTCTTCTGATGTCCCATCGGTGAACAGAAGGGCGCCCTCCGAAGACCTACATGCGTTGCGGAGCAGGATGCGTGCCAGCATCGTTAATACTTGTTCACGGGTCGGGGCGGTTAAGGTTAACAACTGGTTTACGTTGCGTGCCTGCCAGGCCTGTGGCACACCAAAACCACTCCAGAAGCAGTCGTTTTGCGACGATCGGCAGCACTTCAGTCAAGAGTTCGGGGGAGCAAGGGGGCTCGACCAGCCGTTCAAGGGAAACCTTGGACGGCTTCTTTTTTGATTCGGGGCTGCTGATTCGTCGTTTGTGATTCGGTTGGCCGTGATCTACATGCTCGCGAAGTCCAATCCAGCGACTGAGTGCAAGCCATATGAGCGACCCAGAAAGCCCACCGGAGATCGAGCAGGGCCAGGGTGAGCCTGTCGCCCGCGAACCGGAGCAGCGCCGCGAACCGGTGTTCAACCTGCCGCCCGTCGTGCTGGCGGTGATCGGCATCTGCGTCCTCGTCTTTCTGATGCAGCAGTATGTGCTTAGCCAAGACCAGCAGCTGACACTATTGTACGACGGGGCCTTCATTCCTGTTCTCTATACTGGCCAATACGGCTTCGACTGGTTCCTGTTTTCTCGGCCCTTTACGTATGCCTTCCTGCATGGCGGCTTTGCCCATCTTGCCATCAACATGGTGTGGCTTGCGGCCTTCGGCTCACCGCTGGCCAACCGCTTCGGCGCGCTGCGCTTCAGCCTGTTCTTCGCCGCGACCGGATTGGCGGCGGTGGCGCTGTTCTGGGCCATGCATCCGCTTGGCGAGGCGCCGCTGGTCGGTGCCTCCGGCGCGATTTCCGGCATGATGGGCGCGGCGGCACGCTACGGCTTCCGTATCGATCGCTCGTCGGGCAAGGCCGCCTTCGCCGGCCAGCCTTTGCCGATGGCGGCGGTGCTGCGCTCGCGCGGCGTCGTCACCTTTCTCGCCATGTGGATGGTGATCAACCTCGCGACCGGCCTCTTCGGCCTGGCGCCCGGCATTGACGGCCAGATCGCCTGGGAAGCCCATATTGGCGGCTTTCTTGCCGGCTTCTTCGGCCTGCGGTTTTTTGATCGGCGAGAGCAGGTGCCCCGGCAGGCGGACGAGCCGGAGACCTGAGACCTCCGCACTTGAAAAGCAACCGATCGCGGCGCACCATGTTCATCCCAGGGAAAAGCCGGCCAGGGCAGGAGCCGGCAAGGAAATGCAGAGGAGGACGCCATGACTGTTAAGGCAATTCTCGAGGCAAAAGGCCACGACGTGGTGACGCTCGGGCCGAACGAAAAGCTCAGCGAAGCCATCCGCATGCTTTCCGAACACAGGATCGGCGCGCTGGTCATCACCAACGGCGATCACAAGATCGTCGGCATTCTTTCCGAGCGCGATGTGGTGCGGGTTCTCGCCAAAGAGGGGGCCGCGGCGCTCGACCTCGCCATCCGCTCGGCGATGACGCCCAAGGTGAAGATCTGCAATGAGAACCACACCGTCAACGAGGTCATGGAGATCATGACCAAGGGCCGCTTCCGCCATCTGCCGGTGGAAAAGAACGGGCTGCTCGACGGCATCGTGTCGATCGGCGACGTGGTCAAGCGGCGCATCGAGGATGTCGAGCGCGAGGCCGAGGAGATCAGGGCCTACATCGCCACGGCATGAGGCGACGGCGGCCGGGTTGCCGGCCATTGAATCTTTTCAAGCCGCTATAGCAGTCCATCGCGGCAGGTGCGGGCCTGTGCCGCGTCGGCGCCTGCGGCTTTGCGCTTGTCTCTTTTGGCGGTTTGCACTAGCGAAGTTGCACATCAAAATATGCGTTCTCGCATATCCGCAATTTCAATATGCAGGCCCTTATGAGCATCATCGATACCCGCACGCCCGACGCCAAGCGCCTGGTTCCCGGCGCCACCGGCGACTGGGAGATCATCATCGGCCTCGAGGTCCATGCGCAGGTGACCTCACAGGCAAAGCTGTTTTCCGGCGCCTCGACCATTTTCGGCGCCGCGCCCAATGCCAATGTCAGCCTGGTCGACGCGGCGATGCCCGGCATGCTGCCGGTCATCAACGAAGAATGCGTCAAGCAGGCGATCCGTACCGGGCTGGGCCTGAAGGCTGAGATCAATTTCAAATCGGTCTTCGACAGGAAAAACTATTTCTATCCTGATCTGCCGCAGGGCTACCAGATCTCGCAGTTCAAGCAGCCGATCGTCGGCGAGGGCAAGGTGATCGTCTCGGTCGGCCCGGACCGGCAGGGCGAGTTCGAGGACATCGAGGTCGGCATCGAGCGCCTGCACCTTGAGCAGGATGCCGGCAAGTCGATGCACGACCAGCATGCGACGATGTCCTATGTCGATCTCAACCGCTCCGGCGTGGCGCTGATGGAGATCGTCTCCAAGCCGGATATGCGCTCCGCCGATGAAGCCAAGGCCTATGTCACCAAGCTGCGCACGATCGTGCGCTATCTCGGCACGTGCGACGGCAATATGGACGAAGGCTCGTTGCGCGCCGACGTCAACGTCTCGGTACGCCGGCTCGGCGGTGAATTCGGCACGCGCTGCGAGATCAAGAACGTCAACTCGATCCGTTTCATCGGCCAGGCCATCGACTATGAGGCGCGCCGCCAGATTGCCATCCTCGAGGACGGCGGCAGGATCGAACAGGAAACGCGGCTGTTCGACCCCAACAAGGGCGAGACGCGCTCGATGCGCTCCAAGGAAGAAGCGCACGACTATCGCTATTTCCCCGATCCCGACCTTCTGCCGCTGGAATTCGACCAGGCCTATGTCGACGCGCTGGCAAAGGACCTGCCGGAACTTCCGGACGCCAAGAAGGCGCGGCTGATCACCTCGCTCGGCCTGTCGACCTACGATGCCTCGATCCTGGTTTCTGAAAAGGCGATTGCCGATTATTTCGAGAAGGTGGCGGCCGGGCGCGACGGCAAGCTCGCCGCCAACTGGGTCATCAACGACCTCCTGGGGGCCTTGAACAAAGCCGGCAAGGATATTGAAAACGCTCCTGTTTCGCCCAACCAGCTTGGTGCCGTCATCGACCTGATCAAGGAAGGCACCATCTCCGGCAAAATCGCCAAGGATCTGTTCGAGATCGTCTGGAACGAGGGCGGCGATCCGCGTCAGCTGGTCGAAAGCCGCGGCATGAAGCAGGTCACCGATACCGGCGCCATCGAAAAGGCGGTGGACGAGGTGATCGCAGCCAACCCAGACAAGGTCGAACAGGCGCGCGCCAAGCCGACCATGGCCGGCTGGTTCGTCGGCCAGGTGATGAAGGCGACCGGCGGCAAGGCCAATCCGCAGGCGGTCAACGAGCTGGTCAAGGCCAGGCTCGGGATCGAATAGGATGTTCGTCCGTACCGCCGGCGAGCGCGATCTTGCGGCGGTACGCGCATTGCTGATCGAGACCTGGCATGCCACCTATGACGCCATCTACGGCGCGGCGCGGGTCACCGAAATCACCGATGAATGGCATTCGATTGCCGCACTCAAAGCACGGCTGACGCGGCCGAACTCGGAGTTCCTGCTCGCCGACGACGGCAAGAGCATCGGCGGCATGGCCTTCGCCGCCGCCACCACGGATCCCGGGATCGTCATGCTGAACCAGCTTTACGTGCATCCGGCCTGGCAGAGGCAAGGCATCGGCCAGGCGCTGCTGGACGAGATCGAGGCCAGCTTTCCGGAGGCCCGGACGCTGCGCGTCGAGGTCGAGGAAGCAAATGCTCCGGCCATCGCCTTTTACCGCTCGAGAGGGTTCTTGCCCGCCGGCAACACGGCCGATTGCGGCGGCGCCTCAGGATTGCCGGCGCTGGTTTTGGAGAAGGCGATCGGCTAGCTCGTTCGCCTGGCGCTCAGTTGCGTTTCACGGGCAGGTTGGAGCAGCCGGCAGCGAGAAACTCGCACGGCAGGCTGCCGCCGCCACCCGACGTGTGCGGGGGCGTGGCGGCTTCGATTTTTTCCACCTCGTAATATTTCGAGGTGACGCCCCATTTTTTGACGCCCTGGCACGTCGAGCGCAGGCCAACCTCCGTCGCCTTTGCCGCAGTCTTGAAATACGTGGTGATCCTGCAGGATTGGCTGACCGGCAGCGCGTTCGCCGGGCTCGTGACCGGCGGCAGGAAGTTCGGGAAGGCAAGCAGCGAGATTGCCGCAATGATCCGGACGGCGGGCATGGTGTGGGGAAAGTGCAGCATCGTTTGTCTCCATCGATGGCGCCGCTCGCTCGTGGCGCAGCGGCGCGTTTGTTCCCGCAAGATCAGGCCATGAAGCCGGCGCTGCCGCATCGGCCGCGCGGGAGATGGCGGGAACCGCCGCCGTCATCCGCGAGCGGCCGCGTCAGGGCGTTTTCGGCTTGATGAGCGTCTTTATCGGAACAGCGACTTTTGGTGGCCGGACCGTACTGGCCCCACCGTCGACGGCCAGCCCGCCGCTGTTGAGATAGCGTACCGTATAGTGCAGCTCATAGCCCGGAACTCTGATCCATGTAGGCTTGTGATTGAACTGGTCCGGAGGCCTCGAATACCACTTCGGGATCTGCATGATCTTGGAACCGGCACCGAATCCCGCAGTCTTGGCCGCTACTGCGAAGGCGCTGTCTCTGGGATCGTTCGGCGGCTGATCGACATTGCCGATGACGACCAGCGAATCGTATTTTCCCGCGTCGAGCTGTACTGCGGGAAGGTTCAGCGCAGCCACGTCGCCTTCGCGCATCGTCAGCGCCTTCTGAAGGCCATCCTCATTGGCATAGACGTTGAGGTTTATGGCCTCGGATTCCGCATAGACGACATTGTTGTGGAAGTCGCGGGCTGCCAGGCGTGTGAGGCTGTCGAAGGTCACTTCTATCGTCGGCTTGGCTATGGCGTCCGTCACCACCAGGTTGCGTCGCGGCACCGTCCAGAAGATGAGATCATCGTCGGTGGCCTGCGTGCCGGCATCGGAGCCGTCTATGGCCGAGCATTTCGAATTCGGAACCGGCGTCGTCACCGGCAGGGGTGCCGAAAACGAGCTGCGTACCTGGGCGTCGATGTAATTGCCGACGTTGAAAACGTCTTCGAGGATGTTGCCACCTTCGAAGCTCGCCGGGCCGGGTTGCGAGCGGATGATGACCTGGCTGGAATCGGTCTGCCAGCCGCTGCAGAAGACGTTGACGTCTATGGGAATGCCGATGTGGCGGTCGGAGGTCACCGGGATCGAGACTTTGATGGTCAGGATGTAAGGAACTTTGACAAACCAGCTGTTCGGCTGGTTCAGCATCTGCGTCGCAAAGCGCGACGGCCGCCATTGCTTCAGCGATTCGATCGATGCGCGCGACGATCGTCCCTGGGCGGCCAGCTGTGCGTTGGTGGCGTCGACCTTGGCTTGCGCCAGGTTGCGGACGGTGTTGGTGATCAGGAACACGCCGAGTTCAGCTTTGCAGGGCCTGTTCGATTGTGTGGGGTTGCATGGGGCAAGTGCCGCACTGGGAACCGGCGGCCCCGAAGGCGGCGGCTGGGCGGCCGCGGTGGCCGCCATCAGGCAGAAGAACAGCATCGTGCAGGTTTTCAACATGGTATCCTCGCTCTGTCGTTGGAAACCACCCTCCGCCTAGACAGCAGCATTTCTTCGATGGCGGTTCATCGCCCGCACGGGGGATGAACCGCGAAACGTCGGGCGGGCCCAGCGACGTTGAGCCGCCGCCGTCCTTTCGGATCGGATGGCTACTGCTTCACGGCGCCTTCGGTTGTCGCCTTCGGCGCGACGACCTTCGGCTTGGGGGTTTTCGGGCCTGGGTCGACTACCAGTGCGGCCGTGCAGGAGCATTTGCCCGAACCGCAGTTCAGGTCGCCCTTGCACATTTTGGAATGCCGCATGTCGGTGCAGTCGGCGGTCCCGGAGCAGGAGCAACTGCCTTGCCCAATCGTTCCGGACTGACATTTGAAGCTCCATGCCGGATCGGCGGCAAGGCCGGCCACGGCGAGCGATAGGACAAAAAGCATCGTCGAGATAAGCTTGCACATGAATACCTCCCGGTTCTATCGAGCGATGGAACCACGAAGCAGCAACGCCTTCATCTCCCGCGTGGGGGACGAACTCGCATACCGGTGACGATCGTCAATGCTGTCCCTTCAGCACGACGAGATAACCGCGTTCGACGCGAAGCCGGAACGCGATTTGCCCTGCAGTGCCGGGATCCTTGGAAACTTTGTCGATGACATAGCCGCTGGGATGCGAACCAAGCCATTCTTCCGGTTTGTCGGTGCTTTCGAACGGCCTTTGCAACCGGGCCAGGAAGCCGACTTCGCCTTGATAGTCGAAAGCCACGGCCCAGTCCGCATCCTTTCGCTCGTCGATGAAGTTGGCGAGCGGCGTCAGGTCATAGCGTTTGAACGCGGTTGCCGATGCCACCGCGTGGCCGATGCCGAAAATGACAAGCATGACGACGGCCGAGCTCTTCAGCCTGGCGAGCGGGATCTCCGCCATGAAATAGCCGAACAGGATGACCACGAACGGCAACATCGGCACGACATAGTGGGGCTGCTTGCCAGATATCGCGCTGAACACCAAGAACACGGCAACGAACGAGAACGACAGCAGGCGCAAGGCGCGCAGATCCGGCGACTTCGCGTCGATCAGGCTGCGTATCCGCGTGCGCAGCTTCAACCGCCAGACCTCGGGTATGAAGATCCACGGTATGAACATGACCGGCAGCAGCAGCAGATAGAAATAGAACGGCCGGCCGTGCGAATTGCGCAAATTGCCGGTGACGCGCCCCGCCGACTGGTTCCAGACGAGATCATAGACGAAATTGCCTTTTGTCAGGATCGTCGCCGGCACCAGCCAGATCGCAACCGGAATCAGCGCGGCGAGCAATGCCAGGCCCACTCCAGCGAGGAAGTTCGGTGTCGCCAGTCCCGCCCGCCGGTCGCGCCAGAACGGGTAGAACAGGATGGGCGCGCCGATATGGATCAGCACCACCGGGCCTTTCGTCAGCACGCCCATGCCGATGAACAGCCCGGCCAGAACGGCCTGCCAGCGGTTGCCGCTCCGGGCAAAGGCAATCAGCGACAACAGCGCGGCGAGCACAAAGACCGTCAGCAACAGGTCGAACAGGATCAGCGTCGAATAGATGACGAACACGCTGCTTCCGGCGACCAGCCAGGGGATGCGCCGCGCGATGTCGTCGCGGCCCGGAAACAGGGTCTTTGCCAACGCCGTGGTCAGCCAGATGACGAGCGAGGAGGCGGCGAAGATGACCAACATCGCCGCCGGCCGGCTGGCGCCGAAAACGGTCCAGACAAGGTCGATAAGCCAAAACAGCAGTGGCGGCTTCTGCAGATAGGGCGCGAAATTCATCGTCGGGACGAAGATCTGTCCGCTCAGATACATTTCCCAGGTGACGCTGAGATATCGCGTTTCGTCGACGGGCAGCAGTGGCCGGAAAGCGACCGCGATTACGATCAGCCCAAGCAAAAAGAGGTAGGGGAGCAGCCGCTCGGTAGATGTCGGTGTCAAAGGTCGAGATCCGCGCCAGAAACCATTTTCTTTCCAGCCGAGCATAGTGCCGCGTTTCTGGACCGCGAACGACCGCACCATGATTTTGGCCGAATTGCAACGTTGCCGGTTTCGTTTCGCAGATTTTGCGGACGATGGTCTTAAAGGCTTGGAAAACTGACCGGCCGAGCCTTTTGGACCGCCGCCGGTCCGGGGAATCTGCGCAAATTAACTGGAGCGCAACGGCGGCGACAATTCCCGCATCAAGAGTTCGAGCTCGCGCTGATCGCCGGTACCGGTCTTGTCGAAGATCGTCGCCAGCTGCGACTTGACGGTGCCGTCCGAGACGCCGCCGGCCGCGGCGATTTCCTTTCGGGTCAGGCCGGCGGCAACGTGACCGGCAACGCGCCTTTCTGCCGCGGTCAGTCCGAACAGCGCCGCAATGGCGTCCAGCGCCGGGATTGGTGCCGAACCGGCCGCAGCGATGAAGATTGCTGCGGCGGCGCGCTGCGAGATGCGCGCCGAGATTTCACGCCGCGCCAGCGGCATCACATGGGCCACCGCCGGAACGGCCGTCTTGGCCAGGGGAATGTTGATGCCGCAAGGTCCGAGCGCGAATTCGTCGCGCGTGCCGAGCTGGACGGCGCGGCCGATCGCGGCATTGGCGTTGGCATAGGTGAAGGAAAGCTGGCCGCGCACGCAAGCAACCGAAATGTTTTCGGCGAGCAGCGCTTCGGCTGACGGGTTGGCGAAGATGATGGTCATGTCTTCGGCGACGATCAGCACCGGATGGTCGAGGCTTTCGATGATGGAGCGGAAGATTTCGGCCTTCCGCCGCTCGGCCTCGAACAGGTCGCCGATGGTCACCGCGCGCCGCACATGCGGCGCCAGCAGGCAGACAAGCTCGAGATCCTCGCGGGAAATCTGGCGCCTGTCCTTGTCGGTCACCACCATTAGCGTGCCGATCCGGGTCGGCCGCTTCATCAACGCCACCCAGAAGAAATCGTCCAGGCGGTTGGGTTGCACCCATTCGCGCACGATGCGGCTTTCGAGCCATCTCTGTCGCGTATCCGGGCCTTGCAGGGCGTAGATCGAATCGACGGTGAACGGCACGTCGATCTCCATCTTGGGAACCGCCGCATAGAACGGCACTTGCGAGCCGTAGTCATGCTTCAACGGCTCAAGAACTGCGGGATCGCCGCAGGACACCGAAAACCGCGCGGAACTGCTGATCGTGTCGATGACGGCGAGCATGGCAAGCTGGCCTTCCGCCAGGCTGCAGATGGCCTCGAGTGTCGCCTGCCAGCGGTCGACGTCGGCAATCGAATCGTAGATCGCCTCAACGACCTGCGGCAATGCGCGACCGGCCGTGCCCGCCAGCGATGACATGAGCCCCTCTCATTTGCCGTCCTTGAGGCAACGAAGCATCAACTCCTAGAATAACGCTGCGTAAGGTCGCCAACAACCCATTTCATCTGCTTCGGGCGGACGCGAAAATCGCATGAACGTTTCGCTTTCCCGCCAGCCATTTGCTCGCCGGTTGCGGCAAGACCCTTGCCTTCGCAATGCCGTGACGCCATAAGCAGGAACAGGCGCCGCCGCAGCCGCCGCGAGGACTTGCTACAAGGACTTGCCACGAGGATTTGGATGAAAACTTTCCTTCTGCAGTTTTTCACCTGGTGGAACAGCCAGACATTGGGAACGCGCTTCCACACCTGGCGGCATGGCAAGAAGGTCGGGCAGGACGAGGTCGGCAACGTCTACTATGAGGGCGGCGTCGATTCGGAAGGCCGCACGCGCCGCTGGGTCATCTACCGCGACTATTCGGAAGCCTCGGCGATTCCGCCCGGCTGGCATGGCTGGATCCATCACCGTGTCGACGTTGCGCCGCCAAGCGAAGACTACAAGCCACGCGACTGGCAAAAGCCGCATGTGCCGAACCTCACCGGCAGCCCCGCAGCCTATCGGCCGAAAGGCTCGGTGCTGACCAACCAGCATCGTCCGCAGGTGACGGGCGACTACGACGCCTGGACGCCTGGTTCGTGATCGATCGCCGCGACACGCGCGCGGTCTCCACGGGCGCGGTCCCCACGGGGCGGTCCTTTGTCGCCACAATTGCTGTTTAGCTGTTTGCTGATCCGACAGCAGCAACTAGCCTTGGCGTTAAGAGAATCACCCGGGCGCAAACCACCGGACCTTGCATGAGCATGTTCAGCCGAATTTTGACGGGCGGATTAACCGCGGTCGTTCTCGCTTCTATGGTGGCGCTTGCTGCTGCGCAGGAATTGGCGCCGCCTGCACCGGACGCGTCCGTGGCGCCTGCAGCACCCGCAGTATCCGAGCGCATCACCAATCCCGTCGCTGAATTCGCCGGCATCGACAAGATCACCGGCCGTATCATCACCTTCGATGTCTATATCGACGAGACGGTGCAGTTCGGCGCTTTGCAGGTGACGCCGCGCATCTGCTATTCGCGGCCGGAGAACGAAGAGCCGAAGACGGATTCGTTCGTCGAGGTCGACGAGATCACGCTCGACCGGAAAATACGCCGTATCTTCACCGGCTGGATGTTCGCCGAAAGCCCCGGGATCAACGCCGTCGAGCATGCCGTCTATGATATCTGGCTGAAGGGCTGCAAGCAGAAGTCCGACGTGCCGGCACCCACTGCCCCCAAAACCAACTAGAATCTGTCAGCGCGGCGGCGGATACCGCGCCTTGCGGAACCGCCGTGTTGCCCGAGCGTTGGTGCCTCTCTACGGTGGAGGTTGCCATGATGATGGCCAACAAGAACGAACTTCTCGATATCGAAAGGGGATTCTGGAGCGGCGGTGCCGACTATTTCAAGGCCAACGCCGATACCGAATGCCTGGTGGCCTTCCCGCAGATGGCGCGGGTGATGAGCAATACCGATCTGGCCGCAACTGCGACGGACCCGAACCGCTGGCGCGATCTCGACATCGACCTCAAAGGCATCATCGAGCCTGGCAGCGACATCGTCATGCTGACCTACGAGGCGCGTGCGACGCGGCAAGATGGCGAAGCCTATGCGGCGCTGGTCAGCACCGGCTATGTCCACCGCGTCAATGGCTGGAAAATGATGTTCCACGCACAGACGCCGCTGGTGACGGCATCAAAAGGCTGACCGGCCGCTGGAGCAATTCCAGGAAAAGTGTGAACGGTTTCCGTCCGGAATTGCGTTTCTGTGAAACGATGAACCATTCCAGGTTATGGAAAAAACACGGCCTCGCCCTTCAGCGCCCCGGCCAGCATCTTCTCGTACTTGCCGCGCGGCACGTCGATTGCGCCGAAGCGTTTGAGATGCTCGGTGGTGAACTGCGTATCGAGCAGCGCAAAGCCGCGCGCCTTCAGGCGTTCGACGAGGTGAACCAGGCAGGCCTTTGACGCGTCGGTCTCCCTGGCGAACATGCTCTCGCCGAAGAACACGCGGCCGAGCGATACGCCGTAGAGGCCGCCGACCATCCGGTCGTCGTGCCAGGCCTCGACCGAATGGCAATGGCCCATCCGATGCAGCTCGATATAGGCTTCGCGGATCGGTGCGTTGATCCAGGTCGACCGCCGTTCCTCGCGCCTTTCGGCGCAGGCCTCGATCGTCGCCTCGAAGTCGAAATCGATGCGGAACTCGAACAGGTTCTTGCGGATCGTCTTTCTCAGGCTTTTCGGTATGTGGAACCCGTCGAGCGGAATGATGCCGCGCGTCTCCGGCCGCACCCAGAACACTTCGGGGTCATTGGCGCTTTCGGCCATCGGGAAGACGCCGGAGGCATAGGCTTTGAGCAAAAGGTCGGTCGGGATGCGATAACCGGGTGCGTAGGGACGGGTCATCGCTTCGCCCTGTATCACTCGCCTTCGGCCAGGTATTTTTCCAGCCAGTGGATGTCGTAGTCGCCATTGGCGATGTCGGCGTTGCCGACGAGGTCGCGAAACAGCGGCAGCGTCGTCTTGATGCCGTCGACGACGAACTCGTCGAGCGCGCGCCGCAGTCGCATCATGCATTCGACGCGGTTGCGGCCATGCACGATCAGCTTGCCGATCAGGCTGTCGTAGTAGGGCGGGATCTTGTAGCCGGAATAGACGCCGGAATCGACGCGGATGCCGAGGCCGCCCGGCGTGTGGAAATGGGTAATGGTGCCCGGCGACGGGGTGAAGGTGCGCGGATCCTCTGCATTGATGCGGCATTCGATGGCATGGCCATGGAAGCGGATATCTTCCTGGCGCACCGAAAGCCCGCCGCCCGAGGCGACGCGGATCTGCTCGTGCACGAGGTCGATGCCGGTAATCGCCTCGGTAACCGGATGTTCGACCTGCAGGCGCGTGTTCATTTCGATGAAATAGAACTCGCCGTCCTCATAGAGGAATTCGATGGTGCCGGCGCCGGAATAGCCGAGATCGGCGATCGCCCTGGCGCAGACGCCGCCAATATGCGCGCGCTCCTCCGCATTGAGCGCCGGCGAGGGCGCTTCTTCCCAGACCTTCTGGTGACGGCGCTGCAGCGAGCAGTCGCGCTCGCCGAAATGCACGCCGCGCCCGGCGCCGTCGCCGAACACCTGCACTTCGATATGGCGCGGCTTCTGCAGATATTTCTCGATATAGACGGCGTCGTCGCCGAAGGCCGCACCCGCCTCCGAGCGTGCCGTCTGCAGCGCCACCTCGAGGTCGGCCTCGCTACGCGCCACTTTCATGCCGCGCCCGCCGCCGCCGGCCGACGCCTTGATGATCACGGGGTAGCCGATCGCGGCGGCAATGCGCTTGGCTTCCTTGTCCTCGGTGACCGCGCCGTCGGAGCCGGGCACCACGGGAATGCCGAGGCGTTTTGCGGTGCGCTTGGCCTCGATCTTGTCACCCATGATGCGGATATGGTCGCCCGTCGGGCCGATGAAGGTGATGTTGTGCGCGGCGAGGATGTCGGCGAACTTGGCGTTCTCCGACAGAAAACCGTAGCCGGGATGCACCGCGTCGGCGCCGGTGATCTCGCAGGCGGCGACGATCTGGTGGATGTTGAGATAGCTGTCGCGCGACGGCGGCGGGCCGATGCAGACGCTCTCGTCGGCGAGACGCACATGCATGGCGTCGGCGTCGGCGGTCGAATGCACCACCACCGTCTGGATGCCCAGCTCCTTACAGGCGCGCAGCACCCTGAGGGCGATTTCGCCGCGATTGGCGATGAGGATTTTCTGGAACATCTTTCGCCTGTTCCCGGCTCTACTCGATCACGACGAGCGGCATGCCATATTCGACCGGCTGCGCATCTTCAAACAGGATCGCCGTCACCGTGCCGGCGCGCGGCGAGGGGATCTGGTTCATCGTCTTCATTGCTTCGATGATCAGCAGCGTCTGGCCTTCCTTGACCTTCTGGCCGATTTCGATGAACGGCCTGGCGTCGGGCGACGGTGCCAGATAGGCGGTGCCGACCATTGGCGAGGCGACGGCGTTCTTCGACACATCGGGCGTCGCCGGGGCGGCCGCTGCCGCGGGCTGCGCGGCTGCCGGCGCATAGGCCGGCTGGGCTGCGGCGACCGCATGGACGGCCGGCGCCTGCCGCGAGACGCGCACCTTCAGATCGCCCAGCTCGACCTCGATCTCGGTCAGGTTGGTGTCGTTCAGTATGCCCGCCAGATCGCGGATCAGCTGCTGGTCAACACCGTTCTTCTTTATCGACATTTTCGAGCCTTCTGTTTGTTGGCCGGTCATAGGCGTGCAGCCAGCGCCTGCAGCGCCAGCGTGTAGCCGAGCGGCCCGAACCCGCAGATCATGCCGACGGCGACCGGCGCGACCATGGAAACGTGGCGGAATGGTTCCCGCGCGTGGATGTTGGAAAGATGCACCTCAGCGACCGGCAGCGGCGCGACAGCGCGGATGGCATCGTGAATGGCGATCGACGTATGGCCGTAGGCGCCCGGATTGATGACGATTGCGGCGGCCTTGTCGGCGGCCTCCTGGATCCAGTCGACGAGGTCGCCCTCATGGTTCGACTGGCGGAAATCGATCTCCAGCCCAAGTGCGGCACCCGCCTGCTTGCAGTCGTCGGCGATCGCGGCAAGCGTCTTGCCGCCATAGATGCCCGGCTCGCGCTTGCCGAGCGCGTTGAGATTGGGGCCGTTCAGGACGAAAACCGTTTTCAAAAAATGCCGACCTTTCCCGGCGCGGCTAAGCCGGCGCGCCGGACCCTCTATAATGGGCATAGACGCTGGCGAAAAGAGCGCAAGTGCGTTCTTTCGCCGTCCACAACAGCCGGAAAACGGCCCGTGCCGGAAACCCGCAGCCTAATCGAAACCCGAACGCTAATCAGAGCGCGGCCTTCGCCGCCTCGATCTTTTCGGCCAGCACTTCCTGGCCAAGCGCGCCGAACACCACCTCGTTGCCGACGACATAGGACGGCGTTCCGGTGATGGCGAGCTTGGTGGCGAGGTCATAGGTCTTGGAGAAGGCCTCGGTGATGCTCGGGTCTTTCATCTTTTCGCGCAGCGCCGCCTCGTCGGCGCCGAGCGACAGCGCCACCTTGATTGCCGCCGCCTCGGTGGCGCGCCCCTGGCCGCCGAGCAGCGCATTGTGGAATTCGCCGTATTTCTCCGGCTTCATCAAATGGAAGGCCATCGAGACGACGCTCGCCTTCTGCGAATCCGGGCCGAGGATCGGGAACTCCTTGAGCATGAAACGCAGGTCCGGATCGGCCTTGGTCAGCGCGCGCATGTCGTCGATGGCGCGTTTGCAGTAGCCGCAATTGTAATCGTAGAACTCGACGATGGTGACCTTGCCGTTCGGATTGCCGACAACGCCGTCGAATGAGGAATTGAAGATCTGGTCCTTGGCGTCTTTGATGACGCCGAGACTGGCGACGCGCTGTTCTTCCTTCTGCTTGGCCTCGAGTGCCTGCTGGGCCTCCAGAAGCACTTCCGGGTTCTTCAGCAGATAGTCGCGGACGATGCCTTCGACTTCGGCACGGTCGAGCTTGGTACCCGAGGACGCCGTCTGGGCAAGCTGTGCCGTGCCGGCCTTCGCCGTCTGCGGATTTCCGGCGACGAAGCCGAAAGCCAGCATGGCGAGAGCCGCTGCCACTCCGGTAGTGCCCAGCAGAATTGCCTTGGTCATGATCCTCGATCCTCTTGCCTGTGTTCGGGTCCGCTCGGTTTGGCTGCGTCGCAGCGTGCGTCCGAAAAGGTTCACTTCTTCTTACCTGATGGTGCGTAGTTTATAATGTCCTGCGCGCGAAGCCAGCCCGGCTCGCCCCGCTTCATGCTCTGCTGCGCCCGCATGGCGAAGATTTTCGCATTCTTGTAGTCGCCGGAATAGAAATGCCCTTCGGCGGTTGCAAGCTCGGCGGCCGGGATGTTGCCGAGTTCCCCGTAGGCCTGTGCCAGATAACGGTATCCGGCGGCGTTTTCGCGGTCCCGCCCGAGGCCGGTGTTGATCTGCGCCACCGCCTTCTTCAGCGAATCCGCCGTGCCGATGGCCATCAGCGCCTGGCCGTAAGAGACCGGCAGCAGCCCGGATCGCGCCGGATCGAGACTGACCGACTTGGCATAGGCGTCCGCCGCATCCTTCGGCCGGTTCGCCTTCATCAGGATGTCGCCGCGTAATTCCTGGAAATAGGGATTTTTCGGCTGTTCCTTGATCAGCGCGTTGGTTTTGGTGAGCGCCGAGGCCAGATTGCCGAAAAGATAGGTCATCTGCGCGTCGCCATAGCGTGAGGCGAGGCTGCCGGGGTTCTTGCGCATCAATCGCGACGCCGCGGCCTGGCCTTGCATATAGGCGGCGATCTTGATGCGCATCATATCGTGGCGCTGCTGCAGTGCAGGGGGGTCGACCTTGTCGACGTAAGGGCTCTGCTTCACCAACACTTCGAGATTGGCGATACGCTCCTGCGGCATCGGATGGCTGATCCTGTAGGGATCGACTTGGGCGCCCGAGAGCGACAATGCGTTCTGGAAACGGCTGAACGTCTTCAGCATGCCCATGCCGGACTGGCCGGTAGCATTGAGATAAGCGATTGCCGAGCGGTCGGCGGTCATCTCTTCGGTGCGCTGATAGGCGAGGATACTGCGTTGCGCCATCTCGCCGCCGCCGGCCATCACGCCCATGCCGGCGCCGGCGAGGCCGCGGCTGTTGCTGGTGGCGCCGGCCACCATGGCGCCGGCGCCCAACAGCGTCGCCAGGATCGCCATCGTCTTGGCGCGCTCGAGCTGTTCGCGCAATTTCTGCTGGTGCCCGCCGGCGATATGGCCGGCCTCGTGGGCGATGACGCCGATGATCTCGTTGGGCGTTTCGGCCGTCATCAGCGCGCCGGTATTGATGAACATGCGGCGGCCGGCAACAAAGGCGTTGAAGCTCTGGTCATTGACCAGCACGATGTTGATGGCGTCGCCCGACAAGCCCGCCGCCTTGAAGATCGGCCGCGCGTAATCGCGTACCAGCGCCTCGATCTCGGCATCGCGCACCACCGGCACATTCTGCGCAAACGCATTGACCGAGCCGGCCATGGCGACCACCGCGGCAAGCGAAAGCGTCGCGAAGGCGCGCGCTGTCCTGGCGATCGTCGATTTGGGTCGGCTCAACATGGCAGGTCCACTGGTAGACGAGTGGGCGAAGGATGAAAAGTCGGCAGCTTAAACTTACCGAACTTGTGATCCCCACACCAATCGGGCATTTGTGCGGCGCAGCCAGCATGGCGGCACGTGCGGACAAGTGTGGTGGATTGAAAAATGGTTGTTTCGCTTTCGCGCCGCGGCGCGGTCGAACCGTTCCATGCCATGGACATCCTGGCCGAGGCGAATCGGCTGAAGGCCAAGGGCCTGCCGGTCGTTTCCATGGCCGTCGGCCAGCCTTCCGATCCGGCGCCGGCCGGCGTTCGCGAAGCGGCGACGATCGCCTTGAAAGCAGGCCGCATCGGCTATACCGACGCGCTGGGCCTCACCGGCCTCCGCAAGGCGATCGCGGCCCATTATGGCGAGCATTACGGGCTTGACGTTTCGCCCGAGCGGATAGCCGTCACCACCGGATCGTCGGCTGCCTTCAACCTCGCTTTCCTGGCAATGTTCGATCCAGGCGACCGCGTCGCCATCGCGGCGCCCGGCTATCCTGCCTATCGCAACATCATGGCCGCGCTCGGCATCGACATCGCCGAGATCGAGTTGGACGGCGCCGCCTATCTCCATGCCGAGCACCTGCAAGCCGCGCATCGCGAAAAACCGCTGAAGGGCGTGCTGTTCGCCAGCCCGGCCAACCCGACCGGCGCGGTCATTCCCGCCGGCGATCTCGAGGCGCTGGTCAAGACGGCGCAAGAGCTCGGCATCGCCGTCATCTCGGACGAAATCTACCACCGGCTGGCCTATGCGGCGCCCGACACGACCGCGCTTTCTTTCGGCGCGGATGTGACGGTGATCAATTCCTTCTCGAAATATTATTGCATGACCGGCTGGCGCATCGGCTGGATGGTGCTGCCGCAGGAATTGGTGCGGCCGGTCGAGCGCATCGCCCAGAGCCTCTACATCTCGCCGCCCGAGCTGTCCCAGATTGCCGCGATCGAGGCATTCAAGGCGACGCCAGAACTGGAAGCGGTGAAGGCGCGCTATGCCTGGAACCGCGAGATCCTGATGCAACGCCTGCCGGAGCTCGGCTTTGCTTTGGCCGCGCCCATGGACGGCGCCTTCTACGCTTTCTGCGACGTCACCAGGCATACCAATGACAGCATGGCGTTTGCGCGCAGGATGTTGGCCGAGGCGCATGTGGCGGCGACGCCGGGCCGCGATTTCGATCCGCTGCAAGGCCATCGCACGATGCGCTTTTCCTATGCCGGCAGCCACGACGATATGGTCGAGGCGATGGCGCGCATCGAACGCTGGCTGAAGTAGCGGGGGCGACCATGCCGGAGTTTGATCAGGCGCCCCAACTCGAACATGCGTTGCGCGAGGTCGCCGCCGAAATGGCGGAGCGTACCGATCGCGGCGACGTCGCCAGCTATATTCCCCAGCTCGGCAAGATCGACCCGAAAAAATTCGGCATTTCCGCGGTGACCAATGACGGCCGCGTGCTGACCGCGGGCGATGCCGACGAGGCGTTTTCGATCCAGAGTATCTCAAAGGTGTTCACGCTGACGCTGGCGCTTGGCAATGTCGGCGATGCGCTATGGCAGCGGGTTGGGCGCGAGCCGTCGGGCAATCCGTTCAACTCGATCGTCCAGCTCGAGCACGAGAACGGCATTCCGCGCAATCCGTTCATCAATGCCGGCGCCATCGTCGTCTCCGACATCCTGCTCGCCGGCCATCAGCCGCGCGAGGCGATCGGCGAGATCCTGCGCTTCGTCCAGTTCCTGGCCGATGACGACACGATCATCATCGACCGCGAGGTCGCGGCGTCCGAACGCGCCACCGGCTTTCGCAATTTCGCGCTTGCCAATTACATGAAATCGTTCGGCAATCTCCACCATGCGCCGGAACTGGCGCTGGGCGTTTACTTCCACCATTGCGCTATCGCCATGAGCTGCCGGCAACTGGCCCTGGCCGGCCGCTTCCTCGCCAATGGCGGCAACAACCCGGCGACCGGGCATTCCGTCGTCTCGGCCGAGCGCGCCCGCCGCATCGGCGCGATGATGCTGACCTGCGGCCACTATGACGGCTCCGGCGACTTCGCTTTCCGCGTCGGCATTCCCGGCAAGAGCGGCGTTGGCGGCGGCATATTGGGGATCGTGCCGGGCATCGCCTCGCTTGCCGTCTGGTCGCCTGGCCTCAATGCCAACGGCAATTCCAGGCTGGGCTCGATCGCGCTGGAAAAACTGGCGAAGATAATGAACTGGTCGATCTTCGCACCATAGTGTTGTCGCCTGGAATTGGGGCAAAAAAATCCCGCGCAGCCGATCGGCCACGCGGGACTTTTTTAATCAGAAAGTCTGGCTAATGCACGGAAAGGCTTAGAAAAAGCCCTTCCGCTGCCACCAGCCGGCACGCTTCGGCTTGTCCTCGGCCTTTGCTTCCTCGGTCTTTGCCTCGTCGGGGACGATCGAGGAGACGACCGGCACGACCGGAGCATCCACCGGTACGGGCTTGCGCCGCGACGGCCGGACCTTCGGCGTTTCCTCGGCAGCCGCCACTTCGGTCTCCTGCGACACCGGCGCGGGGGTCTCGCCGGAAGCCACGGAGGCGGCCTCGGCAGCCGATGTCTCGGCGCCCGCAATCTCGGCAACTGCTTCCGCCGCAACCTTCTTCGGCTTGGCGGCGCGGCGCGGCTTCTTCGGCTTTTCGGCGCTCGGCATGTCGTCGTTCGCCGGAGCAAGCACCGCAAGCTCTTCGGCCGGCGGCGCACCTTCCGGCTCGCCGGTCACGGGCTCTGCTTCCGACACGGCATCTTCCGTCATGGCGGCTGGCTCGCCGGCGCCGGCTTCGACGCCGTCCTCGCCGTCTTCACGGCGATTGCGTTTGCCGCCGCGCTTGCCGCGCCGGCGCTTCTTGCCGTGACCGTCGTCCGCCGCTTCCGCCGTTTCGGCAACACCGGCCGGCGCTTCACGGTCCGCTTCGGCGGCTTGGTCGCCCGCGGCTACGAAGGCGTCGTCTGCCGGCGCCGAAACGGAAGCACCTTCCACAGCAGCGCCATGCTCGCGGTCCCCATGTTCGCGGTCCCCGTGCTCGCGTTCCCCGTGTTCACGATCCTTGCCGCCGCGCCGTCTGCGGCGCTTGCGGCGCTTGCGATCGCGGCCTTCGCCGTCCTCGCCGGACTTTGGCTGCTGCGGCTGCTGGACAGGACGTGGCTGCTCGGCCTGCACCGGTGCCTCGTCTTCCTGCTCGATGACGATCTCGTCCTCGGGTTCTTCCGGCTCGACATAGGCCGGGAACGTGCGCGCCTCGACAAAGCCTTCAGGCTTTTCGGCCAACGCACCGCGGAAGATGGCATAGTGTTGTGCACCGACCGCGTCATCGGCTTCGATGGTGATGGTCACGCCGAAGCGGTGCTCGAATTCCACCAGCGTGCCGCGCTTGTGATTGAGCACATAGAGCGCGGTCGCTGCCGGCGTCCGCACCGTGATGTGGCTGCGCGAATCCTTGAGCAGGAATTCCTCGATTGCCCGCACCACCATCAGCGCAACCGACGAATCGGAGCGCACATGGCCGGTGCCGCCGCAATGCGGGCAAGGCTTCATCGTCGATTCCAGCACGCTGGCACGGATGCGCTGGCGCGACATCTCCATCAGGCCGAAATGCGAGATGCGGCCGACCTGAATGCGGGCGCGGTCGTTCTTGAGGTGATCCTTCAGCCGCTTCTCGACGGAGCGGTTGTTGCGGTTCTCCTCCATGTCGATGAAGTCGATGACGATGAGGCCGGCGAGATCGCGCAGCCTTAATTGCCGGGCGACTTCCTCGGCGGCTTCCAGATTGGTGTGAAGTGCGGTGTCCTCGATCGAGTGCTCCTTGGTGGAACGGCCCGAATTGACGTCGATGGCGACCAGCGCTTCCGTCTGGTTGATGATGATGTAGCCGCCGCTCTTCAGCGTCACCTGCGGCTGCAGCATGCGGTCGAGCTGCGCTTCGATGCCGTTGCGCACAAAGATCGGCGTCGTGTCGCGGAACGGCTGAACCACCTTGGCGTGGCTCGGCATCAGCATGCGCATGAAGTCCTTGGCCTCGCGGTAGCCTTCTTCGCCGGAAACCAGGATCTCGTCGATATCCTTGTTGTAAAGGTCGCGCACCGAGCGCTTGATCAGGCTGCCTTCCTCGTAAACCAGGGCAGGGGCCGTGGATTGCAGCGTCAGATTGCGGACGTTTTCCCAAAGCCGCATCAAATATTCGTAATCGCGCTTGATCTCTGCCTTGGTGCGGCTTTCGCCGGCCGTACGCAGGATGACACCCATGCCCTGCGGCACTTCGAGATCGGCGACCACTTCCTTCAGCCGCTTGCGGTCCTGCGCATTGGTGATCTTGCGCGAAATACCGCCGCCGCGTGCCGTATTCGGCATCAGCACCGAATAGCGGCCGGCCAGCGACAGATAAGTGGTCAGCGCTGCACCCTTGTTGCCGCGCTCTTCCTTGACGACCTGCACCAGCAGGATCTGCCGGCGCTTGATCACTTCCTGGATCTTGTACTGGCGGCGCACCGGCTTGCGCCGGTTGCGCACTTCTTCCAGCGCGTCTTCGGCGCCGACCGATTCGACCTCGTGATCGTCCGGATGCGAGGATTGCACCTCTTCCAGCATGCCGCGATCATTGTCTTCGGAGGTTGCTTCGCCGCTTGTCTCGGCCCCGCTTGTCTCGGCCCCGCTTGTCTCGACTTGCGGGACGGCTTCCGAGATTACGTCGGCATCGACGCTGGCAGCGATGGAACTGGATCCGCCTTCGGATGGCTCGGTCTCGCCGCGATCGGCGACCTCATCGCTCTGTCCGGCGGCATCCTCGCTCTGTCCGGCAATGTCGGACATGGTGTCGTCGGCAGCGGCATCCAGGTTTTCTGCGACGGCATCTTCGCCGTTCTCGCCATTCTCACCGTCGGCCGCGCCTGCCTCGCGCCTGTGCTCGCCGCGGTCGCGGCTCTTGCCGCCACGCCGGCGTCCGCGCTTGCCACGGTCGCGGCTCTGGCGGTCCTCGCCTTCGGCGGCTTCCTCGTCCTCTTCGTCCTGGGCCTCCTGTGCTTCCGCACGCAGCAGCGCCTGACGGTCGGCGACCGGAATCTGGTAGTAGTCGGGGTGTATTTCACTGAAGGCGAGGAAACCGTGACGGTTGCCGCCATATTCGACGAAGGCTGCCTGAAGGGAAGGTTCGACGCGCGTTACGCGGGCGAGATAGATATTTCCTTTGAGCTGCTTCTTGTCCTGGGATTCAAAGTCGAATTCTTCAATACGGTTACCGCGAACGACGACAACGCGTGTTTCCTCCGGGTGGGAGGCGTCTATCAGCATTTTGTTGGGCATTATTTCGTTTCCTCCCGGCAGCCGTCGGCCGCGGCTTGCGGGGCAATGCCCGCTGCCGTGGACCCGGGACATGGGTGCCGGACAATTGAACGTCCGCCGGCCGCTGCCTGAGCGCCATGGCGGTGCCGCCCGCAGCCGTAGTGGCGCGGTTTGTTGCGGACCTTTCCATGATTGCGCTTGAAGCCATCGTCACCAGCAGAACCTTTTGAACCAAAGCCCGGGAAAAACCGGACCAGCTTGTTTGCTCATACAGAGCCGGCACGGGACAATCCCGGCCGTTTTGCTCACGCAGGCGATTCCCCCGCCACGGGAGCACGCCTGCGAAAATCGTCGCGATCACCGATGCCTTCTTCGCCTGAAGCGAAAGGAGCCGTCTTGCGTCTGACCTGTAGCAGTAAGCTGCGGAGGAGGACGGTTCCAGGATTGCAGTGATCCACCATCGCTTTTATGATTTGGCGGGTTGGAAGGCAACCCCGATTCCCGATGCCGGCAAAAAGCCGTTCCGCAGCGGAAGCACAGGTCCCAAGCCTTCCATGAAGGCTTGGTTAACCTTCTCTGGATACCAATCGTTAATCGAGTTCGCGGCCTGCCAGAACTTTGACAAGCAATAAGGCGCTTCGACAAGCGATCGCATGACGCCAAACGGGAGCGACTGGTAGAAAGATGGGACTGGCAGGCTTCGCAGACAAGGGCCGTCATAATGGAGGCCGGTTCTTCCGCACCGCCTGCCTGCTGCCGCTGATCCTGGCTTGCCTGCTCCTTTCGCCGCTTTCGCGTGCTGCCGACGCACCGCTCGGTGCCACAAGCTACAAGATGGCCGGCGATGCCACCAAGATGCGTATCGTCATCAATTTCGACCGCGAGCCCGACATCAAATGGTTCCTGCTGCGCGGCCCAAATCGTCTGGTCGTCGATCTGCCGGCCACGAGATTCGCCCTCAATGCCAAGGATGTGAAGCCGCGCGGGCTTGTCCGCGCCGTGCGTTACGGTGGACTCGGCGAGGGGAAATCGCGGCTGATTCTCACCGGCAAGGGACCGTTCGCCGTCAACAATCTCGACGTGCTCAAGAACGATGACGGCAACGGCTACCGCATCGCCATCGACATGTCGGCGGCGTCGCAGCGGGAATTCGATGCGGCGCTCGCCAATCAGGCGCTGACCACCGGTTCGACGGTCTCCGCCGACAAGGCCGGCAGGGTCGGTACCGGGCCGGTCTCTAATCCGGGCCATCGATTCACCGTCGTCATCGATCCCGGCCATGGCGGCATCGACGGCGGTGCCGGGGGCCTGAACGGTACGGTCGAAAAGAACGTGACGCTCGCCTTTGCCATGGAACTGCGCGACAAGCTCGCCGCCAGCGGCAAATACGACGTGTTCCTGACGCGTGAGACCGACGTGTTCCTGCGGCTCGACGACCGCGTCCGCATTGCCCGCCAGCATGAGGCCGACCTGCTCATCTCGATCCATGCCGACACGATCAGCCTCAAGGGCATTCGCGGCGCAACCGTCTACACCGTGTCCGACAAGGCTTCCGATCCCGAGGCGCAGGCGCTTGCCGACCGTGAAAATCTTTCCGACCAGTTCGCCGGCATGGAGATCAAGGACGACAGCAAGGAAGTGACCGATATCCTGATCGACCTGATCCGCCGCGAGACGCATAATTTTTCGATGAGCTTTGCCCATACACTCGTCGGCCAGCTTTCCACCAGCGTCGGTCTGATAAACAACCCGCAGCGCTCTGCCGGCTTCAAGGTGCTGAAGGCGCCGGACGTTCCATCCGTGCTGGTCGAACTCGGCTATCTGTCGAACGCCAAGGACGAAGCGCAGTTGCTCAGCGCCGATTGGCGCAACAAGGCGACCCAGAGCATAACCAACGCCGTTGCACTGTTTGCTTCGGCCAAGAGCGGAACGGGGGCCGGAGGCTGAAATGCCCGCCGGCGCCCACAACCTGAAGCAGCGTTGCACGGCGACAACACCCTGTGCTTTTATTTCCGGCATTCGAAACCGAAATTCCACGCTGCCGTATTTTGCCCACATGGTCGCGACATGGGTTTGCGATTACGGTTTGGGATCGTCCCGAAAGCTTGCGTGAAGGGCGGCTTCGTTTAGGAAATTCCCGAACCAAGGACTGGAGCGGGTATGATTCGTCTCATTGGCTATTTCTTCGGCATCGGCACGACGCTGGCCCTTTTGGTCGCGGCGGGCGTGGCGATCTATATCGGCCATTTGTCGAAGGACCTGCCCGATTACGAGGTGCTGGCCAAATATGAGCCGCCGGTGACGACCCGCATCCACGCGTCGGATGGCGCGCTGATGGCCGAATATGCGCGTGAGCGGCGGCTTTATCTGCCGATTCAGGCGATCCCGGATCGTGTCAAGGCGGCCTTCCTGTCGGCCGAGGACAAGAACTTTTACAACCACCCCGGTATCGACGTGACCGGCCTTGGTCGCGCCATTGTCGTCAACCTGCAGAATGTTGGCTCGGGAAAGCGCCAGGTCGGCGCCTCGACGATTACCCAGCAGGTGGCGAAGAACTTCCTGTTGTCTTCAGACCAGACCTACGAGCGCAAGATCAAGGAGATGATCCTCGCCTTCCGCATCGAGCAGGCCTATTCGAAGGATCGCATTCTCGAGCTCTATCTCAACGAGATTTTCTTCGGTTTCGGTGCCTATGGCGTCGCCGGTGCTGCGCTCACCTATTTCGACAAATCGGTGAACGAGCTCACCGTGGCCGAGGCTGCCTATCTTGCCTCTCTGCCGAAGGGGCCGAACAACTATCATCCCTTCAAGCATGCCGATCGCGCCTTGGAGCGCCGCAACTGGGTCATCGACCAGATGGTCGAGAACGCTTACGTCACGCATGAAGAAGGCGAGAAGGCCAAGGCCGAGCCGCTCGGCGTCTCGCCGCGCCGCACCGGCAACTATCTCTTCGCCGGGGAGTATTTCACCGAGGAAGTGCGTCGCCAGATCATCGCGCGCTATGGTGAGAATGCGCTCTACGAGGGCGGCCTTTCCGTCCGCACGACGCTCGATCCGAAGATGCAGCTGATTGCCCGCAAGGCCATGCAGAATGGTCTCATGAAGTTCGACACACTGCGCGGCTATCGCGGGCCGGTCACGAGCATCGACATTTCCGGCGATTGGGGCGTGCCGCTGGGCAACGTCAAGCGGTTGGAAGACGTGCCGGAATGGTCGCTCGCCGTCGTGCTCGACAGCTCGGCCACCGGCCTGTCGATCGGCCTGCAGCCGACGCGCCAGATCTCCGGCGAAATCGTCAAGGACCGTGTCGAAGGCACCGTCAGCCGGGAGGACATGAGCTTCGCCATGCGCCACGTCGTCGACGGTAGAACCGTCAAGGCGAAGTCGCCGGCCGACGTGCTGAAGCCGGGCGACGTGATTTTCGTGCAGAAGAACGACGGCTCGGACAACAGCTACAGCTTGCGCCAGGTTCCCGAAGTGGAGGGCGGCCTGATCGCCATGGACCCGCATACCGGACGCGTCCTGGCCATGGTCGGCGGTTTCTCCTACGCGCAGTCGGAGTTCAACCGGGCGACGCAGGCCATGCGCCAGCCGGGATCGTCGTTCAAGCCGATCGTCTATTCGGCCGCCCTCGACAATGGCTATACGCCCGCCTCCGTGATCATGGACGGGCCGATCACCATCCAGAGCGGCAACACGACCTGGACGCCCAAGAACTACGACGGAACGGTGGCCGGCCCGGCGACGTTGCGCTCCGGCATCGAGAAATCGCGCAACCTGATGACGGTGCGGCTTGCCAACGACATGGGCATGAAGCTGGTCGTGGAATATGCCGAGCGTTTCGGCGTCTACGACCACCTGGCGCCGTATCTGCCGATGGCGCTGGGATCAGGCGAGACGACGGTGATGCGCATGGTGTCGGCCTATTCGATCATGGCCAATGGCGGCAAGTCGATCAAGCCGTCGCTGATCGACCGCATCCAGGACCGCTACGGCAAGACCGTCTTTAGGCAGGACGAACGCGGCTGCTCGAACTGCAACGCCGCAGAATGGCAGAACCAGCCAGAGCCGGAGCTGGTCGACAATTCCGAGCAGGTGCTCGATCCGATGACGGCCTACCAGATCACATCGATGATGGAGGGCGTCGTGCAACGCGGTACCGGCGCCACCATCAACGAACTCGGTCGTCACATCGCCGGCAAGACCGGAACGACCAACGACGAAAAGGATGCCTGGTTCATCGGCTATACGCCGAACCTCGTTGTCGGCCTCTACATGGGCTACGATCAGCCGAAAGGTCTCGGCAAGGGCGCGACCGGCGGCGGCCTTGCCGCGCCGATCTTCAAGGATTTCATGCGCGTGGCGCTGGACGGCACGCCCAATGTCGACTTCAAGGTTCCGGAAGGCATGAAGCTGATTGCGATCAATCGCAAGACCGGCATGCGGGCTAACGCGGGCGACGCCGGAACCATCATCGAAGCCTTCAAGCCGGGTACCGGTCCCGCCGACAGCTATTGGGTGATCGGCATGGGTGCGGACGGCTCGAACGCCACCGGCGGGGCGCTATCGCCGCAGGCCAACCAGGCCATCCAGTCGGGCGGCGGCGGGCTCTACTGACAATCACTACATCGGGTCGGGCCGGCTTGACGATCATGGTCGACCCGGCCCACTCCGCTTTACAGGGGCCGGCGCTTTACAGGAGACCGTGCCGTCCCTATGTACCGCGCCACCAAACCGCCATCCAACAACAGGACAGAACAGCCAGCCATGCGCGCGGAAACGCAAAATATTGTCGACGAGATCAGGCAGGCGATCACCCTGCTGAGGAGGCATCTTTGACTGGGACCAAGCCATAAAGCGGCTTGAGTACCTGAATGTGCGTGCCGAGGATTCAAGCCTCTGGAACGAGCCGTTGGAAGCGCAAAAGCTGATGCGCGAGCGTCAGGGCCTCGAGGAAGGCATTGCCGCGGTCAAAGGCCTCACCCAGGCCCTGGAAGACAATATCGGCCTGATCGAGCTTGGCGAGGAAGAGGGCGACGAGGGCGTCATCGCGGAGGCCGAAGCGGCGATCCGCTCGATGCGCGGCGAGGCCAAGGCGCGCCAGATCGAAACGCTGCTGTCGGGCGAGGCTGACGCCAACGATAGCTATCTGGAAGTCCATGCCGGCGCCGGCGGCACCGAAAGCCAGGACTGGGCCTCGATGCTTCTGCGCATGTATACGCGCTGGGCCGAGCGCCGCCGCTTCAAGGTCGAGGTGCTGGAAGTGCATGACGGCGAAGAAGCCGGCATCAAGTCCGCCACGCTGCTGATCAAGGGCCACAACGCCTATGGCTGGCTGAAGACGGAATCCGGTGTGCATCGTCTCGTGCGGATTTCGCCCTATGACAGCAATGCGCGCCGCCACACCTCCTTCGCCAGCGTCTGGGTCTATCCCGTCATCGACGATACGATCGACATCGACGTTTCCGAATCCGACGTCCGTATCGACACTTACCGTTCTTCGGGATCGGGCGGCCAGCACGTCAACACCACCGATTCGGCGGTGCGCATAACCCATCTCGCCACCGGCATCGCGGTCGCCTGCCAGGCGGAGCGCTCCCAGCACAAGAACAAGGCCAAGGCTTGGGAAATGCTGCGCTCGCGGCTTTACGAGGAAGAGCTGAAGAAGCGCGAAGCGGTGGCGAACGCCACGGAAGCGTCGAAGAGCGATATCGGCTGGGGCCACCAGATACGGTCCTACGTGCTGCAGCCCTATCAGCTGGTGAAAGATCTGCGCACCGGTGTCGAGAGCACCAGCCCGTCGAGCGTGCTCGACGGCGACCTCGACGATTTCATGGAAGCCTCGCTGTCGCAGCGGATCGAGGGTGGCGCCGGTGAAACGGTGGCCGATATCGACTGAGGCTGCCGGGAATGTGAGTTCATCACGCGAGAGTTACGGCCATCGCGCGAGAGTGACGAGCTCTCAATTTGCACTTACCTGTCGTTCTACAACTTTGTTTTTCGTAGAGTTTTTCAAAATCGAATTCCGCTTTTGACGTGGATGCCTCGGGCCTGCCGGTGCCAAGCCTGGAACCAGCGCGAGCCAAATCCCGTTATTGGCGATCCCGCTGCCGGGGTTGACCAAATTTCGTCAATCAGGGCGGCAGGTTGGTTCCGACTGCAGAGGTCGGCGTTCGGTTGCAACAGCAATTCCTTGCGCCAACCAACGAATCAGCTCAGCATTCATGCGCTGGGGAGGAAAAAGCATTTATGGCCGGACGCGGCGTATCTGCGACCTGACGATCCGGCCACTGGGAAGACACGTTCCGGGAACGGGCAAGCGAAATGCTTGACAACCGTTGATAGGAACTGCGCTCATGCCTGCTCTCGCACCCAGACCGGCCCCAATCGCCCGCACGGCGCGCCGACTCCTGAATTCACTTGTCGCGGCAGTGGTTTTGATAGCTGCCGCCATTCCATTCGCGGCGCCTGCTCTGGCGCATGATGCCACGCCGACCGCGGCCATGCCTCAAGGCTGGAGCTACCCGTTCTCCTGCTGCTCGGGCTATGATTGCCGCGAGGTCTCTCAGACGTCGATCAGCGAACGTCCCGAGGGCTATGTCATCAAAGGAACCGGGGAAGTCGTGGCCTATAGCGACAAGCGGATCAAGAATTCGCCCGACGGCGAATATCATTGGTGCTCCGTCGCCGGCGCCAATGACGGAAAGACCATCTGCCTGTTCGTGCCACCTTCGTCCTATTAGTGCATGTCACCCAAAGTTTTGCCCACGGCTTGACCCCAGGGAGTGCAGCGGTTTTGGATTGACGCGCTCCATCGCAGGCCCACAGGTCTGCTGACGGGGAGTTGTCAGGAGCGTTACTTTATGGTGCCTTGCCGTAGGGGCGGCGGGCATTATGAGGGACTGGTTCATGACCATCAAGGCAAGCTGCCACTGCAAGGCGACGACGTTCGAGGTTTCGCAAGCGCCGCAGACAGTGACCCGGTGCACCTGTTCCTTCTGTTCGAAACGCGGGTCGTTGTGGGCCTATTACACCCCATCGCAATTCAGACTCACCAGCCCGCCGGAGAATGTTTCGTTCTACCAGTGGGGATCGAAAACCATAAAACATGGTTTTTGCGCCACCTGCGGCTGCGGCACCTTCACCGAGACGCCGGACTGGTCGACGGGCGAGCCGAATTTCGACAATCCGAAAATCAGCGTGAACTCGCGGCTGTTCGACGATTTCGATCTCGACAAGGTCGAAGTGGTGGTCATCGACGGCAAGAATCTCTGGTAGCCGGGTCGAATTGCGGTGGTCGCGCGAGCCGCTGCAGGCGTGTGGAATTGAGCCGGGGAAAGCCGCGGCAGCGGCTTTTGCTGGTCCGCTTTTCGCCGCATTTCATGTTACAAGTCGCTGGAAGGGCTGATGCGGTGCGCCGTTGCGCGGCCGTGGAATGGAGAGGGACCACCAAATGAAAAAGATTGTGCTCGCCGTCGTGGCGACGGCTGTGCTCGTGAGCGCATGCACCACCGATCCCTACACCGGGGAGCAGAAGGTTTCCAACACCGCTGCCGGCGCCGGTCTCGGTGCTTTGGCGGGTGCCGGGCTCGGTATGCTTGCCGGCGGCAACGACCGCCGCAACGCGCTGATCGGCGCGGGCATCGGTGCGCTTGCCGGTGGTGCCATCGGCGCCACCATGGACCAGAACGAGGCCGAACTGCGCCGGCAGCTTCAGGGCACCGGCGTCAGCGTTACGCGCACCGGCGACCAGATCATCCTCAACATGCCGTCCGACATAACCTTCAACGTCGACCAGGATGCGGTGAAGGCCGGTTTCTATCCGGTGCTGAATTCAGTGGCCCTTGTGCTGAAAAAATTCCGCCAGACCACGGTCGACGTGTTCGGCCACACCGACTCGACCGGCAGCGACGAGCACAATTTCGACCTGTCGCAGCGCCGCGCTTTGGCGGTCGCCAACTACCTGTCCGGACAGGGCGTCGATTCCCGCCGCTTCGCCGTCACCGGCTTCGGCAAGACGCGTCCGATCGTCTCCAATGCGACCGCTGCCGGCCGGGCACAGAACCGCCGCGTCGAGATCCAGCTGTCGCCGCTCACCTGAGGCAAGCGCATGAACCGGGAGCGGCCCCGCAAGGGGCCGCTCTAATGGTTATGCCGGACCGCCGGCCGCCGGCGCCCTTTGTTCGTGATGTCAGGACCGGGCCGGCTGATCGACAATCGCGGCAACGATCCGGCGTACGATCGGAAGCACAATCAGCAGACTGGGAAACGCGACAAGCCATGAAGCACCCCATGCATAGCTCCAGGCCGCAATAAACCCGTTCGTCCAGCCTGCGCCGATTGCCGTCGAAACCGCCGAGACAATCGAGGACATCAGAATCGAAAGAACCAACGGCATCACCACCGCGCCGTAGGAGGGCGGCAGCTTTCTCAACTTGAAGGCTCGGTCCGGTGATGCTTGCATCGAAATCTCCCCATCAGAAAATGTGCGTAAGTATTATTGTGAGGACGATCAGGCGGCATATGCCGCCTGCAGCGCCAATTCCCGAATGAAGCTTCGCAGCGAACGCGGCTCGCGGCCAAGCGCGGCGCGCAACGCCAGGCTGTTCCCGCCGAGGCCGTATTTGGCGTAGTGGCTGTGTACTTTGGCCAGCATCTGCAACTGGCGGTCGGTATAGGGAAGGCGGGCTTTCGCCGCCCAGTCCTGAAATGTCGGCTCGCCCGCCGAAACCGGCCGGCCAAGCGCTTGGCTCATCATGGCAACGACCTCTTCGCGGCTGTGCATACCGTCGGCGCACAGTTCGAGGGTCGCATAGGACAAACGCGCTTCGGTCAGTGCGATCGCCGCCACTTCAGCCACATCGCGGTAGTCGACGCGGGCAAGCTTCGCCGTCTTTGGAAACGGCTCCGAGAAAACGCCATGCTCGACGACGGACGGCCAGGCGGCCGCGATATTTTGCATGAAATTGGCCGGGTGCAGAATGGTGTATTCCATGTTCGTCGAATAGAGGGCAGCTTCGACGGGTATCTTGCTTGCATGGTTTTCCAGCCTCGTATTTGTGGGCTGGATCACCGACGAAAAGACGAATTTCCGAACGCCCGCTCGCGCCGCCGCCTCAACCATGGCAACCCCCATGGCGGCTTCATCGGGAGCAAAGGCCGGTCCGATGTGAAAGACACCGTCGACACCTTTCACGGCCTGCTCAAGGCTCTGATGGTTGCGCAGATCTCCGATCGCGATCTCTGATGCGCCGGCTTTCCGGGCTTTTTCGGCACTCGCGGCGTCACGAACAAGCGCCCGAACCCTGGCGTTGCGGCGGACGAGTTCAGGCACCACCAAACCGGCAACGCGGCCTGCGGCGCCTACGACCAGGACGGTTGGACTGGGTGTTCGCATGACGATCTCCTTCCCTCGAGTCTGCCTTTCGGCCTGTGCAGGGAAGATAAAATCTAGCGAACTGCGTTACAATTCACCGATTTTGCGATAGTTTCTCCCGGTTTTCGGGAGAAATAGGCAATGAGCCGGATAGAGGATTTCGAAGCCTTCATTGCCATTGTCGAGCATGGCAGCCTGACGGCTGCCGCACGCCGGCTGAACCGCTCGCTGCAGTCGGTCAGTCGGTCTCTGGCGACATTGGAGGAATCAATCGGGGTCGAGCTTCTGCACAGGACGACGCGCCGCTCGACGCCGAGCGAAGCCGGAGCGGCCTTTTTCCAGCGCATCAAACCCGCCGTCGAGGAAATTAACGAAGCCAGGCTTCAAGCGGCCAATCGACGATCCGAGCCGTCCGGCATCCTGCGCATGAGTGCCCCGGTTCTGTTCGGCCCGGACTTCCTCGTGCCGGTTATCGCCGACTATATGCGGACATATCCCCGGGTCGGGGTTGACCTCCAGCTTTCCGATGAATTTGTCGATCTTGATGCCGAGGGTCTCGATCTGGCGGTAAGGATCGGCAATTTGCCGGATTCCAATTTACGTGCGAAGCGCCTGGGGGCGCTGCGGCGCGTGGTGTTCGGCGCACCTGCCTACTTCCAGCAACACGGCCGACCGGCCCATCCGCTTGAATTGCGTGAGCATGAATGCATCGTACGAACTGTCGACGGCCGCCCAGGGGAATGGATGTTTCAGATTGAAGGCAAGCCCCGGCCGGTGAAGGTCGCGGGCACCTTCCGGTCGAATTTGATGATATCGATCTATGCAGCCGCGGTTCACGGATTGGGTCTGGGCTACTCGCCGCTTTGGCAGGTAAGGCACTTGGTGGACGATGGCCGTTTGGAACTGGTTCTGACCGAATTCGAGCCAGTGCCGGTGCCGATACACGCCGTGTGGCCGGAAGGCAGATCATCCTCGGCCAAAGTCCGCGCTTTTCTGGACCTGCTGGCATCCCGCCTGGAGCTCAAGAACCTTTAGGGCCCAGACCAAACTGAACGCCGATCTTACCTCATCGACATCAAGTTCGTGATCAGAACAGCTGTGACGGCGTCGAGTGCGGGCTGATGGACCTCCGAATGACCGATGTCCTTCAGCTGATCGGTCGTCAAATCTGCCAGTGCCCTGCGTCTTGCGACGGTCCGCCGCCAACCGCTGAAGGCAGCGATCATCATTGCTGCGTCTTTAAGGCTAGACCCAAGCAAGCGTTTGGCCATGCTGCGGGCGGCGCGAGGTTCCGTGTGAGCCATTGTTTTGGTCTCCCATTTCGAGTTTGCGGATGGGAGCGTGCCACGCAGGCGTTTTCGGGCTGTTCGGCTGGGCGTGAACAACTGGGAGAAGTCCGGCGATCGGCCGTTAAATCGGTGTTAAATCGATCCACCGAGATGCTATTCTGTCGCTGCGGTCGAAGTCTGGAGAGGATTTGTGCGCATCCGGTTGCTTGGTGGCCTGGAGGTTACTTCCCCGGAGCACCGGCCTGTCCGGTTCGCCACACGCAAGACTTCGCTTCTTTTTGCTGCTCTGGTTCTCGCAGGCCGCCGCGGCCATCGTCGCGAGCAGCTTTCCGAAACTTTTTGGCCGGGGCGAAGCAACGGGCAGGCCCGCAATAGTCTGCGGCAAGCGCTGGTCGACATCAGGCGCACGTTCCCCGCCAGCTCGGATGCAACCGTCTATATCGATGGTGATCAGGAAACCGTCGCGCTTTTTGCCGGTCCGGATGAGGCGGACATCTCGATCTTCGACCGGAAATTAGAGCAGGGCCGAACCGCCGATCTCGCCGTCGCCGCCGATCTCTACCGCGGTGAGCTGCTTGCCGGGCAAGCCATTCCTGACGAACTGGACGAGTGGTTTGGACCTTATCAGAGCCAGTATCAACGGAAGGCACAGCAGCTGGTGGAGCGGCTGAGCCTCGCTCTCTCCGAGCCCGGCTCCGCAGAAGAATCGGCCTGCGAAGGGCTCGCGGAGAGGCTGCTCGCTTCGGATCCGACCGTGGAGGCGGCCCATCGGGCGTTGATGCGGATCCATACCCTCACGGGCCACGAAAACGCGGCTTTGCGACAGTTCGAGTCCTGTCGGGCTCTCTTGAAGAAGCATCTGGGCGCGGAACCTGAGGCACAGACGGTCTCCTTGGCGGCTTCGCTGCAATCACGGAAGGGAGCCGAATATCAGCGGACCGCACCTAGATCTGATGTGGTACCGCAGCCGCAAGTCTTGCCGGTCCCGACGAAACATCACGATCGACCGTCGGTAGCGGTGTTGCCATTTCAGAATTTAAGCGGCGATGCGGAGCAGGAGTATTTTGCCGACGGCATAGTCGAGGACATCATCATAGCCTTAACTCACTTCCGCCACCTGTACGCCATCGCCCGGAATTCGAGCTTCACCTACAAGGGCCAGGCCGTAGACTTAAAGCAGGTCGGGCGCGAGTTGGACGTGCGCTATGTGGTTGAGGGAAGTGTACGCCGGACGGGTGATCGCCTGCGCATCGCCGGGCAACTCATCGACACCTCGACAGGGGCCCATCTCTGGGCCGACCGTTTTGACGGAACGCTCGCCGAAGTCTTCGATCTGCAGGATCAGGTCGCCTCAAGCATAGTGGGCGCAATAACGCCGAAAGTGGAGGAGGCCGAGATCGAGCGTGCCAAGAGCAAGCCGACGGAGAGCCTCGACGCTTACGACTACTATCTCCGCGGGGTGGCGGCCTTTGACCGGACGATCACTAGCAGATCGGCCATTGACGATGCCTTGCGCCTCTTCATGAAGGCGATCGACCGTGACCCGGAGTTCGCGATAGCCCATGCGCGGGCGGCGCGGTGCTACGCCACCCGAAAAAGCAACGGCTGGATGGTCGACCGCGCGAAAGAGAATGCCGAGGCTACTCGACTGGCCAGGAGAGCGGTCGAACTCGGAAGGGACGATGCGATTGCGCTTACCTTCGGTGGATACGTCCTCGGCTACGTAGGTGGCGACCTTGATGACAGTGCGGCTTGCATCGATCGCGCGCTCGCGCTCAACCCGAACTTGGCCGCTGCTTTGGGCGTCAGCAGCTGGGTGAGGGCTTGCTTGGGCGAGCCAGGCAAGGCCGTCGAGCACGCCGCGCTTGCCATGCGCCTAAGCCCATTGGATCCACGCCTGTTCGCTTGGCAATTCAACACCGGACTCGCTCATTTTTGTGCCGGCCGCTACGATGACGCCGTCGCTTGGGCGGGAAAGTCGCTGCGGTACCAACCGAACTATGTGAGCGCGATGCGTGTAGTGGCGGCGAGTCATGCCCTTGCGGGGCGCCTGTCGGAAGCGCAGCAAATGATGGCCCGGGTCTGCGAGTTCGATCCTTCGCTGCGGCTTTCGAATCTCGCCGAGGTGCTGCCGCCGTTTTATCGACCGGACGATCGCAGCAGATACATCGAAGGCCTTCGGAAGGCGGGCCTGCCGGACTGACTCGCGGCAATGCTTCGCGCGTCGGTGTACGCGCGAGCGCCGTATCAGACCTTGGCGACGATCCGCATAAAGGCCGGCATGTCGTCGCCGAAACCGACGGTCGCGTCATTGTCTTCCTGGCGCTGGCGGGCAGGGCGCTCGCGCTGCGGCCTGGTGTCGCCGCGTTCGGGCGCGCGCCGTTCGTTGCGATCGGGCGAAGCTTTGCGTTCGGTATTTTCGGAGCGGATCGCGTCTTTGCGGGTACGCCGCTCGCCTATGTCGGCGACGGTGGCTTCGGCCACGACCGGCTGTTCCTCGCTAACTGCTTCCGGCGCTGCTTCTTCGCTGCGCTTGGCGTGGCGTTCACGCGGTTTGCGCTCGCCCCTGTCCTTGGCGTCGTCCTTGCGGCCGGCGCGGCGTGGTGCACCGCGGCCACGGCGCGGCGCCTCATCCTCGCCGCCCTCGCTGGCGACGACCGTCGATAGGTCGCCGTCGTGCCATTCGATCTTAGTGCCGATCAGCCGTTCGATCGCGTCGATGTATTTGGTATCCGACTTGGTCGCGATGGTGAAGGATTTGCCGGAGCGTCCGGCGCGGCCGGTACGGCCGATGCGGTGGACGTAATCCTCGGCGTGGATCGGCACGTCGTAATTGAAAACATGGCTGACATCGGGAATGTCGAGGCCGCGCGCCGCGACGTCCGAAGCAACGAGGTAGCGCAGCTTGCCGTCACGGAAATTCGCCAGCATCTGCATGCGCGCGCGCTGGTCCATGTCGCCATGCAGGGCGCCGGCGTCGAAATCATATTTCAGCAGCGAGCGGAACAGCTCCGACACCTCGACCTTGCGGTTGCAGAAGATAATGGCGTTCTTCAGCTCGGCATCCTCGGCCTTCATCAGATTGCGCAGCGTCTCGCGCTTGTCCCAGGGCTTTGGCCCGGATTTCACAAGCCGCTGGATGATGTTGGTGGCGGCGGACGCAGCCTTCGACACTTCGACGCGCACCGGCGCGTGCAGGAACTTCTCGGTGAGCTTGGTGATCTCCGGCGGCATCGTCGCAGAGAAGAACAGCGTCTGCCTGGTGAACGGGATCATCTCGCAGATACGCTCGATGTCGGGGATGAAGCCCATGTCGAGCATGCGGTCGGCCTCGTCGATGACGAGGATCTCGACGCCATTGAGCAGGAGCTTGCCGCGCTCGCGATGGTCGAGCAGGCGGCCGGGGGTCGCGATCAGCACGTCGGCGCCGCGCTCGAGCTTCTTGTCCTGCTCGTCGAAGGACACGCCGCCGATCAGCAGCGCGATGTTGAGCTTGTGGTTCTTGCCGTATTTGACGAAGTTTTCCTCGACCTGCGCGGCGAGCTCGCGCGTCGGCTCGAGGATCAGCGTGCGCGGCATGCGGGCGCGGGCGCGGCCCTTTTCCAGCCGGGTGAGCATCGGCAGGACGAAGGACGCCGTCTTGCCGGTGCCGGTCTGGGCAATGCCCAGCACGTCCTTGCCGAGCAAGGCGTGAGGGATGGCGCCAGCCTGGATCGGCGTCGGCTCGGTGTAGCCGGCATCGGTAACTGCGGAAAGGACCTTCGGCGACAGGCCGAGGTCTGCGAAGGTCAACGCTTCTTGAGCGATCTGGGTGTCTGAGGACAAGTTTGGCTGTCTTTGGCTGGTTCGGGGGCGCAACATAAGCAGTCGCGGCAAGCGCCGCGCGCCTGCAAGATTGGTATTGCAGGTAGGCGCAAGCCCACGATTTGTCAACACAAACGGGTGGCATTGGCGCGATTGTGAAGTCGTAACCTTAATCGCGATGCTTAATTTGCGCAGTGGCTGCTGCGCCGGCTCAATACCTGAACTGTTCGGCGAGAATGCGCTCGTTCCACGAATGGTTGGGATCGAACAGCAGCGTCGCCGTTGCCGTCGGCGATTCCCTCACCGTGACCGTCGTCACCGCCTTGACCTCGGTGTGGTCAGCGGCGGCATTCACCGGCCGCTTTTCCGGCTCCAGAATGTCGAAACGCACGATCGCCTTGTTGGAGAGCAGCGCGCCGCGCCCGCGGCGCGGACGAAACGGGCTGACTGGGGTCAGCGCCAGCAGCGGAGCGTCGAGCGGCAGGATCGGCCCGTGCGCCGACAGATTATACGCGGTCGAGCCGGCCGGCGTCGCAATCATCACGCCGTCGCAGTGCAGTTCCTCCAGCCGCTCTTGCCCATCCACGGTGATGCGGATCTTGGCGGTCTGGTAGGACTGGCGCCAAAGCGCGACCTCGTTGATCGCGAGCGCCGAAATCGTCTCGCCCTCCGCCGTCACCGCCTGCATCTCCAGCGGACGGATCGTTTCGGCAACGGCCGCCGCGATGCGCCCCGTCAAGCCGCTGGCGCGGTATTCGTTCATCAGGAAACCGATGGTGCCACGGTTCATGCCGTAGACCTTCTTTCCCGTGCTCATCGTCTCACGCAGGGTCTGCAGCAGAAAGCCGTCGCCGCCGAGCGCCACGACGATCCCGGCTTCTTCGACGGATGCCTGGCCGTAACGTGCAGAAAGGCTTTCCAGCGCCGCATTGGCGTCGGCTGTACCGGATGAGACGAAGGCGAAACGGCTGGCGGTTTTGCTCATGGCTCTCAACGACAACCGATTGGCGACGACCGTTTGGCGACCGATTGGCGGCGACCGGTTGCTGGGCCGCGCCAGCGCCGGGTTAGCATGGGTGGGCATTTCTGCAAAGGGAGGGAGGTGCCTTGAGTTGGCGGCCAAACAAGCCGCACTCGCGCATCATGTCGCGGGACAAAATGATGTGATGGTTAAGACTCGCCTTAAACTCTCGTAAAGCCGGATCGATCATGTTAGCCGGCAGCGGACGGGCGGCGTGGGGCTAACCAGTCGAGGCCGATCTATTGCCGCTGGCACGCTTGATTATTGTCTTCCTGATGCTGGCAAGTTTTGCCCTGGCTTTCGCGGAACTGGTGCGCCAGTCGGAGGAAAAGAGTTTTAGACCCGAGCCTACGGCGTCACGCTGCGGCGACGCGGTGGGGACACCCTGTCCGCAAAGGGCGCTTTGACGCCACTGCGCCAGTGCTTATCGGGCGAGCAGGTGGCAGCCGGCCTTGCGCTTTTGCGCGAGATACTCGTCGACAAGCTGGCGATAGCGGACTTTGCCGAAGCTCGGGAAATGGCCGCCATGCACGACCGAGACATCGAGATCGCGCATGCGCAGCAGCGTTTCGACATAGTCGTCGATATCGGAGTGATAGACATCGTCGATCAGCGGTCCGTCATAGACGATGTCGCCGGAAAACAGGATGCCCGTCCTGTTTTCGTAGAGCGCAATGCCGCCGGGTGAATGACCGGGCGTGTGGATCACCTCGAAGGCGCGGTCGCCGAGATCGACGACATCGCCTTGTTCGAGCAACCGGCCGGCTGGTGCGGGCAGGATCCGGTAGCGTTTCGTGTCCCAGCCTTGCGGCATGCCGTCGAACATCTCGTCGGTGGCATAGCGGTCGGCAACCGTCCATTCGTTGCGCGGGTCGGCGAGGATCTCGGCCTCGGCCGGGTGCACGCAGCGGTCGGGAAATTCGTGATGGCAGCCGATATGGTCGAAATGCGTATGGCTGGCCACGCAAACGAGCTTGCGTTCCGTCACCAGCGGCACGTGGCACCGCAAGCTGAAATGGCCGAGGCCGGTGTCGAACAGCAGATCGCGGTCGCGGCCGCGCACATGCCAGATGTTGCAGCGGAAGAACGGCTTGATCCACGGCTCGTGGATCAGCGTCACGCCATCGCCCATGCGGATGGTTTCGTACCAGTGGCCGGCGTCGATGGTTGGAAGCGTGCTCATGTTCAGTCCGCAAGCAGGATGATGTCGCCAGCATCGCACGATACCGCGACCACGTCGCCCGGCTGGACGGCCGATGCCGAGGGAACCTTGGCGATGAAGTGCAGCGCCGGGTCGGTCGTGGAGGTCCCCAGCACACGCTTGAAGCTGCCCTGGAAGACAACGTCGCTCACTTTGACCATGCCAAGCGGCACAGCGCCGCCGGCCGCGCCGAGGACAAGATGCTCAGGCCGAATGGCCAGCACAACGGTCGAGCCGGTCGGCAATGTGCCGGGCAGCGAGAGCGACCCAAGCTTCGTGGTGACGGTGATTTTGCCGCTCTTCGCCTCCGTCACCGTTCCCGATATCAGCGTGCTTTCGCCCATGAAAGTCGCGGAAAAGCGCGTCGCCGGCCGTGCATAGACGCGCTCGGGCGGTCCTTCGTCCTCGATGCGCCCGTCATTCATCACCACGCAATGATCGGCCAGCGCCATCGCCTCTTCCTGGTCGTGGGTGACGTGGATGAAGGCGGTGCCGACGCGTTTCTGGATCGCCTTCAACTCGTCCTGCATCTGCCGGCGCAATTTCAGGTCGAGCGCGCCGAGCGGCTCGTCGAGCAACAGCACCGCCGGCTCGACCACCAGGGCGCGCGCCAGCGCCACGCGCTGCCGCTGACCGCCTGAAAGCTGGTGAGGCTTCTTGTCGAAGGCGGTGGCCAGCCCAACCAGCGCCAGCGCCTCGCGCGCTCTCGCTGCTCGGGTTGCGCCATCGACGCCCTGCATGCGCAGGCCGAAACCGACATTGCTGCCGACGCTCATATGCGGAAACAGCGCATAGTCCTGGAACACGGTCGTCGTCGGCCGCTTCGCCGGTGGCACGGCGGTGCAGTCCTCGCCGCGGATCAGCACCTTGCCTTCGCTCGGCGTGACGAAGCCGCCGAGGATGGACAGAAGCGTCGTCTTGCCGGAGCCGGACGGCCCGAGCAGGATCGTGTAGCTGCCCGGCTCGATCGTCAGCGAGACGTTCTTCAGCACCGTGTGCTGGCCGAAGCGATGCGAGACAGAGCTTATATCGACCAGTGGCGCACTCATGCCGGCTTCCTCCGCAACAGCATCAGCTCGAACAATACCACCAGTACGATGGATACGGCGAAGACCAGCGAGCCGACGGCGTTGGTCTTGGGATTGAGGCCGGAGCGCAGCAGGTTCCAGATCTCGACCGGCAGCGTCGTGTCGAAGCGCGTCAACAGGAACGAGATGACGAATTCGTCCCAGGAGAAGGTCATCGACAGGAAGTAGCCGGCGAAGATGGCCGGCGCCATGACAGGCACCGTGATCAGCAGCAGCACCTTCCATTCCGGCGCGCCGAGGTCGCGCGCAGCGCGCTCGATATTGATCTGGTGGTCGCCCATCTGGCTGTAGACGATGGCAAAGCAGAGCGGCAGGTTGATCACCACATGGCCGATGCCGGCGGCAGTGAGCGACTTCGGCACGCCGGCCCAATTGAACAGCACCAGCAGCCCCATGCCGATGATCAGATAGCTGACGGTCAAGGGCAAGGTGATCAGCCCGCGCATCAGGCCTGAGCCCGGCAAGACGAAGCGCGCAAAACCCCAGGCGGAGAGGAAGCCGAGCGTGATGGCGAGAGCCGAGGAGACGATTGCCACCAGCAGCGAATTGACTAGCGCCGAAGTCAGCCGCGTGTCGGCGAGCACGGCCTCGTACCAGCGCAGCGAAGGCCCGGTGAAGGGCGGGATCGGAAACGACGTCGCTTGCAGCGAAAACAGCACCAGCACCACCACCGGCAGGAAGATGAAGCCATAGATGGCGAGGGCATAAAGGCCGGAGACGAGGCGGATGAAAGCGCGCATGGTCAGGCCCGCTCGATCTTCAGCCAGCGGGCGCAGGCGAGATAGGCGATGGTGACCACCGCCATCAGAATGATCGACAGCGCAGAGGCGAGCGGAAAGTCGCCGCGCCGGCCGATCTGCATCATGACGAGCTGCGGCATCAACAGCTCGTTGTTGCCGCCGAGGATCTGCGGCGTGATGTAGTCGCCGATGCACAGCACAAAGGTGAGAAAGGCGCCGACCATGATGCCCGGCAGCGTCAGCGGCAAAACGACGTGCAGGAATGTGCGCACCGGCCCGGCGCCGAGGTCGGCGGCGGCCTTGCGGTAGCTTGGGCTGAGCTGCTTCAGATTGGCAAAGATCGTCAGCGTCAGCAGCATGACGAAGAAATGCACGAAGCCGGTGACGGTCGCTAGCCGCGTATTGGCGAGTTGCAGCGGTTCGCCGAGCAGGCCGGAGCCGGTCAGCGCCCGGTTGACGACGCCGTTCTGCGCCAGCACCAGCAGCCACGAATAGGAGCGCACGACATAGGAGGTCCAGAACGGCAGCACCGCCAGCATCAGCGCCAGCCGCTGCCAGCGCTCCGGCACCTGCTCGGCCAGGATCCACGCAAAGGGATAGGCAAGCAGCACGGAGATCACGGTAACGATAGCGGTGACCTGCAGCGAGTTCACCATCGCCTGCCAGTAAGATGGATTGGCAAAGAACTGGCTGTAGTTGGACAGCGTGAAGCCGCCGCCTTCATGCGCGGTCAGGCTGGATACCGCCATGGCGACGAAGGGCAGCACGAAGAACAGCAGCGTCCAGCCGAGCGCCGGCGTGACCAGCGCCCAGGGCAGGGCACGCTCACTCTTCGTGGCAGCGCTCACGACCGGTAGCCGGTCATTGCGCCTGCAGCATTTCGGTCCAGACGTCTTGCATCTTCTTGTCGAGATCGGCGTTCGGCGCCGGATAGGACTGGGCGCGGGCGAGGAATTCCGGCTGCTCGTCGAAACGCAGGATCTTCTTCTGCTCGTCGCTCAACGCCGCCTTGCTGTTGGCCGGCATGCCCCAATAGCAGGACGAGGTCGCGAGCCGCGCCTGGCCTTCGGGGCTCATAATGTACTGGATGAATTTAAGCGCCAGCTCCTTGTTCTTGGAATCCTTGAACATTGCCAGCGACTGCGACCACAACACGGCGCCTTCTTTCGGGATCGAGAAGTCCAGCGCCGGGTTTTCCTTGGCTAGCCCGGCCGTCACCCATTCGCCGCCGCCGACCAGTATGTCGACCTCGCCGGTTGCCAGCGCCGTCTGGCTGGCGGTCACTTCGCCGACCAGCTTGGCGTTGGCCTTCATTTTGAGCAGCTCTTCCTTAATGGCGGGAAGGTCGGCTTCGGTCAGTTCCGCCGTCCTCTTGCCGATCGCCAGTGCGGCCATGCCGATGACCGGCAGGTAATAATCGTAGATGGCGATCTTGCCCTTGTATTTGTCGCCGGTCAGCGCCGCCATCGACTGCATGTCGGCCGGGTCGACCTTGGTCTTGTTGTAGCCGATCGTGTTGTAGCCGAACTTTTCGGTGATGCCGTAGCGCTTGCCGTCGACCACGGTGGAACTGTCCATCTTCACCTGCGGGAAGAGGTCGGACAGCGGCAGCTTGTCTTCCGGCAGCGGTTCGAACAGGCCCTTTTCGACGCCTCGCGGTACGTCGATGCTGTCGATCACCATCACGTCCCAATCGCCGGGCTGCGACTGTTCGACGATGGCCAGGCCGGCGCCGGTGCCTTCGAACTCCTTGACATTGACCTTGACGCCGTTCGCTTCCTCGAACGGCTGCAGCAGTGCCGGATCGGCGTGATCGCACCAGATCAACGCATTGAGGTCCTGCGCCTGAGCGAGGCTGCCAGCCGCCAGCAGCAGTGCTGCCGCGGCGCACGCGCCTTGGAGATGGCTCTTCAGAACGGAAAGCGGATTCCTGACGGTTGGATTGGGGGTCTTTGGATTGACGGACATCGAGTGTTCTCCCTTGCCTTTTTGGCTTGTGGCAAAAAATTGAACCAATTCTAAAATTGAGTCAATTCTGTTTTTGTGGCAAACAGCCGCTATGAGCGGATTGCGGGCAAGGCAGAAGGCGGATCGGCACCGCCGCATCATAGAGGCTGCGGCGGCGCTTTTCCGCGATGCCGGTTATGAAGGCGCCAAGATCGAGACCATCGCCGCGCAGGCCGAAGTCTCGGTCGGCACGATCTACAATTACTACCAGAACAAGGGCGACATCCTCGGCGCCATCGTCTCGATGGAGGTCAACGAGGTGCTCAATGCCGGGCGCGGCGTCGTCGCCAACCCGCCGGCCAATATCGGCGACGCGCTGGACACGCTGCTCGGCATCTATATCGAGCACTCGCTGCATTACCTCAGCAAGGAGATGTGGCGGCAGGCCATGGCGATCTCGACGCAACTGCCCGACAGCCCGTTCGGCCAGGCCTACACCGCGCTAGACCGCGCACTGACCGAGCAGATCCGCGCGCTGATCGCCCGCCTGCAGGCGCTCGGCCTGGTACGCCGCGACATCGACGGGCCGGCGCTGGGCGAACTCATCTTCAACAACATGAACATGATGTTCATCGAATTCGTGAAGCGAGAGGAGGCGAGGATTGCCGAACTGCGCACGGCGATACGCAGGCAGAACCGGATATTGGTGGCGGCAATCGGAATGTAAGAAGATCAAGAGCGAGTAGGGCCTGCAACACAAATCGCCGCAGCCGGAGCATCGCCTAACGGTTGATCAGCCATAGAATGGCCGAGAGCACGATGCTGACCAGTATCCCCGTGGTGATGGGGACATAAAGCCTGAAGTTCTCACGCTCGATCACGATATCGCCGGGCAGCCTGCCAAGGCCGGTCCGGGCCAACCAAGGCCACAGCAGGCCTATGGCGACTATGCTGAGACCAACGACGATCAGAGTTCGCGACATGGCTGCATCCTGCCGGAAATAGTATCATGCCAGAAATCTAGTGTTGACGGGTCTGCAAGCAGCGCTTCCTCTCGATGTTGCCTCTTGAGTTGAGGTTGAAATCTGTTACAACCTAAAAGGGCATCAAGGAGGGATTGGATGCAGATTTCCATCTGGCATTGGGCTATAGTGCTGCTGCTGATCGGCGTGCCTGTTTTCTTTGCCGTTCGGTCAGCCGCAAAGCCATTACAGGATACTTCGGCTCTCGTAGGTTTCGGAGGCTGGCTTATGCTGCTGGCGATCCTTCAGGCTTTCTCTCCGCTACGCACGCTCGTCTCATTGGGCTCATCGAGTGAAGGCTACCGACAGCTCATGACGCTCCCGAATGGCACTTTGGCGGTCTACGGAGAGATTGCCCTCTTGCTGGCGTTTGCGGTGTTCCAGGTGGTTGTGCTCTTTGCGATGCTGCTGCGGAGTTACCGCTTCAAGCAGCTATTCCTGTATCAGTGGTTTGCAATACCAATCGTGTTTATTCTGGACGCGGTATGGATCTCAGCGGTTATGAGCGCTCCTGTGAGCTTGGTGCTTGCAGGGCATGCGCTGGTAATGCCCGCAGTTTCTTTTGTCTTGACCGGCATCTGGGTCGCCTACGTCTACAAGTCGGTCAGGGTGAGAAACACGTTCGACCGGGTCGCCATATCCGGTCAGGTCGCGAGTGCTTCATAGAGCTTGCCGCGAGTCCTATGTATGGCTGCCGACAAAAATGCCGGGCGCCCAATATGGACCCGGATCATCCGGCTACTAGGCCTGCTCTAGCGAGGATTTCAGGAGCCGGCGTGACATGCCCGTGCGGCTTGCAGTAGTCCGGGTCGATCGCGCGATAGCCGAGCAGATGGCCGAGTGGCGCTAGGATCGCCAGCGCCACTTGCTGAATCGAAGGTGGCGGGTGCGTGAAGACGATCACGTCGGCAAATTCCCTGGCGATGACTGCCGCCTGAAGCGGCGAAGGTCTGCCTTTTCTGTCCACCTTGCCGGCATTGGCCAGGCCGAAGAGCATGCCAATCAGCAGCTCGAAACGGTTCGGGTCGACATCTTCCGCACCTGGCGCCCGATCGACTTCGACCAGCACATGCGCTTCTTCGGTTTTGCTGCTGTTCCACCAATCATGTGCGACGCCCGCTTCGACCGTGGCGGATTGGCCAGGCCCCAGAGACAAAGTCTTCCCGCCGATGCAGGCGTCGAGCCGGCCGCCGAGGACGGTAAACCGTTCTGTCAGGTTCGGGTGGAAGTGCTCGCCCACCACTGCGGCTCCCGGCCGGGCGGTCAGATGAGCGATGCCAGGTCCCTGGCCGCGGTCTTCGGTGCCACGCAGGATGACTGCATATTCGCCGGTCACCTTGTTCTCGTAGACATCTCCACAACGTGACATGGATCAGCTCCGGGTTCAGAGCACCGCTGCCGGCAAGGTTACGGTTAAAGGGTTGGTCGTTCAACGACGCTCGAACGGGCGATTGTGAAATTCTTGCGCCGGCTCCGTCGACACGGGCGCGACCGGCGCTCTACCGGATATGCTTAGGCGGGCGCGCTCGTGGAAACGGCACGACCGTCAGTGGCGCCTTGCGGAATTCCGCGATGGCTATTTCTTCAATCAGCGCGTCGAGGGCCTCGTTGACGCGTCGGCTCGTTTCATCCGCGCCGCAGAGGCGGTTTTGTGCGCACTCCAAAAGCTCTCGCGCCGCGGCGAAATCGCTTCGCATGACAACACCCTTTGGTTTTTGGCCCGCCGCACGGCCATTGTCGGCGCGCTTAATTGAGCGAGTGCTAATATACACAGGAGCAATTTAATCGAATGCTGTTAAATGGCCCGGAGCCCGGAGAGCGGCCGAAATGACCGCCCTGTAAGCGCAAGACACGAATAGGCTAGGGATCTCCTGGTATGAGACGCCAAAGCGCAATCTGATGTCAGATTAAGCCGGCAACTCACGCAAAATTTGTGGTTCGCCGAGGGGGGACGGTCGGGAACGCGTGGGGCCTAATACGTTCTTGGGCGGCTTAGAAATTCTCGGGCGGCGGCAATCTGGCGTCGATGCTCGCGAAGGAATGCCGCGCCGAAACAAATGGCGAAGGCCAGTACCGAAAGACTTGTCGTTGCTCTTGATGCAGGATCAGGATCGGGACTTATCAGGAAACGGAAGCCGAAGGCGAAGGCGAAGACGACAACGCCACCAAACATGCCGCTGACGAAGGGGGTAGTCGTGCGTCTCTGCTCCAACGAAGACTCCTAGGTTTTCCGCTAGGGAACTATGGTTTCCGCTAGGGAATATATGCGTTGAAGCTGATGTGCTACCGATCCTGACGGCCCCGGCCTGTGGATATCGGGGATGAGCAGATATCAGGCGCCCCGGAGGTCTCAAGAAGCCCGTGCTGGTGCCCCCGGACGGGATCGAACCGCCGACCTTCGGTTTACAAAACCGCTGCTCTACCAGCTGAGCTACAAGGGCACGGCGCCTCGGTTAGCATATTTGTTGCGCCAGTAAAGACAAAACTCCGTTTTTCGGTTCCCGGCGAACGCGCCGGTTCTGCCGCCAGGGCGTCCTGAAAACGGCCAATTCGCTCCCTATATTGATCGAAGGTGCAATCGCATCAGCGAGGCTGTCGCATGATCAGGTTTGTCATCATTCTCCCGCTCGTCGTCGTGACCTGGCTTCTCCTGGTGAAGCTCATCAAGGATCTGAAGCGCGCCAATATCGACTGGACCGGCGTCACCACCATCATCGGCTTCATCGCGCTCGCCTTCTGGCTTCGCCATATCACCGGCATGGGCTGAGGCCTGCCGATTGTTCCGGTGAACTGTCGACGGCGCGACCGTTCGTGGTCGCGCGGCTGACAGCATCAGACCGGGCGATTTCCCCCGTCGAGAAAAAATCCAAAAAGATCTTCGAACCTTTTTCCTTGTTGCGACGACTGATGGTCAAGGGGCGGTTGGATCGCCTCCCACAACAAGGAGATCGTCATGTTCAAGCGCACCATCGTTTCCGGCCTCGTCGCCACCACTGTCGCCGCCGCCATGCTGGTCGGCACGGTTCAGCCTTCAGCCGCCCATCACAAGCACAAGCACCTCGGCATCGGTATTGCCGCAGGTGTCGGCGGCTTCCTGCTCGGCAGCGCGCTGGCCCAGCCGCGCACCGTCTATATCGAGGAAGACGGCGGCTCCTGGCACGTCCGGCGCTGCCTCAATCGCTACCAGAGCTACGACCCGTACTCGGACACCTATGTCGGCTACGACGGTTATCGCCATCGCTGCCGGCTTTGAGAGCCACTATGCCAGCTTGAGAGGAGGTGACCGTTTCAGGCACCGGAAGAAGGGGCACCCCACTGCCCCATTTTCTGTGTGTCTGGGCTCCTATTCGAATGGTCGACCGCCACTGTCGGCATAGCGCATCATTTTCGAATTGGGCGCCGTCGATGAAACTGCCAATCTCCCCCCTTGCGGGGGAGATGCCCGGCAGGGCACAGGGGGGTGCTGTCCCGCACTACCTGTCAATAGATGACAGTCAAGTCCTAAGCCAATTCCCAGTTGGAGTGGCTAAACATCGAAGCCGGCGATCCTTCCCACCCCCCTCTGTCCTGCCGGACATCTCCCCCGCAAGGGGGGAGATTGGATTGCCGAACGGCTTTCGCCAACCGCCAACACTGAAGACTGCCTTATCCCGCCGTTCGGCTCTTGCCGGATGTACAGCGATTTCCCGACAGCCTAATCTACTGCCGAGCCGAAACAGGGAGAGGGCGCTTGGGCGAGCACGATCCGAACGAAGAGCCGATCGAGACGGTTTTCCGCAACGGCACAATCACCACCGTCGGCATCCTGCTGGCGTTCTCGTTGGGCTTCATCACGCATTGGGCCGCCAACCCGATACCATGGGAAATCTATCACCTGGCCGCAGTCGTGCCGATTTTGATCGGCATTGCCCTGCAGATACGAGCGCTGCGGTTGCTGCTCGACTTAACGTCTCTACAACGGCGCGTTCTTGAACGCGCCAATCGTATCTTCATTGCCGGCCTCATCTTCACCGCCTGCGGAGTTGGGCTGGCGATGCTGCTTGATTTCTACGACCTATCGACCAAGAGCGCGGTGCCCGGGGCCTAGCTTTGGCCATCCTGGCTGATGTCGCACCATTCGGCGCTGGTCAGCGCTGCCATGCGCTCGGTTCGCTGCCAAGGCCGGGACGGGTCGGCAGGCCGCCGATCATCCTCGTCACCTCTGCAGCTGCATCGCGCACCAGCGGGCCGATCTCGGCTAGCCGTTCCGGCGTGACCCGCACCGTCGGCCCGGAGACCGAAACGCCGCCGATCGGCTCGCCGAATTCGTTGAAGATGGCGGCGGCGACGCAGCGCATACCCGGATGCCGCTCCTCGTCGTCGACCGACCAGCCGCGCAATTTGATCGTCACCAGGTCGCGGGCGAGAGCCGAGATGTCGGACAGCGTGTTTTCAGTGAAGCGCTCCAGCCCGGCCCGGCGCAGGATGGTGGCGACGCGTTCCGGCTCGAGATGCGCCAGCACCGCCTTGCCGATACCCGAGGCATGGAAGGAGCTGCGCGTGCCTGGCCGGAAGAAGGCGCGGATCGCCTGATGGGTCTCGACCTGGCTGACGAAGACGACGCAATCGTCCTCGGCGACGCCGAGATTGGCGGTCTCGCCGGTCTTCTCCATCAATTCCTGCATGACGATACGGGCGCGGTCGACCAGCTTGCGGCGGCGCAGGAACGCCGCGCCCATGCGATAGGTCTCGACGCCGATCGACCACAGCTGGTCGGTGCCGTCGAACTCGACCATGCCATGGTTCTCCAGCGTCGTCAGCATGCGGTAGGCGGTGGATGCTGGCAGACCGGAACTGGCGGCGATCTCGCTCAGCGACAGGCCGCTGCCATCGGCCACGATTGCCAGGATGCGCAGCGCCCGGTCCAGCGACTGCACCGAAGCGGCCTCGGACGGCCCGTTGAAGGCGCGCGGCCGGCCGCGCTGGCGTTTTTCGGTGGTTTCCATCGGGCCGTTCTTCGCTCTGTTTGCCCAAATAGGCAATGGAAAAGTTTTTCACCGCTTTGCGAAGTGAATTCGTGGAAAACAGAAAGCCAAATCAATTCAATCCACAAGAGCCGTTTTCTAGAAATGAAAAAATATTCTGAAAAAATTGAGAAATCGTTGGTGCGGTGGCATCATCGGCTATCAACAATTCCGTGGAGGCTGACATGGCCAGGATGCGCGCAGTCGACGCAGCGGTTCTCGTTCTCGAAAAGGAAGGCATCTCCTGTGCCTTCGGCGTGCCGGGTGCTGCGATCAACCCGCTCTATTCGGCGCTGAAGGCGAGGGGCAGTATCCGCCACATCCTTGCGCGTCATGTCGAGGCGGCCTCGCATATGGCCGAAGGGTTTACCCGCGCCAGGTCGGGCAATATCGGGCTGTGCATCGGCACTTCGGGTCCCGCCGGCACCGACATGATCACCGGTCTCTATTCGGCCGCTGCCGATTCTATCCCGATCCTCTGCATTACCGGGCAGGCGCCGCGCGCGCGTCTCAACAAGGAAGATTTTCAGGCCGTCGACATCGCCGCCATCGCTGCACCCGTCGCCAAATGGGCGGTCACCGTCATGGAGCCCTATCTGGTGCCGATGGCGCTGCAGAAAGCGTTCCATCTGATGCGCTCGTCGCGGCCGGGGCCGGTGCTGATCGATCTGCCGGTCGATGTGCAACTGGCCGAGATCGAGTTCGACATTGATGCCTATGAGCCGCTGGTGCCGTTCAAGCCAGCAATGTCGCGCGCTCAGGCCGAGAAGGCGTTGACGATGCTGAACGCAGCGGAAAAGCCTGTCATCGTCGCCGGCGGCGGTATCATCAACGCCGATGCGTCGGACCTGTTGATCGAATTCGCCGAAGTCACCGGCGTGCCTGTCATCCCGACACTGATGGGTTGGGGCGCGATCCCCGACGACCACCGTCTGATGGCCGGCATGTGCGGCCTGCAGACCTCGCACCGCTACGGCAACGCGACGATGCTCGAAGCCGATTTCGTCTTCGGCATCGGCAACCGCTGGGCCAACCGCCACACCGGTTCGGTCGACGTCTACACCAAAGGCAAGAAGTTCATCCACGTCGATATCGAGCCGACGCAGATCGGCCGGGTCTTCGCGCCGGACCTTGGCGTCGTCTCGGATGCCGGTGCGGCGCTTAAAATGCTGCTAGACGTCGCCACCGAATGGAGGACGGCCGGAAAATTGCGCGACTGGTCGGGCTGGGCCGGCGAATGCCGGCAGCGCAAGAAGACAATGAAGCGCAAGACCCATTTCGAGCAGGTGCCGCTGAAGCCGCAGCGCGTCTACGAGGAGATGAACAAGGCGTTCGGCCGCGACACCACCTATGTCACCACGATCGGCCTGTCGCAGATCGCCGGGGCGCAGTTCCTGCATGTCTACAAGCCGCGCAACTGGATCAATTGCGGCCAGGCCGGGCCGCTCGGCTGGACATTGCCGGCAGCACTCGGCGTTCGCGCCGCCGATCCGGACCGCACCATTGTCGCGCTGTCCGGCGACTATGATTTCCAGTTCATGATCGAGGAACTGGCGGCCGGCGCACAGCACAAATTGCCCTACATCCATGTCGTGGTGAACAATGCCTATCTCGGCCTGATCCGCCAGGCACAGCGCGGCTTTTCGATGGATTTCGAGGTCAGCCTGGCCTTCGAGAACGTCAACCGGAAAGACGAACCTGAGGCGGGCTACGGCGTCGACCACGTCGCCGTTGCCGAGGCGATGGGCTGCAAGGCGGTCCGGGTGCGCCGGCCGGAGGAATTCGCCGGTGCCTTCGAAGAGGCGCAGCAGCTGATGAACGAGCACCAGGTTCCGGTGGTGCTCGAATTCATCCTCGAGCGCGTCACCAATGTTTCGATGGGTACCGAAATCGACAAGATCACCGAATTCGAGGAACTTGCCGAGCATCACGAAGATGCCCCCACGGCGATCGTCATGCTGGACTGACTGGGAGAAGAAGAATGCCACGGTTTTCAGCCAATCTTTCGATGCTCTTTCCCGAGCATAACTTCCTCGACCGCTTCGATGCCGCCGCCCGCGCCGGCTTCAAGGGCGTCGAGTATATCGGCCCCTATGACCATGCGCCGGATGTGGTCGCGGCCAGGTTGAAGAAGAACGGGCTGACGCAGGTCCTGTTCAACCTGCCTGCCGGCGACTGGGCCAAGGGCGAGCGCGGCATTGCGATCCTGCCGGACCGCGTGCCGGAGTTCCGGCAAGGCATTGCCAAGGTCGTCACCTATGCGCACGCGCTGGGCTGCGAACAGGTCAATTGCCTCGCCGGCATCGCGCCGCAGGGCGTCGATCGCTCCGTGCTGGAAGACGTCTTCGCCGAAAATCTGGCTTTCGCGGCCGAAAAGCTGGAGCAGGCCGGCATCAGGCTGCTGATCGAACCGATCAACACCCGCGACATTCCGGGTTTTTTCCTGAATTACTCGCATCAGGCCCTGGCGCTGATCGACCGCGTCGGCTCGAAGAACCTGTTCCTGCAATACGACATCTATCACATGCAGATCATGGAGGGGGATCTCGCCCGTACCATAGAGGCAAACCTCAGCCGCATCGCACATATCCAGCTTGCGGACAATCCCGGCCGCCATGAGCCGGGGACGGGCGAGATCAATTTTCCCTTCCTCTACAACCACATCGACCGCATCGGCTATTCCGGCTGGGTCGGCGCAGAATACAAGGCAAAGGGCGGAACGGAAGCCGGGTTGGGGTGGTTTCGGGACGCGGCCGGGCAGGGGAGTGCGGCGGCGTAGACGCTACGTGTCGCACGTCGCGTTCCCTCGCGCCCCCCTCTGGCCTGCCCTCTTTGCCAAAACTTGGCATCTCCCCCACAAGGAGGGAGATTGGATGTCACCGCCGCTTTCGCCAATTTTCGAGGTCGGGAGGGCCGGCGCGGGAACTGCCGATCTCCTCACTCGTGGGGGAGATGGCCGGCAGGCCAGAGGGGGGCGCGCAGGAACGCCGCCTTAACAAGAAACGGAGAACTACCATGGAAACCATCGGCTTCATCGGCCTCGGCATCATGGGCGCGCCGATGGCGGGGCATCTGCTCGACGCCGGCTATCAAGTCTTCGCCAGCGACCACCGCTCGAAACCGCCGGCCGATCTCGTCGACAAGGGTCTGAAGATCGTCTCTGGCCACAGCGCCGTCGCGAAAACGGCCGACATTGTCATCACCATGGTTCCGGATACGCCGCAGGTGGCCGACGTGCTGTTCGGCGAAAACGGCGTCGCGTCCGGGCTGACAAGAGGCAAGCTGGTCATCGACATGAGCTCGATCTCGCCGATCGAGACCAAGGAATTCGCAAAAAAGATCAACGATCTCGGCTGCGACTATCTCGATGCGCCGGTGTCGGGCGGCGAGGTCGGCGCCAAGGCAGCGTCGCTGACCATCATGGTCGGCGGCGAGGAAAAAGCCTTCGAACGCGCCAGGCCCATCTTCGAGAAGTTGGGCAAGAACATCACGCTGGTCGGACCGAACGGCGTCGGCCAGACAACCAAGGTCGCCAATCAGATCGTGGTCGCGCTGACCATCGAGGCCGTCGCCGAAGCGCTTGTCTTTGCTTCAAAAGCCGGCGCCGATCCGGCCAAGGTCAGGCAAGCGCTGATGGGCGGGCTCGCCGCCTCGCGCATTCTCGAAGTGCACGGCGAGCGCATGATCAAGCGCAGCTTCGCGCCGGGCTTCCGCATCGAACTTCACCAGAAGGATCTCAATCTCGCGCTGGAAGGCGCGAAAGCCCTCGGCGTGGCGCTGCCCAACACCTCGACCACGCAGCAATTGTTCAATTCTTGCGCGGCGAATGGTGGGGCTAAGGAAGATCATTCGGCGCTTGTTCGAGCGCTGGAGCGGATGGCGGGATGTGAAGTGGGTGAATAGTGAATGGTGGGTAGGTAGTCAGTAGCAGATAGGTGAGTAGTTGATAGTGAATTGGTCACGACTTACGTGCAGTCTCACCATTCACCATTCACCATTCACCATTCACCATTCACCATTCACTCTTTCAAAAATTTCCTTGCCGCATAAAGCGCCACCGCCGCCGCGTTCGACACATTGAGGGAGCGGATGGCGCCGGGCATGTCGAGCCGGGCAAGCGTCGTCACCGTTTCGCGCGTTTTCTGGCGCAGGCCTTTGCCCTCGGCGCCCAGCACCAATGCGATCTTTTCTCCCGAAAAACTCTTTTCGAGCTCCGCCGGACCGTCCGAATCCAGCCCTATCGTCTGGAATCCGGCCTCGTGCAGTTGGCCGAGCGCGTCGGCGAGGTTCTTCACCTCGATCTGATCGATGTGCTCCAGCGCACCGGAGGCCGACTTCGCCAGTACGCCGGATTCCTGCGGGCTGTGGCGCGCCGTGGTGATCAGCGCGCCGGCGCCGAAGGCCACCGCCGAGCGCAGGATCGCGCCGACGTTGTGCGGATCGGTGATCTGGTCGAGCACCAGCACCAGCCTGGCGTCGCCAAGCGCATCGAGCCGCTTCGGTTTCAGCGGCTCGGCCTCGATCAGCACACCCTGGTGCACAGCATCGGAGCCGGTGACCTTGTCGATGTCCCTGGGCTCGACCAGTTCCGCCTTGAAGGCCAAAGCACCGAGATCGGCGATTGCCAGCCGCTCGGCAGCGTTGCGCGTCACCAGCATTTTTTTGATCTTGCGACGCGGATTGTCGAGCGCCGCCCGCACCGTGTGCAGCCCGTAGAGCCGCACCAGTCCATCCGCCGGGTTCTCGCCGGCCGGCACCGGCTGGCGTGGCCTGAACGACGGCGCGCCGCCGCTCTTCTCGTCGCGATGCGCGCGGCGCAGCTTGGCGTAGTGGGTGTCTTTCGGGGTCTTGGACTTGTTATCGTTGCTCATGGCCGGCTTCTATAGCCGTGTCGTCCGGCCATGGATACAGCCGCAGAAGCTGCTTGTCGGGCGAGGCGTGAGATTCAGCGCTTTTTGCCGGGCTGTTGCGGTTGACAGTTTTGGGCGCTGCCGCCATAAGGCGCTTCGCGGAAGGGCTGCTTTGGCGGCCGCGACGCGTCGATGCCTCGTTGCATGGCTCCGGCGGCAGACTGGAGAGGTGCCCGAGTGGTTAAAGGGGACGGACTGTAAATCCGTTGGCTATGCCTACGTTGGTTCAAATCCAACCCTCTCCACCACTGCCGGCCCGGAAGCCCTGAAACGCAGAGCGAGCGTCGGAGCGGATCCGACGCTTGACTGAAAGGCGCGGGTATAGCTCAGTGGTAGAGCAGCAGCCTTCCAAGCTGAATATGCGGGTTCGATTCCCGCTACCCGCTCCAGATTTCCCGCAGCCGCCGCGTCCCTCGCGCACGATCCCGAAGCAGGCAGCGCCAAGCGAAGCGCTTTGCCGATAGTTCAAAGTATTCGTTGCGCGTCCAAACGGACGCGCGACGAACTCTAATCTGTGTTTTACGCATATCGTTGTCCCAACCCGCAGGCGGCATTGGGCGACAGGCGTCAGCTCGCGAATTTGCTGAATATGGACGCGAGTTGGTTCTGCTGCGGCACTTGCCCTTTCGGCGTCAGCTGGTCGACAAGCCCGGGCAAGGCCGCGGACAATTGCTGGAGCAATTCCTGCTGGTTCAGGCCCGTCCTTTGGGCGATCTCCTGGATGATTTGTGGCCCGAGAGCACTGCCCAGATCGCTGGGGTTGATCGGCTGGTTCTGACCGGTGCCGACCCACGAATTGACGACGTTGCCGTGGCCGGCGTCCTTCAGTTTGTCGAGCAGGCCGCCCAGACCGCCGAGCAGTCCGCCGTCGGCGGATGCGGTTGCATCAGGCGGGACGGGGGCAGGGCTTTGCGCTGCCTCCGGCTGGGCGGAACTTCCACCGCTCAGCATTTTTCCCACCAAAAGTGCACCGAGCGCGATCATCAGCGGCTTGGCGACGTTGCCGCCGGGAACGGCATTGTCAAACAGTCCCATTGTGGATCTCCATGTCAAATTGCCCGTCCGTCTCCGACAATGACGCATTCATGGCGAATTTCAAGCCGGTTTGAGCTTTCCGTAATCATGATTTTCAAGTTGGCTTGAGCTTTGCTTAATAATGTGGAAGTAATCGAGCGCGGGGAACGGAGAGGAAAAATGTCAATATTAAGCTGGATTATTCTCGGCGTCATCGCCGGCTTCATAGGCAGCAAGATTGTCAATAAAAGCGGGCAAGGCCTTGTGCTCGACATCGTGCTCGGGATTGTCGGGGCTATCGTCGGCGGGCTCATCTTCAGTGCGTTTGGTGCGTCGGGCGTTACCGGGCTCAACATCTACAGCCTGATCGTAGCCGTTGTCGGTGCCGTGGTTGTCCTGTGGGCCTATCACCAGTTCAGCGGCAAGAGGGCTCTGTAGAAGCCGTTCGGCAGTTGCGTCGGCATTCACCCGAATGCCGACCGCCTATCTGATCCTTTTGAGGATTTCGCGGATCAGCGTGTTGAGGCCGGCTTCCAGCCCTCTCACCATGATCGGCCATAATTCCTCGAGCAGTCGCTGCCATGCCGCATCGCGCCCAATCCTCACCGGCAGATTTGGCATCAAGCCCATTGCCGCCGTCACGTCGCGGCGCAGCCGTTCGCCACAGGCGCTTGCGCCGCTGATCGTCGGATCGAAGGGCAGCCGGGTGAATCCCATTTTCCGCGTTGTTCTATGCCGAGATTGCTCTCGACCTCGGCATGCGAGAGCACCGTTTTGGACGTGACCTTGATGCGGTAATATTTGCAGAGTTCGGCGACAACCGCGGTCATCGCGTCCCACTGCGCCCTGGTCATCGGATAGCGGCCGGCATCGAACGGCCTTTCCTCCCGGCCATGCAGCAGAGCGAAACCCCGATCGAGCCGCCGTTGCAGTTGAGCGTGTGCGCGGCATATCCCGGTTTTACCCGGCCCGAATTGAGTGCGATCGAAGGCCGGCCCCTGACCAGACGGCCATTCCCCTCGACCAGTATGTGATACGCATCCCTGTCGGTATCGCCGGCCGAATGCGAGCCTGCCGTCCAATGGCAAATGACGCGCCTCATCGCAACATTGGGCAACCAGTCGGGCGGCAATGCCACAGAAATCTCCGCGACATAAGTTCAGTGACGGAGCACAGTATAGTTTGCTTGGCGGCGCACGCGAAAACGAAACGATAATTTGGTTGAGCGTTTCTAACGGTCAGCTATTCGCCGGCATCTCCGGCGACCGCGTGTTCTTCATATTGCGGCAGATCGTCGGTGATCGTGAACCACTTTGCCTTGGAGCCGACGAAGATGTGCTGCGTCGGGCGGATGGTCGGCTCGTCGACGAGGCTTCCCATGGCGACATGCACGAAGGCACCGTCGCGGACCACCGAATAGAGCAACGAGCCGCAAGTCTTGCAGTGCGCATCATGGCCGGTTTCGTCGCCGAAGATCATGAGATTGTCCTCGCCCGTCGCCAGGCTCAACCTGTCGCGCTCGATGCCGGCGAATGGCTTGAAGGCCGAGCCGGTGGTGCGCCGGCAGTTCGAGCAGTGGCAGTTCGCGGCATAGATGAACGCGTCCGCCACCGCGTACTGAACGGCGCCGCACAGGCACTTTCCGGCGAGCGTGCGGTTGCGTGAATTCTGGTTGTCATCCGGGCTTGCCACGCGCTCCTCCCATTGTGCAGGCCGATTTCAGTTTCAAGCGACGACGGTCAACCGGCGCTTGCGCTCGTCGAGCGAGACGATGGTCAACCCGCTGGCCACCACCAGCAGGATGCCGCAGATGGCCAGCGCATTCGGGAGCTGCCGGAATACCACCAGGCCTGAAATCACCGCCCAGACGGTAAAGCAATAGTAGAACGGCGCCACCACGCTGGTCGGCCCGACGCGATAGGCCATGAAGATGAAGAAGTGGCCGAAGATCAGGAACAGTCCGGCGCCGCCCATCAGCAGCAGGTGACCGGTCCCAGGCACCACCCACTGCTCGGAAACCAGATGCGCAACGCCGGCGCCCGCGAGCACCACAATCACCGCGGAAATAGCCACGACCATTCCCGGCACGTCGGCGGCGACCTTGCGTCCGGCCAGATCGCGCGCCGCGGACAGGGCTGCATTGCCTAGCGCCAGCAGGGCGTAGACCGAAATCCCTTGCATTGTCGGTTGTGCCACCATCACCGCGCCGACAAAGCCGAGCCCGATCAGCGCCAGGCGTACCCCGCCGATCCGTTCGCCAAACAGCATCGAGGAGCCGACCAGCATCAGCAAGGGCGTGATCTGCCCGAGCGCGGTCGAGTCGGCGATCTGCATGTTGGCGAGCGCCACCACGTAGCAAAGGATAGCACCCAGCTCGAGCAGGTTCCTGCGCAAAACCTTGGCGTCTAGGATCAGCGGGATCTGCTTGCCATAGCCCAGCATGAACAGCAGCGGAATGCCCCACAATGTTGCCGCAGCGCCGCGCAGGAACAGCACCTCATAGGGCGGCAGTCCCGCGGTTGCGAGCTTCATCATCGTGTCGTTGACGATGTAGGACCCGGTCGAAACGACCATGAACAGCGGGCCTCGTATGGCAGTCGGGATGAAATGCATCGGCCCACGAAATCAGACCGGCGCCAGAGCGGCAATGGGCCAGATCCGGCTGTAAATCCGTCAAAGCCGTCAGCCGCCGCCGTAACCATTCCATTTGCCCTTGTTCGTTCCTATATCCGCGCCACATTCTCCGAAACCGGATCACGCGTTCGGGCGGGCGAGCGCGCTCGGCGACAAGGCACTTGTGTTTTTCGGCCTTAGTCGCTAATCGCCCCGCATTCGACTGAACTGAAGGTCCAGGCCGTCCCTAGGCCGTCCAAGGAAAGAGACTATGGCAAAAGGTAAATTCGAGCGCACTAAGCCTCATGTGAACATTGGCACGATTGGTCACGTCGACCATGGCAAGACGTCGCTGACGGCGGCGATCACCAAGTATTTTGGCGAATACAAGCGCTACGACCAGATCGATGCGGCGCCGGAAGAGAAGGCGCGCGGCATCACCATTTCGACGGCGCATGTCGAATACGAGACCGCCAACCGCCACTATGCCCATGTCGACTGCCCCGGCCACGCCGACTATGTGAAGAACATGATCACCGGTGCTGCGCAGATGGACGGTGCGATCCTGGTGGTGTCGGCCGCCGACGGCCCGATGCCGCAGACCCGCGAGCACATCCTTTTGGCCCGCCAGGTCGGCGTGCCCTCGATCGTGGTGTTTTTGAACAAGGTCGACCAGGTCGACGACGCCGAGCTGCTCGAGCTGGTCGAGCTGGAGGTGCGCGAGCTTTTGACCAAGAACGAGTTCCCCGGCGACGACATTCCGATCGTCAAGGGTTCGGCGCTTGCCGCACTTGAAGATTCTGACAAGAAGATCGGCGAGGACG